>JBBWZO010000215.1:0-28245 GCA_039649125.1 Massilia sp. | reverse complement strand
CGCACCCGCGTGGGCAGGGGGTGCCCACCCTACGTCAGGCCCCGTGCAAGTTTTTATTGCAAAAGATGCCAAGCTCGGCATAGCATCGCGTCTGGTCAACTGACGATGGAGCCGCCATGACGCAGTCCGCACCGCAAACCGGCAACGGGCGCATGCCCCGCCAGGTCCCGTACATCATCGCCAACGAGGGCTGCGAGCGCTTCAGCTTCTATGGGATGCGCAACATCCTGACGCCGTTCCTGATCTCGTCGCTGCTCTTGATGCTGCCGGAAGCCGAGCGCACCGGCGAAGCCAAGCACGTATTCCACACCTTCGTGATCGGCGTGTACTTCTTCCCGCTGCTGGGCGGCTGGCTGGCCGACCGCTTCTTCGGCAAATACAACACCGTGTTCTGGCTCAGCCTCGTGTACTGCGCCGGCCATGCCTGCCTCGCCGCCTTCGAGGACAACCTGAAGGGCTTCTACTTCGGCCTGTTCCTGATCGCGCTCGGCTCCGGCGGCATCAAGCCGCTGGTCTCGTCGTTCGTCGGCGACCAGTTCGACCAGACCAACAAGGAGAAGGCCAAGGTCGTCTTCGACGCCTTCTATTGGATCATCAATTTCGGCTCGTTCTTCGCCTCGCTGTTCATGCCGATCCTGCTCAAGGACTACGGCGCCGCAGTCGCCTTCGGCGTGCCCGGCATCCTGATGTTCATCGCGACCGTCATTTTCTGGCTCGGTAACAAGAAGTACGTGCACGTGCCGCCGGCGCCGCCCAATCCGCACTCGTTCATGAACGTGGCGCGCACTGCCCTGCTGGCGCAAGTGCCCGGCGCCGGGCGTCCCGGCCTGACGCTGGCCCTGGTTGCCGCCGCCGGCGCGGTCGCCTCGCTGGCAATGTCGCTGCAGTGGGGCTTCGTCATCGCCGCCTGCACCGCACTGGTGCTGCTGCTGGCCGGCGGCGGTATCGGCGCCTCGATGCAGCTCGAGCGCGCGCGCGGCCTGCACCCCGACGAAGCGGTCGACGGCGTGCGCGCGGTTCTGCGCATCCTGATCGTGTTCGCGCTGGTCACGCCGTTCTGGTCGCTGTTCGACCAGAAGGCATCGACCTGGATCGTGCAGGCCAATTCGATGACCACGTTTTCGCTGTTCGGCCGCGATTTTGCGCCGGCCCAGATGCAGGCATTGAATCCCCTGTTGGTGATGATCCTGATCCCGTTTAATAACCTGGTGCTGTACCCGGCGCTGCGCCGCATCGGCATCGAGCCGACCCCGCTGCGCCGCATGACCACCGGCATCGCCTTCTCGGCGCTGTCGTGGGTCGTTATCGGCTCCATCCAGGTGGTGATGGACGGCGGCACCGCCACCTCGATGGCGTGGCAGATCCTGCCGTACGCGCTGCTGACCTTCGGCGAGGTGCTGGTCTCGGCCACCGGCCTCGAATTCGCCTACAGCCAGGCTCCGGCTTCGATGAAGGGCGCGATCATGGCCTTCTGGAGCCTGGCGGTGACGGTCGGCGGCCTGTGGGTGCTGATCGTGAACGCCAGCGTCAAGAACGACGCGGTGCTGAACTATATTGCGGGCACCGGCTTTAGCGTGATCGCCTTCCAGATGTACTTCTTCGCGGCCTTTGCCTTCCTCGCGGCGCTGGCCTTCGGCTGGTACGCGACCCGCTACCGCATGGTCAACAACTATCGCGACGCCGCAACCGTCGCCCTACCCGCAACCGCAGTCAAGGCTTGAATCGATGAGTATCCGCACCACCGCACTGCTGGCAGCCAGCGCCCTTTCCTCCGTCGTGCAGGCGGCGGTACCGATCGAGGCTTGCGACAGCCCCGCTTTCCAGTCGGTGCAGCATGCCGCGCCAGCCAAGCTCGAGTCGCGCGCCGTCTGGCTCGACCGCCGCCTGGTGAAATGGCCCGGCGCCGACAAGGGCGCCCGCTTCCGGCTGTATCACTCGCCGGCGGCGGCCATCGTCGCCACGCCGGGCAGCAAGGTCAGCGGCGCCGCTGGTTCGGTCGCGCTCGACGTGTTCGCGGGCGCGGTTCCCGCGGCCACCGCAGCGCGCTTCAAGTACGTGGGGGCCGGCCCGGTCCTGGCGTTACAGGATGCCGACCTGGCGCGCCTGCGTTCACTGCACCGCGAACAGCTGGTGCTGGTGCAAGAAGCGCTGGACGGCACGGTGAATGCGGCCACCCGCCTGCAGGTTGCGGGCGCACTCGATGACATCTACGCCGCCGCCGGTAACGTGGACGGCCTTGGCGTCACCGTTACCGGGCAGCGCACCGGCTTTCGCCTGTGGGCGCCGACCGCGCAGCAGGTTGCCGTGTGCACCTACGCCAGCGGTAGCGCACGCGCGAGCAGCATCAGGCAGATGGCGCTCGACCCGAAAACCGGCGTCTGGAACGCGAGCGCCGCTGCCGACCTGTCGGGCCAGTATTACAAGTACGCGCTCGATGTCGTGGTCGACGGGGCCGGCGTGGTGCGCAACATGGTCACCGATCCCTATTCGATCAGCCTGACCGCCGATTCGAAGCGCAGCTACATCGCACGCCTCGATGCGCCGGCCCTGAAGCCAAAGGGCTGGGACAGCGCTCCGGCGCCGCAAACGGTCAAGGCGCAGACCGACATGGTGGTCTACGAGCTGCACGTGCGCGACTTCTCGCTGACCGACCCCACCGTCAGCGCGCCGAACCGCGGCAAGTATGCGGCCTTTGGCGAAACCCGGTCGAACGGCATGAAGCACCTGTCGGCGCTGGCCAGGGCCGGCCTGACCGACATCCACCTGTTGCCGGTGTACGACATCGCCAGCGTGCCCGAGGTGAACTGCGCGGTGCCGGCGCCGCAGGGCGGGCCCGACAGCGGATCGCAGCAGGCGCTGGTTCGGCATACCGCCGACACCGACTGCTTCAACTGGGGCTACGACCCGTACCACTACAACGCCCCCGAAGGCAGCTACTCCAGCGATCCGGCCGACGGCGCAAAACGCATCCGTGAATTCCGCGCGATGGTGATGAACCTGCACGGCGCCGGCCTGCGCGTGGGCATGGACGTGGTCTACAACCACACCTTCATCGCCGGCCAGAACGAAAAATCGGTGCTCGACCGCGTCGTGCCCGGCTACTACCACCGGCTGATGGCCGACGGCAGCATCGCGCAGTCGACCTGCTGCGACAACACCGCCACCGAGAACACGATGATGGCCAGGCTGATGATCGACTCAGCCGAGCTGTGGGTGAAGCACTATAAAATCGACTCCTTCCGCTTCGACCTGATGGGGCACCAGCCGCGCGCGGCGATGGAAAGCCTGCAGGCGCGCGTGGACAAGGCGGCAGGCCGGCGCGTGCAGCTGATCGGCGAAGGCTGGAATTTCGGCGAGGTGGCGGACGGCGCCCGCTTCGTACAGGCCTCGCAGCTGTCGCTCAACGGCAGCGGCATCGGCACCTTCAGCGACCGCGCGCGCGATGCGGCGCGCGGCGGCGGCGCAGGCGACGGCGGTAACGCGGTCATCAGGCAGCAGGGCTATATCAACGGCCTGGTGTATGACGCGAATGCCCGCGCCGGCACCCGGCCAGTAAAAGACCTGATGGCGGCCGCCGACATGATCCGCATCGGCCTGGCCGGCACTCTGCGCAGCTATCCGCTGACCACCTTCGAGGGCACGGTCCGCAAGCCGGAAGACATCCCCTACGGCAGCCAGCCGGCCGGCTACGCCAGCGAACCGGGCGAGACGGTGAACTATGTCGAGAACCACGACAACCAGACCCTGTACGACGCCAACGCGCTGAAGCTGCCCGTCGCCACCTCCACCGCGGACCGCGCCCGCGTGCAGGTGCTGGGCCTGGCCATCAACGCCTTCAGCCAGGGCGTGGCCTACTTCCACGCCGGCGTCGACATCTTGCGTTCCAAGTCCCTGGACCGCAACAGCTTCAATTCGGGCGACTGGTTCAACCGGGTCGACTGGACCTACCGGACGAATCATTTCGGCACCGGACTGCCGCCAGCCTCCGACAATGCGAAGGACTGGCCGCTGTTCAAGCCGCTGCTGGGCAATCCGAAGCTGGTTCCCACGCCCGCCGACATCGCCTTCACGCGTGACGCCTTCCGCGACCTGCTGGCGATCCGCGCCGGCTCGACGCTGTTCCGGATGCGCAGCGCCGAGGACGTCAAGCGGCGCCTGCGCTTCTTCAACGTCGGCCCGCGGCAGGAGCCGACCGTGATCGCGGCGCACCTGGATGGACGCGATTATGCGGGTGCGGGCTTTGCGGGCCTGCGCTACTTCATCAATGTGGACAAGGCCGCGCACGTCGTCGTCGATCCGCAGGCAGTCGGCAAGCGCCTGCGCCTGCATCCGGTACACACGGCGGCGACGGCCGGCGACAAGCGTGCCGCGACGGCCGGTTTCGACAGCATGAAGGGCAGCTTCAGCATTCCGGCGCGTACGGCCGTGGTGTTCGTCGAAGAGTGATCGGGGTGCTGTGGTACGCGCCGGGATGGCGCGCAATGGCGCTGCACCCGATACCCTCCCTCCCGACCCGGATGGACTGCTGGCGGGCTGGAGACAAACCGTGAGAATTTTGCCGACACAGGTCGTGTAGATGTCGGCGCCGGCGCGACACGAGGTGTCCCGCCGTTCCAGCCCTGAGTCCCGAGCCACGGGCCGGCGCCCGCCGCCGCCCGTCATCCCGCTTGCGCAGCCGGCCGCTGCGCCCGCTTCACCGGGGTAACGACCCTGGATCGGCGGATGACGGGGCGATCGGCTTTCGGAAAAAGACAACGCGCTCCGTTTCCTCGAATCCGAGCGCACGGTGCATGGCATGGCTGGCTTCGTTCTCCAGCAGCGCATCCGATGCCAGCTCGCTGCAACCCCGCGCCCTGCCCCACGCGACCACGATGTCCACCAGCGACCTGCCGATGCCCTGGCGCCGGTGCTGTGGCGCGACGTGGATCCCCTCGATGAAGGCGACCGGCGAGCCGTCCGTTCCGTTGACGTAGTCGGTGCGCAGTGCCGCTTCCACGAAGCCCGCTGGCTGGCCGTCCGGTCCATAGGCAAGGAACTGCGCGTATTTGTCGGGACAATCGAGAAAAGACTGCATCTCGGCGAGGTGCTCGGCCGCCAGGCCTGGCCAGAGTGCCTGCCGGAGGTCCAGCCATCCGGGCTGCGCGGTAGAGGTGCATGGAACGATCATGGTGATTGTCCTTTCTCCGCCCGGTTCGCCGCAGCGGGTTACGGTCCTGGGGCGTTCACACATCCAGGTGCGAAATCAGCAGCTTCCTCGCCTCGATATCCCCATCCTGCTCCGCCTGGCTTCCCAGCGAAATCCCGACCGCCATGATGTCGATCAGCAGCAACTGCAGGATGCGCGAGATCATCGACAGGAAGGTCGTGCTGTCCTCGGTGTGATCCACCGCCAGGCACACGTGCGCCTTCTTCGCCAGTGCCGATTTGCTGCTGGTGATGGCGATCACACTGGCGCCGGCGTTGCGTGCGGCGTCCACCGCCGACAGCAGTTCCGGGGCCTGTCCCGCGGTGGAGATGGCGATCACGACATCGTTCGGTTTCAGCAGTTCGGCGGCCAGCGTGAACAGGTGGGAATCGCCGTGCGCCGTGGTCGGGATGCGGAAGCGGAAGAACTTGTGCTGGCCGTCGAGCGCCACGACACGCGCGTTGCCCATCGCGTAGAACTCGACCTTGCTGGCGTGGCGCAGCAGCTCGATGGCGCGGTCGATCGCGTGCACGTCGAGCCCGTCGCGGAATTTCAAAATGGCCGACACCGTGTTGTCGATCACCTTCGCCGACAGGTCATGAGTGCTGTCGCTCATGCGCACCTGGCTGTGGCGCACGGGGATGGAGCCGGTCAGGCTGCCGGCGAATTTCAGTTTGAATTCGGCCAGGCCCTGGAAGCCGAGCGAGCGGCAGAAGCGGATCACGGTCGGCTGGCTCACATCGGCCAGGCGCGCGATTTCCGCGATCGGCTCCGACAGCACCTTGCGCGGGTGCTCGAGCACCAGGCCGGCCACGCGCTGCTCGGCCGGCGACAGTTCGTGCTGCAGATGCTGCACGCGCTCCATCAGGGTATTGGCGCCGCTGCGCCCGCGCAGGTGCTCGGAGAGGATGGTCGAGACGCCGCGCAGCGCCGGGTTCGGCGTCATGATGACGTAGGTCGGGATCTGCGACAGGTATTCGGAGAAGCGCCCTTTCGCCTCGAAACGCGCGCGGAACGGGGAGGTGGCGAACCATTGGGCGATGCGCGGCACGATGCCGCCGCCGATGAAAATGCCGCCGAAGGCGCCCAGCGTCAGCGCCAGGTTGGCGGCGGCGCCGCCGAGCATGCCGGCGAAGCATTCCAGTACTTCCAGGCACAGCGGATCATGTTGTTCGAGCGCGCAGCTGACGATCTCCGCCGCATTGCGGGTCGGGGCTGTGGTGCCATTCGCGCCGTTCCTCTGCGCCAGCGCGCGGTAAATCAGTTCCAGGCCGGGGCCGGACAGGATGCGTTCGTTCGAGACGTGCTGCCACTCGCCCCAGGCATATTGCAGGATCGCGAATTCGCGCTCGTCGCTCGGGGCGAAATTCACGTGGCCGCCTTCGCTGCCCAGGGTGACGAAACCGTCGGCGGTCGGGATCACGCCCGACACGCCGAGACCCGTGCCGGCCCCGAGCACACCGGCCACGGCATGCGGCTGCGGTTTACCCCCGCCGACCTGCAGCACGTCGTCCGCTTTCAATCCCGGCAACGCCATCGCCAGCGCCGTGAAGTCGTTCACGATCAGGAGCGTCGACCAGCCCATCGTACGGCGCACTTCGTCGGTCGAGAACTGCCAGTCGCGGTTGGTCATGCGCACCAGGTCGCCGCTGATCGGATTGGCCATGGCGAAGGCGGCGTGCGAGATGCGCTCGCCGCCGTGCTCGGCCAGGTAGGCGTTCAGCAGCGGCACGATGCCGCTGTACTCGTCGCAGCGCAGCACCGCCGTCTGGCGCAGCACGCCGGGCGCCGTCTCGAGCGCCAGGCGTGCATGGGTGGCGCCGATGTCGGCCAGCAGGCGCGGACCGTCGGCATAGGTGGCACGGCTGTTTTTTTGTTCGATTTCTGGTTCGGTGATCATTGCAATGCTTCTACGCTTGAACTTTACGGCTGAGATAGGCCTGGAGCCGGGTAGGATAGCATTGTTTGATTGCTACCAGACCGGCATTCAGAACCTATCCCGGTAGGGAGGAGGAAGTTGATGGCGATGCATGGCAAGCGGGAGCAAGGCGTGAGGAGGCCGCGTGGCGAGCCACGCAACGACGAGCAACGCAGCACCCGCTTGTCAGGCGCGTCAGCAACGACTCATTCCCTACTGGGATAGGTACTTACCTCAGCGCCTTCAATCCTTTCAGCAGGGCCGCGTGGAAGGCCGGCGGGTCCTGCATCTGCGGCGCGTGGCCCATGTCCGGGAAGCTCACCAGTGTCGCCTTCGGGATCGCCTTGGCCGCCTTCTGCGCCAGTTCCGGGTAGTTGCCCAGCTTCGGCCGCAAGGCTTCCGGCGCCGCATCCTTGCCGATCGCGGTCGTGTCCTTCAGGCCGATCAGCAGCAGCGTCGGCATCTGGATCAACGGGAATTCATGGACCACCGGCTGCGTGTAGATCATGTCGTACAGGAGAGCCGAATTCCAGGCGACGATCTCCTTGCCCGGCCCGCGGTACATCCCGGCCAGCATCTGCACCGGCGGCTCGTATTCCGGCTTCCACTGGTTGACGTAATAGGTCGCCTTTTCGTAGTTGCGGATGCGCTCGGCCGTGGTCTGCAGCTCGCGCTGGTACCATTTATCGACGCCCAGCGACGGTACGCCGAGCGCCTTCCAGTCCTCCAGGCCGATCGGGTTGACCAGCACCAGCTGCTCGGTCTGCTGCGGGAACATCAGGCCGTAGCGCACGGCCAGCATGCCGCCGGTCGAGTGGCCCATCATCGTGACCGGGCCCTTGACGCCGATCGATTCGAGCAGCGCACGCGTGTTCTCGGCCAGCTGCTGGAAGGTGTACTGGTAGTGCTGGGGCTTGCTCGACTTGCAGAAGCCGACCTGGTCCGGCACCACGACGCGGTAGCCGGCCCCGCTCAGGGCCTTCATGCTGCCCTCCCAGGTCGCGCCGCAGAAGTTCTTGCCGTGCAGGAGGACGACGGTGCGGCCGTTGGCCTTGCCCGTCGGCGCGATGTCCATGTAGGCCATGTGCAGCTTGCTGCGCTGCGAGGTGAACTCGAAGCGCTTGACCGGTGCCGGATAAGTAAACCCTTCGAGTTCCGGGCCGTAGGCGGCGGGTTTGTCAACGGCGTCGGCGGCGTGGGCGGTGATCGCGCCCAGAGACAGGACGGCGATCGAGGCAAAACGGGACAGGCGGGTGGGCGTCATGGCGGCGTCAGTCGGGTTGTCGAAGACATAAAGTCTAGCCGATAAGCCAAGGACGTGATGTGCCGGTGCGTTTCTTGAGCAATCGTCCATGTGGCCGGAGGGACGTAGGGTGGACGACGCTACCCGCCGGCTTGCGCGCCCGCTGCGCGTGCGCCGTCCACGCGTTCAACCAGCGCTAGAAACCCCGTGACATTTAAGCAGCGCGTCGTTCCAAACTGGAGTTGAACGCGTGGGCGGCGTTAAAGCCGCAGATGTTCACATACCTGGGTGGAGCCGCCCACCTACGTGTATGACGCACCGTTCACGGACATCCCGGCTCATGCGATGGCGACCGCTCTCACTCCTGCCCGATCAGCACCACTTTGTTGCGCGTCGCGAACTGCACCTTGCCGCCCTTGACGATGGCGGTGGTGCCCGAGTACCAGTCGCGCACGGTCTGGCCGTCCATGAACACGCCGGTCACCGGCACCGCGACCGGCTTGTCGGTCGGCAGGTCGAGCGCGACCACCACGCGGTCGGTCACGCCGCCCTGTTCATACGTACGCTTGAAGGTGTACGGGTAGTGCTGGAGCATGTGGTGCACGCCGGCGCCGACCGCCGGATGCGCCTGGCGGAAACGGCCGAGCCTGGCCCAGTGCTCGCGCACGTCGGCCACGCGGTTCAGGCCGCGCTGGGCGTTCGCCGCCAGCTCGTCCCAGTTCATGAACGAGCGCAGCGTGGCGTCGCCCTCGGCGCCCTCCACCTTCAGCAGGCGCGCGGTTTCGTCGCCGTAGTAGATCTGCGCGGCACCCGGCGCCAGCAGCAGCTTGTTGGCGGTCTCGTAGGGGCGCTCGCGCAGCGTATCGTAGGGCTGGCCGTCGTCGTGCGAGCTGACGTAGTTCAGCACCGACGAGCCCTTCATCGGGCCCTGCAGCGCGCTCGAATACGCGCTGAACAGCTTTTCGTAGCTTTCCGCCGCATCGCGCTTCATCGCGAAGTTGATCATGCTGTCGAAGCCCTGCGCCGGGTAGTCGACCGTCATGCCGCCCAGGTCGTAGGCGCGGGCGTGCCCGATCTCGTAGCCGTAGGTCTCGGCCGTCATGTAAAACGGCAGGTCGCCCAGCTTTTTACCAGGATTCGCCTTCTTCCAGTCTTCGAAGGCCTGGCTGGCGACCTTTTTCAGTTCCTTCCACACGCCCGGCTCGGTGTGCTTGACGGTGTCGGCGCGGAAGCCGTCGATGCCGAACTTGCGCACCCAGTCGGCATGCCATTTCATCAGGTAGTAGCGCGGCGCGCGCGGGTAGCCGGTGCGCTTGAAGAAGGCGTCGAGTTCCTGCACTTCGCGCTCGTAGCGCCCTTCCCGCTTCCACTTCGCCACGAGTTGCGGCGGCAGCGCGACGGACTTGTTGCTGTCGGTGCGGATGTCCGGCAGGTTTTTTACCAAAGTGCAGGTTATGGTGCTGCGCGCGTCCTTGTAGGTGCACTGCGGGCCGGTGCGCACCCACTCCGCCGGCCACACCGGGTCCTGCTCCGTCACCGGGCCGGTGTGGTTCATCACCACGTCGAGCAGCACGCGGATGCCGTGCGCGTGAGCGGTGTCGACCAGCGTGCGCAGGTCTTCCTCGGTGCCGAGGTTGGCGTCGATGGCAGTGAAGTCGCGCGCCCAGTAGCCGTGGAAGCCGTAGCTCCTGCCGGTGCCCTCGTCGGTGCTGCCGTGGATCTGCTCGACCGGGGGCGTGATCCACAGCGCGGTCACGCCCAGCTCCTTGAAATACCCCTCCTTGATCTTCGCGGTGATGCCGGCGAAGTCGCCTCCCATGAAACCGCGCAGCTTGGCCGCATCGTCCTTGCGCCCATAGGCCAGGTCGTTGGCCGGGTTGCCGTTGTTGAAGCGGTCCGTCAGCAGGAAGTAGACGGTCGCGTTCTCCCACACGAAAGGCTTGGCCGGGGCGCTCCAGGGCGCGGCGGCATTGGCTTGCGCGGCGAACGCAAGCATCAGGGAGGCGGCAAGTGCGGGTAGTTTCATGGAGGTCCAGTGGTGGTTGAGGAAGGCTGAATGCTCAGGTGATCACGCTCGGCATCTGGCGGCCGGTGCGCTGGCGCAGTTCGGACACGCCTTCGGCGATCGCCACCAGGCTTGACAAAGCCTGCTGGGTGTCGAGCGCGTGGCGGGACGGGTCGGCCTCAAAGCGTTCCAGGTAGAGGCGGACGGTGGCGCCCTCGGTGCCGGTGCCCGACAGGCGGAACACGATGCGCGAGCCGTCGGTCATGATGATGCGCACGCCCTGGCGCGAGGCGATCGAATTGTCGACCGGGTCGGTGTAGACGAAATCGTCGGCCTGGGCCACGCGGAAGTCGCCCAGCGTCTGGCCGGCCAGGTCAGTGAGTTTGGCGCGCAGCGCGTTCATCATGGCGTCGGCGGCGGTGGCGTCCACGGCTTCATAGTCGTGGCGCGAATAATAATTGCGCCCGAAGCGGGCCCAGTGTTCGGTCACCAGCTGCTCGACCGATTTGTTCGTCGCGGCCAGCATGTTCAGCCAGAACAGCACCGCCCACAGGCCGTCCTTCTCGCGCACGTGGTCCGAACCCGTTCCGTAGCTCTCTTCGCCGCAGAGCGTGACCAGGCCGGCATCCATCAGGTTGCCGAAGTACTTCCAGCCGGTCGGGGTCTCGAAGCAGTCGATGCCGAGCGCCTCGGCGACGCGGTCGGCGGCCGTTGATGTCGGCATCGAGCGTGCGATGCCCTTGATGCCGGCCGCATAGCCGGGTGCGACTTTCGCGTTGGCGGCGATGATGGCCAGGCTGTCCGAGGGCGTGACGGCGATGCCGCGGCCGACGATCATGTTGCGGTCGGCGTCGCCATCCGACGCCGCGCCGAAGTCGGGCGCGCCGGGGGCGGACATCAGCTTGATCAGTTCGGCCGCGTTGACCGGGTTCGGGTCCGGATGGTGGCCGCCGAAGTCTTCCAGCGGCTCGCCGTTGATGACGGTGCCGGCCGGGGCGCCGAGCATGCCTTCGATGATCGCTTTCGCGTAGGGCCCGGAGACGGCGCTCATGCCGTCGAACTTCATCGTGAAACCACGCGCGAACAGGGCGCGGATGGCGTCGAAGTCGAACAGGCGCGCCATCAGCTCGGCGTAGTCGGCCACCGGGTCGATCACCTCGACCTGCATGCCTTCCAGCTCGGTGGTGCCAATGACGTCCAGGTCCACCGGCGGCGCGTCGCTGATGCGGTAGCTCGACATCGTTTGCGTCCGGGCGAAGATTGCCTCGGTGATCTTTTCCGGGGCCGGGCCGCCGTTTTCGGTGTTGTACTTGATGCCGAAGTCGCCGTCCGGGCCGCCCGGATTGTGGCTGGCCGAGAGCACGATGCCCCCGAAAGCCCCGCGCTTGCGGATCACGCAGCTCACGGCAGGCGTGGACAGGATGCCGCCGCGGCCGACCAGCATGCGCGCCACGCCGTGAGCGGCCGCCATGTGCAAAATCGTCTGGATCGCGCTGCGGTTGAAGAAGCGGCCGTCGCCGCCGAGCACCAGGGTGCGGCCGCTCACGTTGCCCAGTGTCTGGAAAATCGCTTCGACAAAGTTCTCGAGGTAGCCCGGCTGCTGGAACTCGGTCACCTTCTTGCGCAGGCCCGAGGTACCGGGGCGCTGCCCGGAAAATGGCGTGGTCGCCACTGTGTGAATCGTCATGCTTCGCTCCTGTGTATGAATGCATCGATCAACATACGTTTATCACATTGTTGATAAAACATTACGATACGACAGGAGCAAAAATCACGGCGCAGGCGTGGGGGACCTTAATTACGGGCCTGGTCGGTCACCGCCAGCGTCAGCAGCGCCGCCAGCACCATGCAGGCGCCGCCCAGCGCCAGGGTCTGCACGGTGTGGCCGTCAAAAAATTCGCGGGTGACGAAACCGAGCAGCAGGCCGCTGACGATCTGCGGGATCACGACAAAGAAGTTGAACAGGCCCATGAAATAACCCATGCGCTTGGCCGGCAGCGAGCCGGCCAGGATCGCGTAGGGCATGGTCAAAATGCTGGCCCAGGCGATGCCGACGCCGATCATCGGCAGCATCAGCATCTCTTTGCTCTCGATCAGGGCGATGCTGGCCAGGCTGGCGCCGCCGATGGCCAGGCAGGTCGCGTGCACGGTCTTGCGGCTGGTGGCGCGGGCGAACACCGGCAGGATGAAGGCGGCCAGCGCCGACACGCCGCTGTAGACCGCGAACATGATGCCGACCTGGTTGCCGGCCTCCTGGAAGGCGGCCGACTGGGCGTCGCGGGTGCCATACACGGAATCGGCGATCGCGCTGCCGGTATAGATCCACATCGCGAACAGCGCGATCCAGGTGAAGAACTGCACGAAGGCCAGCTGCACCATGGTCTTCGGCATGCGGCGGAAGCCGCCGAGGATCTCGGCGAAGGCCACCTTGACGTTGCGCGCCTGCTGGCGCTCGTGGTGGAAGGAATCGAGGTCGGCCGGCGGCAGTTCGTCGGCGGTGAAGACCGTCCAGCTGACCGCGGCCATGAACACCAGCGCGCCGGCATAGAACGAATAGCGCACGGTGTCGGGGATGCTGCCGTCCAGCGGCACGTTCGACACGCCCAGACTCGTAAAGATGGTCGGCAGGAGCGAGGCGATCACGGCGCCGCAGCCGATGAAGAAGGTCTGCATCGCATAGCCCGCGGTCTGCTGCGAGACGTCGAGCTTGTCGCCGACGAAGGCGCGGAACGGCTCCATCGAGACGTTGATCGCCGCATCCATCATCCACAGCACGGCCACGGCCATCCACAGCGCCGAGGAATTCGGCATCAGGAACATGGCGATCGCGGCGAGGATCGCGCCGATGAAGAAGAACGGACGGCGCCGGCCCCATTTCGGGTGCCAGGTGTTGTCGCTCATGTAGCCGACGATCGGCTGCACCAGCAGGCCCGTGACCGGCGCGGCCAGCCAGAACAGGGCCAGGTCGTCCGGGTTGGCGCCCAGGGTCGAGAAGATGCGGCTGGTGTTGGCGTTTTGCAGCGCGAAGCCGAACTGGATGCCGAAGAAGCCGAAGCTCATGTTCCACAGCTGCCAGAACGACAGGCGCGGCTTGAGCGCGTTGGTTTGCATTTCCATTGATGTCCCCAAGTGTCACTAAGCGGCCCGGCATCGTCCAGGCTCTGTAATGTGGCGAACGCGCCACGGGCCGCGCTGTGCCCCGCACATGCAGGATCAGGAAAACGGCTGGGGGAGCGTCCCCGTCCGAAAGGCCATGAGGACGGGCGGTTGCAGGCGAAGTTACAGCTAACTTTGTAGCAAAATAACATGACGTTTTCCGAGTGTCAATCGCAGATGAACCGGGTAGAATCACCGGGGCCGCAAGTGCCGAAATGGCATTTGTAGTCAAATAACACAACTACACGGAGACACCATGCTCGACATGCAGCGCCGGCTGAGCAATCCCTTTTTCGCGTTGACCAGCCTGCCCGCCACGGCGATGGGGTTCGCGCTGTGCATCCAGATTTCCGCCCTCAGCTGGCTGCTGAGCACGAAATACCATCTCGACATCCACGAGATCGGCATTGTCTGGGCCGCCGGCCCGCTGGCCGGCATCCTCGGCCAGGTGATCATCGGCTTCATCAGCGACAAGACCTGGTTCTGGGGCGGGCGGCGCCGGCCCTTCATCCTGATCGGCGGCACCCTCGCGGCCCTCTCCGTGTTCCTGCTGCCGCGCATCGAGCTTGTAGCCGACCTGCTGGGCGTGACCAACCTGCTGGTGGTGGCGGTGATCATCGCGCTGACGCTCGACCTGTCGATCAACATCAGCTTCAACCCGACGCGCTCGCTGATCGCCGACGTCACGCCGGACGGCGACGCGCGCACCCGCGGCTACACCTGGATGCAGACGATTTCCGGCTTCTGGGGCGTGATGGCTTACCTGATCGGCGCCTTCATCGACAACTACGCGCTCATTTCGGTGGGCGTGGTGATCGTGCTGGCGTTCTCGGTGCTGCCGGTATTCCTGATCGACGAGCCCCGCACGCTGGCGCCGGCCAAGGAGGAAGTCGCTGAGCCGGTGGTGGGAACCACCGGCTCAGCGGACGCCTTATCTTCCACCGACTGGGGCCAGCTGTGGCGCCTGTGGGCGGCGCATGCCTTTACCTGGTTCGGCGTGCAGTCGATGTTCGTCTACATCATCTCCTTCATCCAGCAGCACGTGGTCGCCCCGGGCGCGACGGCCGAGCAGGCGGCGGCGCAGTCGGGCCAGGTGATCGCCATTTCCTTCGCCGTGATGAACGTGGTCGGCTTCGTGCTGCCGGCGCTGGTGCTGGCGCCGCTGGCCGCACGCTTCGGCCGCGTACGCACGCAGGCGGCCTGCATCGGCATCATGGCGCTGGCCTATGTCGCCATCGCCCTGTTCGCGCGCTCCCCGGGCATGCTGTACATGCTGATGGCGGTCGTCGGCATCGGCTGGGCGGCGGTGGTCAGCCTGCCGTTTGCGATCATGAGCGAAAAGGTGGACAAGCGCCGCATGGGTTACTTCATGGGCCTGTTCAACCTGTCGGTGGTACTGCCGCAGCTGGCGACGACCTCGGTCGGCTACGTACTCAAGACGGCGCCCGATAAAAGCGTGCTGTTCCTGATTTGCGGCGGCTGCCTGGCGGTATCGAGCGTGCTGTGGCTGCTGGTGCGGGATGGCGCGCCGGCCAAGGCCGGAGCGCCGGCGCCGGCGAGGGCAAGCCGTACACGGACTTCATCGTCAAGAACCTGAAACCGCTGATCGACGCCCGTTACCGCACCCTGCCCGGGCGCGCCGATACGGCGGTCATGAACAGCTCGATGGGCGGCCTGGCTTCGCACTACGCGATCGCGCAGTATCCGCAGGTATTCGGCAAGGCGGGCGTGTTCTCGCCGGCCTACTGGACGGCGCCGTCCTCCTTCGATTTCATTGCGCGGCATCCGCTGCTGCAGGATGCGCGCGTGTATCTGCCGGCGGGAGACCAGGAAGGCGATGCGATGGTGCCGGACGTCGAGCGCATGGCGCAGGTGGTGCGGGCGAGCGGACATCCGGCCGCGAACACGGTGCTCAGGATCGTGCCCGGCGCGGAGCACAACGAACGATTCTGGCGCGAGGAGTTGCGCAAGGCGCTGCTGTGGATGTTTGCTAAAGAAGCGGCGAACGCACGCTAAAACAGTAAGGTAGGGTGGACTCCCGAGTCCACCCTACGTTATCTGCCGCGATTGTTCGGCCGCTGGCTGAACGCGTGGACGGCGAAGTCGTCCGGTGAACCCGTGATTGAGGCCACTGGCCTCAATCACCCCTACGTCCCTCCGGCGAAAGACGCGCGTCCGCTTACTCCTTGCGCGCCTTCTTGAAACCCGGCTTGTCCGATTTGAAGCCCGGCTTCTCGGCGAAGCGGCGTTCGGCGCCGAAGGACTTCTTCGGGTAGCCCGCCTTCTTCGGCTGCGGGGTTTCGCCGTCGCGCGTGATCTGCAGCTGCTGGCCGGCCACCCACACCGACTTCAGGTGGTCGAGCAGGTCGTTCGGCAGGTCGGCCGGCAGGTCGAGCGTGCTGAAGTCGTCGTAGATCTCGATGCGGCCGATCAGCTTCGAATCGATGCCGGCTTCGTTGGCGATGGCGCCGACGATGTTGCCCGGCTTGACGCCGTTGGCGTGGCCGACTTCGATACGGAAGGTGGCCATGCCCTCTTCCGGCGCGCGCATCACGCGCTCCTTCTTGAAACCGCTATTGAAGCCAGACTCGCGCGGGGCGCGGGCCGGGCGGTCGTCCCAGCCGCCGTTGTCGTGCGGGGAGCGCGGCGGACGCTCGACGAAGTCGGCACGCGCCGGGCGCTCTTCCCAGCTCGAGGGGCGCGGCTCGCGGTCCGGCTTTTCCAGCAGCAGCGGCACGTCGCCGCGGCTCAGTTTCGCCAGCGCGGCGGCGATGTCCACCGCCGGCACGTTCTGCTCGCGCTCGTACTCCTCGATCAGCGAGCGGAACTGCTCCAGGCCGCCGGCTTCCAGGGTGGCGGTGATCTGCTCCTTGAATTTCGCAATGCGCACGTCGTTCACGGCCTTCACGGTCGGCAGCGTCAGCGGCGCCACCGGCTGGCGCGTGGCGCGCTCGATCGCCTTCAGCAGGCCGCGCTCGCGCGGGGTGATGAACAGGATCGCTTCGCCGCTGCGGCCGGCGCGGCCGGTGCGGCCGATGCGGTGGGTGTAGCTTTCCGGGTCCGAGGGCACGTCGTAGTTGATCACGTGGCTGATGCGCTCGACGTCCAGGCCGCGTGCGGCGACGTCGGTGGCGACCAGGATGTCGATCTTGCCGTTTTTCAGCTGTTCGATGGTGCGCTCGCGCTGCTGCTGGGCCATGTCGCCGTTGATCGCGGTAGCGGCGAAGCCGCGCGCCTGCAGCTTGGTCGCCAGTTCTTCGGTGCCCAGCTTGGTGCGGGCGAAGATGATCATGCCGTCAAAGGGCTCCGCTTCCAGGATGCGCGTCAGCGCGTCGAGCTTCTGCATGCCCGCCACCAGCCAGTAGCGCTGGGTGATGTTCTCGGCGGTGCCGGTCTTGGCCGCCACCGTCACTTCGGCCGGGTTTTGCAGGTAGGTTTTCGCGATGCGCTTGATCGCCGGCGGCATGGTGGCCGAGAACAGCGCGATCTGGCGCTCTTCCGGGATCTGCTGCAGGATCTGCTCGACGTCGTCGATGAAGCCCATGCGCAGCATTTCGTCGGCTTCGTCCAGCACCAGGGTCCTCAGCTGCGACAGGTCGAGCGAGCCTTTTTCAATGTGGTCGATCACGCGGCCAGGGGTGCCGACGATGATCTGCACGCCGCGGCGCAGGGCCGACAATTGCGGGCCATAGGCCTGGCCGCCGTAGATCGGCAGCACGTGGAAGTTTTTCATGTGCGCGGCGTAGCTCTGGAAGGCTTCGGCCACCTGGATCGCCAGTTCGCGCGTCGGCGCCAGCACCAGCGCCTGAGGCGTGGTCTGCTTGGTGTCGATGCGCGACAGCACCGGCAGCGCGAAGGCGGCGGTTTTACCAGTACCCGTCTGCGCCTGTCCCAGCACGTCGCGGCCTTCCATCAGCAAGGGAATGGTGGCGGCCTGGATCGGCGACGGCGTCTCGTAGCCGACGTCCTTCAGCGCCTTGAGGATGGGCGCCGGGATGTTGAGGTCGGAAAACGATGGGATGGGAGTGTCGGACATGGATGAGTTGCTCTTAAATTAAAACGGAAGCGACAGTTTACACCGTCGCCAAGGGAGACGTAGGCCGATTGCCTTTGCGTCTGCGGTCCTGCAAGGAAATCAGGGAAAAAGAAAAAAGCCCTTGCAGGCAGTGCCTGCAAGGGCTGGCGTTCGCCGCGAGGCGAAAATTAGAGTTTGTAGTTCAGGCCCAGCAGCATTTGGCGGCCATATTTGGTGTAGCCGCGCGGACGGTCCGGGGTGCCGGCGTAGGTCTGGAAGTCGGTGTCGGTCAGGTTGTTGACCTGGAACAGAACCGACAGACCCTTGACTTGCGGGAAGTCGTACCCCAGCTGCAGGTCGACCACGCTGTCGCCCTTGACGAAGGTCAGCTCGTTGGCGCCGCCGATGCCGCCGATTTCGCCGACGAAGTCGCTGCGGCGACGCTGGCTGACGCGCGCCGAGAAGCCTTCGTTTTCGTAGTAGGCGGTGACGTTGAACACGCGCTTGGAGAGGCCCGGCAGCGGGATGTCCATGCTGCCGAAACGCTGGTCCTTGACCGCGATCTGGCTGCTGGTGAACGAGGCGTTGGCAGTGACGCCGAAGCCGTTCAGCATCGGGTGCAGGATGTCCAGCGGGGTCGACACGGCGAACTCCAGGCCGCTGATACGACCGCCTTCACCGTTCTTCGGCTGGTTCATGGTGCCGATGTTGCTGGTGGCGCCGGCCAGGCGGTACTCCGAGAAGTCACGCGGGACGGTGATGTTGTAGATGTACGACTTCAGGTCCTTGTAGAAACCGGCAGCCGAGACATAGCCCTTCTTGTTGAAGTACTTCTCGTACGACAGGTCGATCTGGTTGGCGCGCCATGGGTCGAGCTGGGCGTTGCCGCCGTTGCCCCATGGGGTACCGGTGCTCTGCTGGGTCAGGCCGACTTCCAGTGCCGCGTTCAGCTGGTCGAGGCGGGCGCGGGCCAGGGTGCGGCCGGCGCCGAAGCGCACGACCTGCTCTTGCGGCAGGCTCCAGGCCAGGTTGATGCTCGGCAGGTAGTCGGTGTACTGCTTGCCGTCGGTCAGCGGCACCAGGTCGGCGAACGGCCAGGCGCGCAGCGTCTGGGCGGTCGAGCTCTGGTCGGTCTTCACGACCTGCACGCCGACGTTACCGCGCAGCGGCATGGCCATCAGTTCGGTGTCGATGTTCAGCTTGACGTAGCCGGTCTTGACCTTCTCGTCGATGGTCCAGTTCTTGGTGGCGCCCCAAGGCACCAGGATAGCTGGGGTGTACGGGCCGAAGTTCTGGGCCAGCACGCCAGGGATGTCCCAGCTCAGGGTGTTCGGCAGGCCGTACAGGTCCTGCGAGCCGTTGACCACGTTGGCCGCGAAGCTGCCGTCGCCGATCTTCGAGAAGCCGGTTTCCAGGTGCTGCTTTTCCTTCGAGCGATTCGAGACGTTGAAGCCCACTTCGACGCTGCTGAACGGACCGTCGGCGAACTTGTATTCGACGCTGGCGCGGGCCGAGTTCAGCTCGTCGGTCATGTGCGGCGCGTTGACATAGCCTTCGCCGAACTGGCCGCCGATGCGGATGTCGGCCGGGTTGTCATAGGTGCCCGACAGGTTCAGGTTCGGGATCGCGCCGTTGGCGTAGTCGAAGTCCAGGGTCTGGCGGAACTGGCGGCCGGCGTTCATCTCGACCAGCTCTTCCTTGTGGTCGGCCTTCGAGCGGCTCAGGTCGATGATGCCGACCCAGTCGCCCGAAGTGAAGCGGTTGTTCCAGCCGAAGGCGGTCAGCTTGTCGTCGCGGGTCATGCGGTTGTTGCGCACCACCGGATTGACGTCGGTGGCGGTGCCGCGCACCATCACGCCGTTGACGACGGTCGGGTTGGTGAAGCCGACGGTGCCGTCATCTTTCACCGGGATTTCCATGCCGCGGCGGATTTCATCCTGGTCGAAGCGCGAGTGGTACACGTCCACGGTCGAGCTGAAATTCTTGTTCGGGCGGTATTCGAGCACGCCCATCAGGCCGTCGCGCACCTGGTTGCCGGTGACGGCCAGTGCCTTCATGCCCTTCGGGACCTTGACGGTCTGGCCGTTCACGGTAGCGTCGACCCAGTCCCAGGTCTCGAACTGTTCCGAGACGTTCGGCTTGTCCTGGCGTGCGTAGCCGATGGCCACGCCGATGGTGCGGTTGGCGAACTGGTCGACGTAGGAAGCGCTGACGCGGCTGCCGGTGTCCGGCGAGCCGGCGCTGATTTCGCCTTTCGAGTTCTTCTCGCCGCGCACGTTGACGCTGATCGAGCGCTCGCGCAGCGACAGCGGCTTGATGGTCTGCAAGTCGACGGTGCCCGACAGGCCCTGGCCGACGACGCCGGCGTCGCCGGTCTTGTATACGGTGACGGCGTTGATCAGTTCCGATGGATACTGGTCATATTCGACGGTACGGTTGGCGCTGGTGCTGACCTGCTCGCGGCCGTTCAGCAGTGCGGTCGACAGGTCGCCCGAGGTGCCGCGGATGCTGATCTGCTGGGCCTGGCCGTTGACGCGCTGCGCCGACAGGCCCGGCAGGCGGGCCAGCGATTCGGCGATCGAGATGTCCGGCAGCTTGCCGATGTCTTCGGCGGAGATGGCTTCGACGATGCCGGTCGCGTCGCGCTTGACGGCAATCGCGTCTTCGATCGCGCGGCGGATGCCGGTGACCTGCACGGTCTGGATCGGTGCCTCGGCAGCCGCTTCGGTGACGGCGGTCTGCGCGGTGGCGTTGCCGGCCATGGCCGACACGAAGATGGCGCAGCCGGCCGCGACCGGGCTCAGCTGGAAGGCACGGCTAGCCGTGTTCGTAGCGCGCTTGTTTGCGAAAAATTTCATTTGTCCCCTCAGATCAAACAACGGAGTTTCCCGAAGACAGCTGCAAAGCCACGGCACGGGAGCGATTTCAACGACTTTTTTAGACGTTCTATCAAGAATTCTGTACTAAAACTAGATGCACTGTCAACGGGCGCCTCTTGCAACTACGTTAATTCTGAGCGCCCAGCCCCGTTATATACAGGGAATACCGATACCGTTGTATTTGGGCTACAGAAACCTGTATGCACGCGTGTAGTCGTACTACAAATTGTTTGCTTTTCACCAAGGTGGTGCACCCACGCACCAAATTGGTGCGCTTCAGCAACTGCAGTGAATGCAATGAATCGCTGGGGAAGCGTTGCTTATTGACAACCAGGAAAACCGGGCCCAGTACCGGCCGGCACCCGGACAACCCGTCCGTATGTACTTAAACTAGCAGGCGGTCGCGTTGCTCCTGTCCAGCTTGTATAGTATTCTTTCCTCAACGATAGAGTAGAGAGCAGCGCCGGTGCCCGCAGGGCGCATTGAGCGTGTAGCGAAACTACCGACGAGACCGCGTTTCATGCGCGCCCTTCCCTTTTCAGCGAGTCCCCATGAAACGTCCGCTCCTGTCCCTCTGCCTGTCCGCCCTGTTCGCCCATGCCGCCGCCGCGCCCATCGAACACCTGGAGCCGCCCTTCTGGTGGACCGGCATGCAGCACAAGGGCTTGCAGCTGATGGTCCACGGCAAAGGAATCGGACAGCTGCAGCCGCGGATCGACTACCCCGGCGTGCGCCTGGTTTCCAGCACCCGGGTCGCGAATACCAATTACCTGTTCCTCGACCTCGAGATCGCTGCCGACGCCAGCCCCGGCAAGTTCGACATCGTCTTCACGGGCGAGGGCCGCAGCGAACGCCATCCGTACGAACTGCGGGCGCGCGCAGCGGGTTCCAGCCAGCGCCAGGGCTTCGGCAATGCCGACGCGATCTACCAGATCATGCCGGACCGCTTCGCCAACGGCGACCCGGGCAACGACAACATCGCCGGCATGGAAGGCGTGAACCGCAAGCTGGGCGGCGGCCGCCACGGCGGCGACATCGCGGGCGCGATTGCCCACCTCGACTACATCGCCGGCCTCGGCTTCACCCAATTGTGGCCGACGCCCCTGGTCGAGAACGACATGCCGGCGTACTCGTACCACGGCTACGCCGCCACGAATCACTACCGGATCGACCCGCGCTACGGCAGCAACGAGGACTTCGTGCGCCTGTCGCTTGAAGCGAAAAAGCGCGGCATCGGCCTGATCCAGGACGTGGTGCTGTCGCACATCGGCAAGCACCACTGGTGGATGAAGGACATGCCGACGCCGGACTGGATCAACTTCGGCGGCAAATTCGTGCCGACCCGGCACCACCGCGTCGCGGTGCAGGACAAATATGCCTCGAAGGCCGACAGCCATAACTTCACCGCCGGCTGGTTCGTCGAGGGCATGCCCGACCTGAACCAGACCAATCCGCTGGTGGCGACTTACCTCATCCAGAACAATATCTGGTGGATCGAGTACGCGGGCCTGTCGGGCCTGCGCATCGACACCTATGGCTATTCCGACGGCGCCTTCCTCACGCAGTACACGAAGCGCATCATGGACGAATACCCGCGCCTGAACATGGTCGGCGAGGAGTGGAGCACGCTGGCGCCGGTCGTCGCCCGCTGGCAGCGCGGCAAAGTGAACTTCGACGGCTACACCTCGTCGCTGCCGAGCCTGATGGACTTCCCGCTGGTGGAGGCGATGCGCGGCGCGCTGGCCAGCCCGCGGGAGGGCGCCAAAGCCGGCTTCAACGACGTCTACCAGACGCTCGCGCTCGACTACCTGTACCCGGAACCGGACAACCTCGTCCTCTTCGGCGGCAACCACGACATGGCGCGCATGTTCAGCGTCGTTGGCGCGGACTTCGGCCGCTACCGCATGAACATGGTGTTCCTGATGACGATGCCGCGCATCCCGCAGTTCTATACCGGCGACGAAATCCTGATGACCAGCCCGAAGGAGGGCCGCAACGACGCCAGCTACCGCCTCGACTTCCCGGGCGGCTGGGCCGGCGACAAGGTGAACGCGTTTACCGGCGCGGGTTTGACGAGCCCGCAGCGCGCCGCCCAGGAACTGGTGCGCAAACTGGCCACCTGGCGCAAGAACGAGCCCGTCATCCACAAGGGCAGGCTGATGCACTTCGGCCCGGAGAACAATACCTGGGTCTACTTCCGCTACGATGACAAAAATCGCGACAACAAGCGCATCATGGTCGCGATGAACAACAATGACAAGGAGATGGCGCTGCCGACGGCGCGCTTCCAGGAAATCCTCAAAGGGTCGCCGTCCGGGGTCGACTTCCTGAGCGGGAAGACGATTGACCTGACGCGCGAGCTGCGCCTGGCCCCGAAGGCCACCGTCGTCATCGAACTGCCGGAGGCATGATGCGGCGCTCCCTCCTCCCATCCGCCTGCGCACTCCTCTGGGCAGTTGCCAGCAGCGCCGCCGCGGTCGAGAAGCCCGGCGTTGACGCCTTTTTCGAATCGATGGCGATCGAGGCCGCGCCCGGCCAGCAGGCGCGCTTCGTTGCCGGCGACAACCTGGCCGGCTACTTCGAAGGCTTTACCCACAGCGTCGGGGCCGGCGCCGGTTACGTCTTCAAGAGCGGCACCATTTTTCATAATTACACGAGCACCGCGAACGGCGTGCGCAACGAGCGCGCTACAGGACGCGAGCGCGTGCTGCCCTACGGCCACCAGGTCGCCTACGCCAGCGGCGTGACCGAGGAACTGGCCCTGCTCTCCAAAAAGCACGCGCTCGCGCTGCGGGTCGGCGCGGCGCAGGCGGCCACCCTCGCGCTGCGGCCACTGCTGAAGACCGCTGGCGCCGTGTCGCAGGCGGACGGCATCGTCACGGTCGCGCCGGGCCAGGGCGCGGCGCTCTACATGGCGCTCGCCGCCGACCGTCCCTACGTGCTGGAAGACGGCCTCACGCTGCGCGCCATCGCGCCCACGACCTCGTTCACCGTGGTGGTGGCCTTCGGCGTCACCGCGCAGGAAGCCGCCCAACGCGCGCGCACCCTTGCCGAGGGCGACCCGATCGGCGACGAACGCCGCGCCATGCACGCCGTCCTGACGCACAGCTACCTGGCGACGAGCGACCGCGAATACGACAAGGCGCTGAACTGGGCCAAGGCCGCCTCGAACATGTTCGTCGTCGACGAATACGGCGCCGGCATCTGGGCCGGCTTGCCCTGGTTCCGCGAGAACTGGGGCCGCGATACCTTCATCGCCCTGCCCGGCACCCTGCTCGTGTCCGGCCAGTTCCGCGAGGCGAAGGCGGTGCTGGCGAACTTCGCGCGCTACCAGAACCTGCACGAGCCACGCGACAAGGATTATGGCCGCATCCCGAACCGGGTCTCCCCCGACGAGATCATCTACAACACGGTCGACGGCACGCCCTGGATGCTGCGCGAAGCGCTCGAATACATCCGCTACACCGGCGACAGGGATTTCGCGGCGCAGATGTACAGGCTGGCCATTCCCTACTTCGAGGGCGCGCTCGCGAACTATGTCGATGCCGACGGCCTGCTGCGCCACGCGGCCTCGGATACCTGGATGGATGCGCGCATCGAGAACGCGGCCAAGCAGCCCTGGTCGGACCGCGGCGCGCGCGCCGTCGAGATCCAGGCCCTGTGGTACACGGCACTGCAGGCCGGCGCCGAGCTGGCCACGCAGGCCGGCGACACCGCCCGCGCCCGGGACTGGCGTGCATTGGCCGACAAGGCGCAGGCCAGCTTCCTGCGCCTGTTCTGGGACGGCCAGGCGATGGCCGACCGCCTGCGCAGCGACGGCAGCCGCGACACCAGGGTGCGCCCGAACCAGCTGATGCTGACATCGATCCCCTTCGACGACTTCGTGCCGGGCGAAGTGCAGGCGAAGGTCACCCGCAACGCGGTATCGCAGCTGCTCTACCCCTACGGCATCGCCTCGCTCAGCCAGGACGACCCGTACTTCCACCCGCGCCACGAGAACCCGGCCTTCCACCACAAGGACGCCGCCTACCACAACGGCACCATCTGGGGCTGGAACGCGGGCTTCACGGTGACCGCCCTGAACCGCTTCGGCTACCAGGACCTGAGCTGGCGCCTGACGCAGAACCTGGGCCGGCAAATCCTCGGCCTGGGCACCCTCGGCAACATGAGCGAGAACCTGGACGCCCTGCCGCACGAGGGCGGCCGGTTGCAGCCTTCGGGCACCTTCGCCCAGTCCTGGAGCGTGGCCGAATACGCGCGCAACGCCTACCAGGACTACATCGGCTTCCGCCCCGACATCCCTGGCGACACGCTGGCCTTCGAGCCGGCGATTCCGGCGCAATGGACCCGGTTCGGCGCCATCCTGCCCTTCGGTGCGGGCGAGTCGGTCGAGCTCGACTTCACGCGCCTCAAGACGGGCGAGCGCTGGACCCTGCGCCTGCGCGGCGGCCAGGTGCGCACGCTGCGCATGAGCTGGCTGAACAAGGATAAAAGCCGCTCCATGACGGCGTTCACGCTGGCGCCGGGCAAGCCGGTGACGCTGGCGCTGGCGAACCGGAAGGCCACGCTCGACGGGCGCGCGCTGGCGCTGCGGCCGGCACGCCCGTCCTATGCCGGCGTGATCGGGCCGCTGCGCTTCGTGCAGCCGAAGACCTACCGCAGCCAGGATTTCCCGATGCTGAAATCGCAGGACGTCCTGCGCGGCATCGTCGAACGACATGAATACCGCTGACAGAATCCGCTGACAGGAAGACCCATGAAGCCATCGCGCTGGCTGCTGCCCGCCCTCTTCGTTTCCAACGCCGCCATCGCGGCCGCCGTTTCCCCCGATCCCGGACCGTTGCGCCCGGAGATGTTCGTGCGCGGCGGCTTCAACGGCTGGGGCACGGACAACGTCCTCGTCCACAAGGGCAAGGGCGTATATGGAGCCGACGTGCTGGTCGGCCCCGGCAACCACGGCTTCAAGGTCGGCAGCGGCGACTGGAAGCAGGAGTGGGTGCCGAAGCACAGCGGGAACAGCGCCGTGAAGCCGGGCCAGGCCATCGGCCTGCAAACCAGCGCGGGCCCGGAGGCCACCCTGTTCGTGCGCCGCACCGGGACTTACCGCTTCACGCTCGATGCCGGCAAACCGGGCGCGCCGGTGCTGCGCGTCGCGCGCCTGGCCGACGCCGCGAGCGGCCCGGCGGCCGATCCGCACGCCGGCCACGCACGCGTCGCCACGCTGAGCTACGCCACCCACGACGGCAAGCGGGAAACCGCCCGCTTTTCGCTGCAGGCCCCCGAGGCACAGCTACGCAGCTACACCCATTCGACGACGCTGGCCCTGCGCGACCCGATGCCCCAGCACAGCGCGTATTCTGAAACCGCGGAGCTGCCCTACACCCGCAGCGGCAACCTGGCCTTCGACGCGCTGTTCGCGCTGGCGGGCAGTGAAATGCGCCAGAACGCGGTGGGCCAGATCCGCGACGGCAACTACAACGGCGGCGCGCCCATCCCCTGCGACTGCTTCGAGACCGGCGAGAAGTGGCACTACGTCTGGACGCGCGACCTGTCGTACGCGGCCGACCTGGGCCTGGCCCTGCTCGACCCGGCGCGCGTGCGCAACTCGCTCGATTTCAAGTTGTCCGGCTACAGGAAGGACGTCCAGGGGTTGAAAAATGCGGCGCCGCAGGTGGCGGGCAGCGCGGACGGCCTGCAGGTCGTGCAGGACACCGGCAGCGGCGGCAGCTGGCCGGTCAGCACCGACCGCCTGACCTGGGCCTTCGCGGCCGAGGAAACCCTGCGCCACCTGCCCGCCGCCGAGCGCGCCGCCTTCGCGCAGCGCGCACTGGCGGCGCTGGCGAACACGATCGAGAACGACCGCATCGCCGCGTTCGACCCGCTTGACGGCCTGTACACGGGCGAACAAAGCTTCCTCGACTGGCGCGACCAGAGCTATGCGGCCTGGATACCAGGCGACCTGGCCTCGATGTCCAGCGCCAAGGCGTTGTCGACCAACGTCGTGCATTACCAGGCGCTCAGGTTCACGGCCAAATTGGCGCGGGAAGCCGGCGATGCGGAAAACAGCGCGCGCGCCGCGCGCTACGACAGCTGGGCGAGCGACCTGAAACAGGCGATCAACGCCCGCCTGTGGCTGCAGGACGAAGGGATGTACAGCAGCCTCACCGCCGGCCACCTCGACGGCGCCCCGCTCCACAAATTCGACTGGCTGGGACAGGCGCTGGCGATCGTCACCGGCGTCGCCGATGCGGCGCAGGCGCGCAGCATCCTTTCTCGCTACCCGCACGGCCCGATGGGCGCGCCCGTGATCTGGCCGCAGCAGCCGGGCGTCCCGGTGTACCACAACCGCGCGCTGTGGCCCTTCGTGACGGGCTACGGCCTGAAGGCGGCGGCATTCGCCGGCAACGCGGCGGTGGCGGACGCCGCATACGAGTCGCTGATGCGCGGCGCGGCACTGAACATGTCGAACATGGAAAACCTGGAATGGCTGTCCGGCCAGCCGCTCCTGCTCGACGAAAAGAATCCCTCCCTGATCGGTCCGGTCATCAACTCGCGGCGCCAGCTGTGGTCCGCCGGCGCCTATCTCGGCATGGTGATCGAGCAGGTGTTCGGCGTGAGCGCCACGGATGAGGGCATCGCCCTGCGCCCTTTTATGACGACGACGCTGCGGCGCGAGACCTTCAAAGGCACCGACCAGGCCGCCCTGCACAACCTGCGCCTGCGCGGCCAGCGCATGTCGGTGCGCCTGCTGCTGCCCCCGGCCAGCAGCGCGCAGGGCTACCACCCGGTCGAGCGCGTGCTGCTGAACGGCGCGCTGGCCGGCACCGCACCCGGCACCGCGATTCCCTGGGCGCAGCTCAAGGATGGCGATGTGATCGAGATCGCGCTCGGCGCACCTGTCGCCGGCGCATCCGGCATCCGCCGCGTGCATGCCGATCCCTACCGGGAATCGCCCGTGGTGTTCGGCCCGCGCGAACCCGTCCTCGAAGGGGTCACACGCGATGCCGGCGGCCGCGTGCGGCTGCGGATCGGCAGCGGCGGCAACGGTGCCGGCGTCGTCTACCACCTCTACCGCGACGGCCGGCCGCTCGCCCGCAACCTGGCGGCCGGTGCCTGGGTTGAGCGCGGGGTGGAGCGCGAGCGCGCACCCTACGCCTGCTACGCCGTGGAGGCGCAGTTCACGGCCTCGGGCAACCGCAGCCACCACAGCGCGCCGCTGTGCGTCGGGCCGGCGCAGGAGATCGCCGTGACCGATGCGCGCGTGTCGTCGAACCTCACGGTGCGTGCAGCCGGCGGCGCCGTCAAGGCCCCGCACCTTGCCGGCTGGGGCCGGCCGCGGGACCGCTTCGAGGTGCGCGACCTGCGCATCGACGCGGCCGGCGACTACCGGCTGCAGGTCCGCTACGCCAACCTCGCCAACCAGATCAACCTCGGCGTGAGCGGCGGCGTGAAATGGCTGATGGTATTGGACGCCGCCGGTCGCACAGTGGCGCAGGGCGTGGTCCAGCTGCCGCACACGAAACCGGACGTGCTTGCCCTCTCGACGCCGCTGGCCGCGCGGATGGCGCCGGGCGCCTACCGCATCCGCATGAGCGACTTCTACAACATGAGCTACCTGGTGGCGAACGCCGGCTTCAGCGGCGCCGGCGGCACGGACGGCCCGTCGAACCGCGTCGACATCGTCGGGGTCCGCCTGCAACGGGTCAATTGAAGGCGCTCTAGGGTGTGTCTGACTGAACGAAATTGAGTCCAGAAGGTCAGAAGGCGATGAGCCGAACTGACCTAACTGAAAAGCAGTGGCGGCAGCTTGCACCTCACCTGCCGTCCAATCCACATCACGGCCA
>JBBWZO010000207.1:0-3487 GCA_039649125.1 Massilia sp. | reverse complement strand
GCGCTCAAGAAGATCGCGATCGCGCGCCGCATGATCGACGAATCGGGCCGCGACATCATGCTCGAGGTCGATGGCGGCATCAAGGCCGAGAACATCGCAGCAGCAGCAGCAGCCGGCGCCGACACGTTTGTCGCCGGTTCCGCCATCTTCGGCAAGCCCGACTACAAGGCCGTGATCGACGCCATGCGCGCCGAACTGGCCACGGTCGGCAAATAATGGGCGCCGGCGCTGGAGTGACCAAAACCGCCATCCGGGCCGCCATCATCGACCTCGACGGCACGATGCTCGACACCGTGCCCGATTTCGAACTGGCCCTGAACGGCATGCGCGCCGAGTTCGCGCTCGCGCCGATCACCCAGGACGTGATTACGCCGATGGTCGGCAAGGGCTCGGAAAAGCTGATCCGCGACGTGCTGGCGCTCGACTTCGACGCGGCGCGCATCGACGCCGTTTTTGACGAGGCGATGGCCGCCTACCAGCGTCACTACCTGGCCATCAACGGCCAGAGGAGCCGCCTGTTCGAGGGCGTGATCGAAGGCCTGGAAGCGCTGCGCGCCATGGGCCTGCGCCTGGCCTGCGTCACCAACAAGCCGATCGCGTTCACGACCCCGCTGCTGGCGCAGAAGGGCCTGGCGCCCTGGTTCGAACTGGTCTACGGCGGCGATTCGCTGCCCAGGAAAAAGCCCGATCCGCTGCCGCTGCTGCAGGTCTGCCAGGACTTCGACCTGGCGCCGAGCCAGGTGGTGGCCATCGGCGACTCCTCGAACGACGCCGAGGCGGCGCGCGCCGCACGTTGCTATGTGCTCACGGTGCCATATGGATATAACCACGGAATGCCTGTTCAAACCATCAATTCCGATGGTATAGTTGATTCGCTGCTCGATGCAGCGAAGTGGATATCTGCGCACAACTGCACCGCAAACTAACTTATCTATACATGTTCTTCACCAAAAAACACACTGTCAACCAGACCGGCGCCCTTGAGGCCTGGCTGTGGCGACGCTGGCAATCCTGGGCACACTGAACCCGCTTGATTGCTGCCGGCTGCATGTGCACCGGCAGGTTTTTGAACAACCACCGCCATTCCTCCCCCAACAGCTGGCGGCCCGGAGAAGAACATGACCGAACTCGAATTCAAATCGCTGGCCAACCAGGGCTACAACCGCATTCCGCTGATCGCCGAAGCCTTTGCCGACCTGGAAACGCCACTTAGCCTGTACCTGAAGCTGGCGCAGTCGCAGCACGCTGGCAAGAACACCTTCCTGCTGGAGTCGGTCGTCGGCGGCGAGCGCTTCGGACGCTATTCCTTCATCGGCCTGCCGGCGAAAACCCTGCTGCGCAGCAGCGGCAACCGCACCGAGATCGTCACCAACGGCGTCGTGCTTGAGACGCACGAAGGCAATCCGCTCGACTTCATCGAAGCTTTCCAGGCGCGCTACAAGGTCGCGCTGCGCCCGGGCATGCCGCGCTTCTGCGGCGGCCTGGCCGGCTACTTCGGCTACGACACGGTGCGCCACATCGAGCGCAAGCTGGCCGGCAAAGCGCCGAAGGACGAACTCGGCCTGCCCGACATCCAGCTGCTGGTCACCGAAGAGCTGGCCGTGATCGACAATCTGTCGGGCAAGCTGTACCTGATCGTGTATGCGGATCCGTCGCAGCCGGAATCGTTCTCGAAAGCGCGCCAGCGCCTGAAAGACCTGCGCGTCATGCTGCGCCGTAGCGTCGATGCCCCGGTAACCACCGCATCGGTACGCACCGAAGCCGTGCGCGATTTTTCGAAGGAAGACTACCTGGCGGCCGTGGCCAGAGCCCACGAATACGTGATGGCCGGCGACCTGATGCAGGTGCAGATCGGCCAGCGCATCCGCAAGCCCTATGTCGATTCGCCGCTGTCGCTGTACCGCTCGCTGCGTTCGCTGAACCCGTCGCCGTACATGTATTACTACAACTTCGGCGACATGCAGATCGTCGGCGCCTCGCCGGAGATTTTGGTTCGCAACGAAACGTCGGCCGTCGGCGAACGCAAGGTCACGCTGCGCCCGATCGCCGGCACCCGCCCGCGCGGATCGACGCCGGAGCGCGACGCCGAACTGGCCACCGAACTGCTGGCCGACCCCAAGGAGATCGCCGAGCACGTGATGCTGATCGACCTGGCGCGCAATGACATCGGCCGCATCGCCGACACCGGCACCGTAAAAGTGACCGACCGCATGGTCATCGAAAAGTACTCGCACGTGCAGCACATCGTCTCGAACGTCGAAGGCGCACTGAAGGAAGGCATGTCGAACCTGGACGTGCTGCGCGCGACCTTCCCGGCCGGCACGCTGACCGGTGCGCCGAAAGTGCGCGCGATGGAAATCATCGACGAACTGGAACCCGTGAAACGCGGCATCTACGGCGGCGCCTGCGGTTACCTCTCCTTCGGCGGCGAGATGGACGTGGCCATTGCGATCCGCACCGGCGTGATCAAGGACGGCAACCTCTACGTGCAGGCCGCGGCCGGCATCGTCGCCGACTCGATCCCCGAGATGGAATGGCAGGAAACGGAAAACAAGGCGCGCGCCGTGCTGCGCGCGGCCGAACAAGTGCAAGACGGACTGGATGAGGAGTTCTGACATGTTGCTCATGATCGACAACTACGATTCCTTCACCTATAACATCGTCCAGTATTTCGGCGAACTGGGTGAAGAGGTGCGCACCGTGCGCAACGACGAAGTCACGATCGAAGAGATCGCGGACATGAAGATCGACCGCATCTGCATCTCTCCGGGCCCGAAGGCACCAAGGGACGCCGGCGTCTCGGTCGACGTCATCAAGCATTTCAAGGGCAAGCTGCCGATCCTCGGCGTCTGCCTCGGCCACCAGGCCATCGGCGAAGCCTTCGGGGGCAAGATCGTGCGCGCCAAGCAGGTCATGCACGGCAAGACCTCGCTCGTCGCCCACACTGGCGTCGGCGTGTTCAAGGGCATTCCGAGTCCGTTTACCGTGATCCGCTACCACTCGCTGGCGATCGAACGCGCCTCGTTGCCCGCCTGCCTGGAAGTGACCGCCTGGACCGACGACGGCGAAATCATGGGCGTGCGCCACAAGGAGTACGACATCGAGGGCGTGCAGTTCCACCCCGAGTCGATCCTGTCCGAGCACGGCCACGCGCTGCTGAAGAATTTCCTGCAGCGCTGACACGTTGACAGAACTTTGCCGGCGCCCCGCCTGACGGCGCCGCGCCGGCGCTTAATTTCAAGCTACTGGAACGCCCATGCCGATCACCCCGCAAGAAGCGCTGCTGCGCTGTATCGAACACCGCGAAATCTTCCACGACGAGATGCTGCACCTGTTCCGCCAGATCATGGCGGGCGAGATGTCGCCGACCATGGTGGCGGCGCTCACCATGGGCCTGCGCGTGAAGAAGGAAACCATCGGCGAGATCACCGCCGCCGCCCAGGTCATGCGCGAGTTCTCGACCAAGGTGCCGATGGCCGACACCACC
>JBBWZO010000190.1:0-4311 GCA_039649125.1 Massilia sp. | reverse complement strand
TGCGCGCCGCCAACCGCCCGTTGTGGCGCAATTCGGCCAACCTGGCGGTGGCCGACCACAACGTGCCGACCACCGACCGCAGGGGCGGCATCGCCGACCCGATTTCGCGCCTGCAGATTGAAACGCTGGACGCCAACGCGAAGAGCTACGGCCTGACCTACTTCAACATGACCGACAAGCGCCAGGGGATCGTGCACGTGATCGGTCCGGAGCAGGGCGCCACCTTGCCGGGCATGACGGTGGTCTGCGGCGACTCGCACACCAGCACCCACGGCGCCTTCGGCTGCCTGGCGCACGGCATCGGCACCTCCGAGGTCGAGCACGTGCTGGCCACGCAAACCCTGCTGGCCAAGAAATCGAAATCGATGCTGGTGCAGGTCGAGGGCGAACTGCCGCCCGGCGTGACCGCCAAGGACATCGTGCTGGCCGTGATCGGCAGGATCGGCACCGCGGGCGGCACCGGCTACGCCATCGAATTCGGCGGCTCGACCATCCGCGCGCTGTCGATGGAAGGCCGCATGACGGTCTGCAACATGGCGATCGAAGCGGGCGCGCGCGCCGGCATGGTGGCCGTCGACCAGACCACCATCGACTACGTGAAGGGCCGCCCGTTCTCGCCGACCGGCGAGCAGTGGGAGCAGGCCGTCAGCTACTGGCGCACCCTGCACACCGACCCGGGCGCCCAGTTCGACACGGTCGTGACCCTCGACGCCACCCAGATCCGCCCGCAGGTCACCTGGGGCACCTCGCCCGAAATGGTGACCTCGATCGACGGCCGCGTGCCCGATCCCGCCCTGGAACAGGACGCCGTGCGCCGCGACGCGATCGAAAAGGCGCTGGCGTATATGGCCCTGACCCCGAATACCCCGATCGAAGAGATCCCGATCGACAAGGTGTTCATCGGTTCGTGCACGAATTCGCGTATCGAAGACCTGCGCGACGCCGCCGCCGTCGTGCGCGGGCGCCAGCGCGCCGCCAACGTCAAGCTGGCCCTGGTGGTGCCGGGATCGGGACTGGTGAAGGAACAGGCCGAGCGCGAAGGCCTCGACCAGGTCTTCAAGGCCGCCGGCTTCGAATGGCGCGAGCCGGGCTGCTCGATGTGCCTGGCAATGAACGCCGACCGCCTGGAGCCGGGCGAGCGCTGCGCATCGACCTCGAACCGCAACTTCGAGGGCCGCCAGGGGCAGGGCGGACGCACCCACCTGGTGTCGCCCGCGATGGCGGCGGCGGCAGGCATCGCCGGCCACTTCGTCGACGTACGCGCACTTTAAAATACCAGGAACATTCTTTACCCCAGCACTACAGGAACATCATGAAAAAAGTATTCGCCCTCGCCCTCGTCGCCACCGTCCTCACCGGCTGCAACACCATCTCCGGCATCGGCCGCGATGTGCAGAGGGTCGGCCAGGTCGTGACCGGCGCCGGCGGCAAGTAATCCGCGCGAGCGGCGAACACACGGCCCAGCGCCGAGGAGATAGGACATGGACAAATTCACCGTACACGAAGGGCTGGTTGCGCCGCTCGACCGCGCGAACGTCGATACCGACGCGATCATCCCGAAGCAGTTCCTGAAATCGATCCGGCGCACCGGTTTCGGCCCCAACCTGTTCGACGAATGGCGCTACCTGGACCACGGCGAGCCGGGCCAGGACTGCGCCAGCCGCCCGGTGAATCCGGACTTCGTGCTGAACCAGCCGCGCTATGCCGGCGCCTCGATCCTGCTGACCCGCAAGAACTTCGGCTGCGGTTCCTCGCGCGAGCACGCGCCCTGGGCGCTGCAGCAGTACGGCTTCCGGGCCATCGTTGCGCCGAGCTTCGCCGACATCTTCTTCAATAACTGCTACAAGAGCGGCCTGCTGCCGGTCGTGCTGGAGGAAAGCGAAGTCGAGCAGCTGTTCAAAGAAGTCAAGGCGTCCGAGGGCTTCAAGCTGGTTGTCGACCTGGAGAACCAGTTACTGCGCACGCCGGACGGCCGCATTGCCTTCGACTTCGCGATCGACGACTTCCGCAAGTACTGCCTGATGAACGGCCTGGACGACATCGGCCTGACCCTGCGCCATGCCGACGAGATCCGCGCCTTCGAGGAACGCCACCTTGCCCGCCAGCCCTGGCTGGCCAACGTCATCTGAATAATCAAGAATAAAGGCGCACATGAAGATTGCAATCCTGCCGGGCGACGGCATCGGCCCAGAAATCATGGCGCAGGCCGTGCGCGTGCTGGAAAGCCTGGGCGAATCCTTCGAGATGGAACGGGCGGAAGTGGGCGGCGCCGGCTATGCCGCGCACGGCCATCCGCTGCCGGAATCGACCCTCAAGCTTGCCAGGGAAGCCGACGCCGTGCTGTTCGGCGCCGTCGGCGATTACCAGTACGACACGCTCGAGCGCGCGCTGCGCCCGGAGCAGGCCATCCTCGGCCTGCGCAAGGAGCTCGGCCTGTTCGCCAACCTGCGCCCGGCGATCCTGTACCCGGAGCTGGCCGGCGCCTCGACCCTGAAGCCGGAAGTGGTGTCGGGCCTGGACATCCTGATCATCCGCGAACTGACCGGCGACATCTATTTCGGCAAGCCGCGCGGGGTGCGCGAGTGCCCCGACGGCCCGTTCAAGGGCCAGCGCGAGGGCTTCGACACGATGCGCTATGCCGAAGGCGAGATCCGCCGTATCGCGCACGTCGCCTTCCAGGCCGCGCAAAAGCGCGACCGCCGCGTGACCAGTGTCGACAAGGCCAACGTGCTGGAAACCTTCCAGTTCTGGCGCGACATCGTCACCGAGGTCCACAAGGAGTATCCGGACGTCCAGCTGGAGCACATGTATGTCGATAACGCGGCCATGCAGCTCGTGCGCGCGCCGAAGAAATTCGACGTCATTGTCACCGGCAACATGTTCGGCGACATCCTGTCGGACGCGGCCGCGATGCTGACCGGCTCGATCGGCATGCTGCCCTCGGCCTCGCTCGACGCCAACAACAAGGGCCTGTACGAACCCTCGCACGGCTCGGCGCCGGACATCGCGGGCAAAGGCATCGCGAATCCATTGGCAACCATTTTGTCGGCCGCGATGATGCTGCGCTATTCGCTCGGCAAGGCCGAGCAGGCCGACCGCATCGAGACCGCGGTAAAGAGCGTCCTCCAGCAAGGATTGCGTACACCGGATATATTTGAGGATGGCGCGCAGCGCGTAAGCACGGAACAGATGGGCGACGCAGTGGTGCGGGCACTTCGGTAAGGCATGCGCTTGCGTAGGGTGGACTCGTCATTGAAGCCCCGGCTTCAATGACTCCACGCGGAACGATGATCATAGTTAAAGGAAAAAAATGAAGTTAGTTGGCCTGGTAGGTTGGCGCGGCATGGTGGGTTCGGTCCTGATGCAGCGCATGCAGGACGAGGGCGATTTCGACCACATCGAGCCGGTGTTCTTCACCACCTCGAACGCGGGCGGCGCCGCGCCGAAGATGGCGAAGAACGAAACCGCCCTGAAGAGCGCGTACGACATCGCGGAACTGTCGAAATGCGAGATCATCATTTCCTGCCAGGGCGGCGACTACACGACCGAGGTCTTCCCGCAGCTGCGCGCCAGCGGCTGGGACGGCTACTGGATCGACGCCGCCTCGACCCTGCGCATGAACGACGACGCCGTCATCGTGCTCGACCCGGTCAACCTCGACGTCATCAAGAACGCGATGACGCGCGGCGTGAAGAACTACGTCGGCGGTAACTGCACGGTGTCGTGCATGCTGATGGGCCTGGGCGGCCTGTTCCAGCACAAGCTGGTCGACTGGATGACGTCGATGACCTACCAGGCCGCCTCCGGCGGCGGCGCCCAGCACATGCGCGAGCTGCTGACCCAGTTCGGCACCATCAACGGCGCGGTGCGTCCGCTGCTCGACGACCCCGCCTCGGCGATCCTCGAGATCGACCGCGCGGTGCTGGCCACCCAGCATGGCTTGTCCAGCGACGAAACCAGGCAGTTCGGCGTGCCGCTGGCCGGCAACCTGATTCCGTGGATCGACAAGGACCTGGGCAACGGCCAGTCGAAGGAAGAGTGGAAGGCCGGCGCCGAGACCAACAAGATCCTCGGCCTGGGCGAATCCTTCGGCAGCCGCGCGATTCCGGTCGACGGCCTGTGCGTGCGGATCGGCGCGATGCGCTGCCACTCGCAGGCGCTGACCATCAAGCTCAAACGCGACGTGCCGCTCGACGAGATCAACGACATCATCGCCTCGAACAACCAGTGGGTCAAGGTGGTGCCGAACAACCGCGAAGCGTCGATGCACGAGCTGTCGCCGGCGGCCGTCACCGGCAGCCTGACGATCCC
>JBBWZO010000171.1:0-5001 GCA_039649125.1 Massilia sp. | reverse complement strand
GCGGTACATGATCGATCCTTCGGCGCGCTGCCCCGGATACAGGTCGTACATGCGGTTCAGGGTGCGCAGCAGGGTCGACTTGCCGCAGCCGGAGGGGCCGATGAAAGCCGTCACCTGCTTTTCATGGATGTCGAGCGAGACGTTCTTCAGGCTTTGCGTTTTACCGTAGAAGAAATTCAGGCCGGAGATCTCGATGGTCTTCGTCTTCGACGCGTTCGCCGCCGCGACCGGGGTTGCCATAGCTTGGGTCATGGTTATCAGGATGCTTATTTTGCCAAATTAACGCGGGGTCTTCTGGGTGAAGACGGTGCGCGACAGGATGTTCAGGAACAACACGGTAAAGGTCACCAGCAATGCCCCGCCCCAGGCCAGCGTGCGCCAGTCGTCATACGGGCTCATCGCGAACTGGTAGATCACGACCGGCAGGTTGGCCAGCGGCGCGTTCATGTCGGTGCTGTAGAACTGGTTGTTGAGGGCCGTGAACAGCAGCGGCGCGGTCTCGCCCGAGATGCGGGCCAGGGCCAGCAGCACGCCGGTCACCACGCCGGCCTTCACGGCGCGCAGGCGCACCATCATCGCCACCTTCCAGCGCGGCGCGCCGAGGGCGAAGGCCGCCTCGAGCAGGCTGTTGGGAACAAGGCGCAGCATGTTGTCGGTCGAGCGCACCACCACCGGCACGGCGATCAGCGACAGCGCGATGGTCCCGGCCCAGCCCGAGAAGTGCTGGACGTTGGCGACGTAGATGGCGTACACGAACAGGCCGATCACGATCGAGGGCGCCGACAGCATGATGTCGGTCACGAAGCGCGTCACCTGGGCAAACTTGTTGCCTTCGCCGTATTCGGCCAGGTAGATGCCGGCCAGGATGCCGACCGGGGTGCTGATCAGGGTCGACAGGCCGACCATCAGCAGGCTGCCGACGATGGCGTTGCGCAGGCCGCCCGCGCTGCCCGGGGCCGGGGTATCGGCCGTGAACATCGAGCCGGACAGGGCGCCGAAGCCGTTGATCAGCAGCGTCGACAGGATCCAGGCCAGGAAGGCCAGGCCGATCGCCATCGCAATCACGGACAGCACGATGCCGACGCGGTGCGCCAGCAGGCGCTTGCGGTACACCGGGTTCTTGACGACTCCGTTCATTTCACACCTTCCTTGCGGGACATCCCCAGCAACATCAGTTTGGCAGCGGTCAGTACGATCAGGGTGATCGCGAACAGGATCAGGCCGAGGGCGAACAGCGACGACGAATGCAGGCCCGGGGTCGCTTCCGCGAATTCGTTGGCCAGGGTCGAGGAAATCGAGTTACCCGGCATGAAGAGAGACGATGACAATTCGTGCGCATTGCCGATGACGAAGGTGACCGCCATCGTTTCGCCCAACGCCCGGCCCAGGCCCAGCATCACGCCGCCCACCACGCCGTTGCGGGTGTAGGGCAGCACCACCTTGCGCACCACTTCCCACTTGGTGCAGCCCAGGCCATAAGCCGATTCCTTCAGCACGCTCGGGACGACCTCGAACACGTCGCGCATCACCGAGGAGATGAAAGGAATGATCATCACCGCCAGGATCAGGCCGGCGGTCAGGATGCCCATACCCATCATCGGGCCCTGGAACAGCTGGCCGATCACCGGCAGCTCGCCCAGCGTGCTTTGCAGCAGCGGCTGCACGTGGTCGGCGAACAGGGGCGCGAACACGAACAGGCCCCACATGCCGTAGATGATCGACGGCACGCCGGCCAGGAGCTCGACAGCGGTGCCCATCGGGCGGCGCAGCCAGGCCGGGCAGATCTCGGTGAGGAACAGCGCGATGCCGAAGCTGATCGGGAACGCGACCAGGAGCGCGATGACCGAGGTGGCGACCGTTCCCCAGATCGCGATCATGGCGCCGTAGCGGTCCTCGATCGGGTCCCACTCGACGCTGGTGATGAAGCCGGCGCCGAATTCCTTGAAGGCGGGTGCGGCGCCGATCGCCAGCGAGATGATGATGCCGACCAGCGCCAGCAGCACGCTCACGGCGAACAGCAGGGTAATCTTGTGGAAGAGGAAGTCCTGGATGCGCTGGTTGCGCATCGTCTTGCGCAGGGCAAGCTGCTGGGGGTCGGCCACGGCCGCGCTGGCCGTATCCTTAAGTGCGACGGAAGGATGTGCGCTCATGTGGTGTTCTTGTCGTGTGTGCTGCATGTTTTGCCGCATGTTTTGCTGCGTTTTCTACTGCGTTCTTACTGCTGGGCGGCCGCCGGAACCGGGTTCCGGCGGCCTTGCCCGGTTTTGCTGCGTCGTTACTGCATCGTGATTGCCACCCTGCTTACCAGATCGGCTTGCCCGCCGCGTCCTTCATATTGGCGCGCCAGGCGTCCTGCACCAGCTTGGCCACGGCGTCGGGCATCGGCACGTAATCCAGGTCGGCCGCGGCGGCGTCGCCGTTCTTGTAGGCCCAGTCAAAGAACTTCAGCACTTCCTTGCCCTTGGCGGCATCCTGCTGCGCCTTGTGCAGGATGATGTACGAGGCGCCGGTGATCGGCCAGCTGGCCTTGCCCGGCTGGTTGGTCAGCACCACGCCGAAGCCCGGCGCCTTGGCCCAGTCGGCGCTGGCGGCGGCGGCCTTGAAGGCTTCGTCGTCCGGCTGCAGGAAGGCACCTTCGCGGTTCTGCAGCTGGGTGTGCGCCATGCGGTTCTTCTTGGCGTAGGCCCATTCGACATAGCCGATCGCGCCCTTGATGCGCTGGACATTGGCGGCCACGCCTTCGTTGCCCTTGCCGCCCACGCCGACCGGCCACTTGACCGCGGTGCCGGCGCCGATCTTCAGCTTCCAGTCGGGGCTGGCCTTGGCCAGGTAGTCGGTGAACAGGAAGGAGGTGCCCGAGCTGTCGGCGCGGCGCACCACGGTGATGTTATCGGCCGGGAGCTTCACGCCCGGGTTCAGCGCGGCGATCGGCTGGGCGTTCCACTTGGTGATCTTGCCCAGGAAAATATCGGCCAGCACGGGGCCGGTCAGGCGGATCTGGCCCGGGGCGATGCCCGGCACGTTCACGACCGGCACCACGCCGCCCATGATGGCCGGGAACTGGAACAGGCCGGATGCGTTCAGGTCCTGGGCCGGCAGTGGCATGTCGGATGCGCCGAAATCGACCGTCTTCGCCTTGATCTGCTTGATGCCCGCGCCCGAACCGACCGACTGGTAGTTCAGGCCGTTGCCGCTGGCCGCCTTGTACATTTCCGCCCACTTGGCGTAGATCGGATACGGGAAGGTGGCGCCGGCGCCGGTGATGTTCACGGCCTGGGCATTCGCCGCGAAGGTGGTGGCGGCAACCGCGATCGAGACGAACAAGTGCTTCATACGCATGTCAGTATCCTTTCAGAGAGTGGCGCACCCTGCGCCTGCCGGGTAGCCCCGGTGAATGCTGCGCAGTCTAACCACGGAATATGACAAGTTCATGACATCGAAAAAAGACATGTCATCGATTCGATGACATGTCTTTTTCCCCGTCTTACCCTGTCACACACCTGTTTCAGGTCCATGTCAACCGTATGACGAGGGGGCAGGCGCCGCGCGCATCGCACCTGACCGCCGTCTTTACGCGTGGCGCAATAATGCCGCTCAATGTCTCCTCGCGGCACACGATTGATACCGTCCATACATGCCAGGCGCCGTACCGATGGGTGAACCCGGCCGCAGATTCAGGCGCCGGCGCCCCTTGTAAAGACACTGGCGACTGCTATGCTCAAAGGGTAGGCACTGTATGGAGGGAATGCTGAAGAGCGTTTCGAAATCATGTTCAATATGTTTGTATTTACCATCCTCAGCGGCATCGCTGGTTTGGTCGCTTATGAAATTTTCCAGGAAGTCGGCGGCAGTTCAGGCGCCCTGCACGATCGCTATCACGAATAGCGAACTGCCCGGCTGATCGACAGTGGCCGGGAAACAGCGAAAAAAAGCGGCGAGGCCCACAAGGCGCTCGCCGCTCGTCCATCCAGCCTCCGCGTTTGCGCTTGGTGTGCGCTCACCTAGCTCAACAGGCGCGACAGGGCCGTCGTCACGTTCGGGAATGCGGCCGGTGGAAAGCCGGCCGCAGACCGCCCTCCCTTTAATCCAGTTCGCGCAGCTTGGTAAAGGCCTGGTCGATGCGCTCCACCGCGATGATGGTCATGCCTTCGATTTTCTGCTTCGGCGCATTCCCTTTCGGGATCACGGCGATCGAGAAGCCGAGCTTGGCCGCTTCGCGCAGGCGCTCCTGTCCGCGCGGCGCCGGGCGGATTTCGCCGGCCAGACCGACTTCGCCGAAGACGACGAGCCCGCGCGGCAGCGGCTTATTGCGCATCGATGAGTTAATCGCCAGCAGCACCGCCAGGTCGGCGGCCGGCTCGGCGATCTTTACCCCGCCCACCGCGTTGATGAACACGTCCTGGTCGAAAGCCGCGATGCCCGCGTGCCGGTGCAGCACGGCCAGCAGCATCGCCAGGCGATTTTGTTCCAAACCAACGGAGAGCCGACGCGCGTTCGGCAAATGACTGGCGTCGACCAGCGCCTGGATCTCCACCAGCAAGGGCCGCGTACCTTCCTGGGTCACCATCACGCAGGAACCCGGCACCTGGTTGTCGTGCTGCGACAGGAACAGGGCCGAGGGATTCGAGACGCCCTTCAGGCCCTTCTCCGTCATGGCGAACACGCCCAGTTCATTGACGGCGCCGAAACGGTTTTTAATCGCGCGCACCAGGCGGAAGCTCGACTGGGTATCGCCCTCGAAATACAGCACGGTGTCGACGATGTGTTCGAGCACGCGCGGGCCGGCCAGCGCGCCTTCCTTGGTGACGTGGCCGACCAGAATGATGGTGACGCCGGTCTGCTTGGCCACCCGGGTCAGCTGGGCGGCGCATTCGCGCACCTGCGCCACCGAGCCGGGCGCCGACTGCATCGTCTCTGACCACACCGTCTGGATCGAATCGATGACCGCGACGCGCGGCTTGCCGTTCTCCAGCGCGCCGATGACGCGCTCGAGCTGGGTTT
>JBBWZO010000127.1:0-17542 GCA_039649125.1 Massilia sp. | reverse complement strand
GTCATGGCTCGCGACTTCGACCGTCAGGTCGCCGAGCTCCAAGTGCGGGCTGCCGTGCTAAACCGCTTTACTCGGCTGGGCACCCCGGTTACGGTCCCAGTGTTATAAAACGAACTACAAATAGCGTCCGCTCGGCCTTCGCTCGATTTGCTCAACAAAGCCACACTGCACTGTAATATTCCCCCCATCGATCGTGATATTCGCCCCACCCGCCGTCGACAAACTGATCCGCTTCGCCGCCGCCCAATCGATATGCCCATTCGCACTGATGGCATTGACCTCATCGCGCGCCTGCGTTTTCGTCGCCCTGCGCCTGCACGTCGATCGCATCCCTGGCCGCGATCAGCTGCAGCCCGACCCCGCCCTCGCCCGCCTTCACGGCCCCGCCGAGCACGCCGACTGCCTGTCCGGCGTGAACGCGCATCTGCCCGCCGGTGACGAACTGCGTGTCCTGCCCGCTCATCAGGGTCACGGTTTCGCCGTTCGCCAGTTGCAGGCTCTGCCCGGCGTTGGCGCCGAATCCATCCTTGGCGGCGATCACGATGAGCGGGTCGGCAAGGTGGGGCAACTTGCCGTCGCCGCCATCCGTCGATTTGGCTGCGGCATCGGCGCGGGCCGCATCGAGGCTGTCCTTGCCGACCATGCCCGATGCGCTCGTCAGCATTGCTTTCAGCGGGGCAGACTTGTCGTCGAGCGCACTAGCATTGGCTTTCGGGGCGCCAACGTGGCTCGCAAGCGCCACCGCCTGGTGCGTCTGCGCCGCCGAACTAAACGTCTCCGCCAGCCTGGCCGCCTGGGACAGCATGGCGACGGCGCCGGCAATCTCGCCCACCGCATCGCGCGCAGCCGCGCTATGGTTGATCCTGTAGCTCGACACCAGCAGGCCCGCTCCCGCGCGCAGGGCGCCGTAAGCATCGGTGCGCAGTTCGGCACCGAGTCCCCGGAAACTGCCGCGGTAATTGTCGGCAGCGTGGATCAGCTGCCCCAGGTTCAGCTCCGATGCGGCATAGGTACTCTTGAGCTGGATGCGCCCCTGGCCATCGGTGTCGTCGAACAGCAGCTGGTTGTACCCCGAGCCCGAGCCGCCGAATTCCTTGCTGCGCACGCCCCACTGCGCTGCGCCGTTGCGGTGGCCGGCGCTGTCGCCGGAGGCGCCGTGCCACACCGGACTGTTCCCGCCCGCGAGATTGCCCTGCCCGGACGGCGCATGGTCGTTGGCCGATGCGAAGACATCCGCCCCCTGATCGGTAGGTGCCCGTCCGCCCGGCGTCGGTGCGATGCCGCCCTCTCCCTGGCCGTTGTACAGGGCGCCGACGACGATTGGCCGGTCGATGTCGTTCTCCAGGAACTGCACCAGCACTTCCTGGCCGATGCGCGGCAGGAACTGGCAGCCCATGCCACCGCCGGCCGCGCGCTGGGCGACGCGCACCCAGCAGGTGGCGTTGCCGCCGTCCTGCCAGTGGAAGCGGATGCGCACGCGGCCCAGGCGGTCGCAATACAGTTCGTCGGCGCAGTCCGGCGCGTCGCTGCCGTCGGCGCCGATCACGATGGCGCTCTGCGCGCCGAAGGCCGTGGGTTTCACAGGGCTGACCGGCGCTTCGGGACGCCAGATGACGTCCGTCGGCACCGCTTCGAAACAGTTCGCGTAACCGGTTTCGCGGGCCTGGGCGATGGCCAGCGCACATTCCTGCGGATGCGCGTCGTGCGCGCTCTCCTCCAGCAGTTCCGGGATCGGCCCGAACAGCTCGGCCAGCGCGTGCTGCGCCGGTGGCGGCATGTTGTTGACGCCGACGCTCGTCACGCCCAGCACCGTGAAACCCGCCGCGTCGGCGAAGGCTTGCAAGGGGCCGCCCGTGACCGTCAGGCGGGTACCGGCGCGCAGGCTGCGCACGGTCGAGCGTCCCTGCCACAGCGCGCGGCGCGCCTCCTGCCCTACCATCCGCAGGTTCGCGTAGCGCTGGGCTTCGGCGCGGCTGGCGTAAGCGTACTGGCCCGGCACGTCATAGGATTCGAGCACGGGCAGCTTGTCGTTGCGGTAATGCGAAGGCGAACTCGCGGCGACCGCCTGTTTCGCCTTGTAGTCGGCACTCAGTACGCTCACGAGCGAGGCATGCAGGCGTTGCCGGGCCGTGAGCGCCTGCACCGTGTCCTGCTCCTCGCTCGGGCCCACGCCGTGATAGCGGATCGCGCCGTCGGCACCGCTGGTCATGTCCTCGGGTACCGCGTCGGGCTGGGTGCTGTCGGCGAACAGGACCGCGCACGGGCCGTCCTCGCCTTGTTCGAAGCGCCAGGACAACCCCTCTTCGGCCAGCAGGCGGGCGACGAAGTCGAGATCGGACTCGCGGTACTGGCAGCAGTAACCGCGGGGGCGCACGTCGGCCATGAACGAGGCCACATCAAGGCTCCAGCGCCACGTCGCCTGCGGCCGGTAGGCCTGGAAGACGGCGTCGACGATCTCGATGACGCTCTTGTCCTGCCATACCCGGCTGTTGCGCACCTATCCCAGGCGCCACATCCAGGGCGAGATGCGCAGGCGGTAGCGCGCCAGGCCGCCGTCGCTGCCGAGCTGGGCCGCTTCGCTGATCTCGCCCGCGAAGCAGGACCGGGGGCCATCGGCGAGGCTGACGTGCAGCGCCGCCGGCTATCCCAGCAGCGCTTCCAGCGCGATCCGCACGCTGGTCGACAGGACGATGAGGTCGCGCGCGCCGATCGCATTGACCGCGTCGCGCGCGCTGAATGCTTCCACCAGCAAGTCCTGCGACAGGTGATCCGGCTCGCCGTCGCCTATCCTTAATTCATACAACCTGCTTGCGCTGGAAAACTCCGCCAGCGCGGCGGTGACCTGGTCCACCAACGCGGTATGCATGCCCAAGGACGCTCCTCATAGGGGGTTGCCAAACAGGTTCCGAAGCGCCGGAAAGCTGACGGGCGCGTGGCGCCAAACGAGCGCGTTGCCACGATACAAATTAGCGTTGTGCGCAACATTGCGCGATATCAGGCAGATTGCCGATGAGAAGTATTTGCCACGGCAGGCACGCAGGGCGCAACGGAAACGGCGTGGATACGAACAGATGCTAAAGTGTTCACACTCATCCCTGCGAGGCGCTTCGTGAAATACCTGCAAAAAATTGGCTCGATCGGCTACGTGCTGGTTGCCCTGCTGTTCTTCGTCTGCGGCTTTGCCCTCATCGTGCTCGCCGGCATGGAAATATGGTCGGCCTTGCAGCCGGCCGAAGGCGAGCCGCGCTCGATACAGGACCGTTTCCGCTTGATCCTCGAATGCGTCGGCTTGCTGACGATTGCGGTGGCCGCCCTCGAGCTGGGGCAGACGGTGCTGGAAGAGGAAGTGCAGCGCGCCGTGCACGTGAGCTCGCCGACCCGGCTGCGGCGCTTCCTGTCGCGCTTCATGATCGTGGTGGTGGTCTCGCTGGGCGTCGAATGCCTGGTCGGGGTCTTCCAGTTCCTGCACACCAAGCCCGAATTGCTGCCGCACGTCGCGTCGATCGGCGTCGCTGCCGCCATCCTGCTGGTGAGCTGGGGGGTCTTCGTGCGGATGAACGTGGAAGCCGAGAAGCTCGAGCCGCAAGCCATGCGCGAAGCGCAGGAGGAAGACAAGCACGTCGAAACCTGAAATGCCCCGACATCGCGTCCTTTGTGCACGATCCCGCACAAAACCCTTGGAATTCCGCAAGAGCCCGGCTATAATCTTGCCTTCTTCGGGTCGTTAGCTCAGCTGGTAGAGCAGCGGACTTTTAATCCGTTGGTCGCAGGTTCGAATCCCGCACGGCCTACCAAAGATTCAGCGAAAACGCCAACCTTCACGGTTGGCGTTTTTGTTTCCGCTGCCGGTGTTCCTCATGCCCCAAACCATCACCGCTCCCGTCCACCACGAACTCCTCATCAAGAAGAGCCGTTTCATCGCCTGCGTGCAGCCGATGGCGGACCGCGCCGGTGCACAGCAGGTGGTCGCAAGCCTGCGCGCCCAGCACCCGACCGCGGCGCACGTCTGCTGGGCATTGCTGGCCGGCGGACAGTCGGCAGCCGTCGACGACGGCGAACCGAGCGGCACCGCTGGCCGGCCGATGCTCGACGTACTGCGCCACCAGGACCTGGAAGGGGTACTTGCTACCGTAGTGCGCTACTTCGGCGGCGTCAAGCTTGGCGCCGGCGGCCTGGTGCGCGCCTACACCGACAGCGTGGCCCAGGCCCTGCTGCAGGCGGAAAAAGTGGCGATCGTGCGCCATGCAAGCCTGCGCTGCCACGCACCCTATGCGCAGGAAGGCATGATCCGGCGCGAGCTCGATGCGGCCGGCGCCACACTGCTCGACGTGGTCCACGGCGACGACGTCGTCTTCGCCTTCACGCTGCCCGAACATGCCGCCCCGGCCTTCGTCGCACGCCTGAACGAAGCGGGCCACGGCCGCATCGGCTGGCTGGACGCTGGCGACGCCTGAGGGCAAGCCGGCAACAGCGCCGGGCGCGCCATCAACCCATCGCATACCTGACATCACCACTCAAAAGCGGACTGTGCCCCCTCGACAGGCTATAGTGGCCGATCCCCCGGCCTGGCACAGACCCGGCCGGTGTCATTTCTACCCCTGTTAAAACACCACATTCTGATGAAGAAGAGCCTGCTACCACTGGCCCTTGGCGGTTTCGGCATTGGCATGACCGAATTCGTCATGATGGGCATCCTCCCCGATATCGCGTCCGGCCTGGCCATCACCATCCCCCAGGCCGGCTACCTGATCACCGCCTACGCGCTGGGCGTGGTGGTCGGTGCGCCGACCCTGGTCAGCCTGCTGGCCAAGCGCCCGCCGCGCACCGTCCTGATCTGGTTCATGCTGATGTTCGCCGTGTTCAACGCGCTGTCGGCGCTGGCGCCGAATTTCGGCCTGATGGTGCTGTCGCGCTTCCTCGCCGGCCTGCCGCATGGCGCCTTCTTCGGCGTCGGCGCGGTGGTCGCCAGCCGCCTGGCCGACGAGGGCAAAGTGGCCGCCGCGATGGCCACCATGTTCACTGGCCTGACCCTGGCCAACGTCATCGGCGTGCCGCTCGGCACCTGGCTCGGCCACAACATGAGCTGGCGCCTGGTGTTCCTGATCGTGGCCGTCATCGGCCTGGTGACGGCGTTCAGCCTGAAGCAGCTGGTGCCCTTCTTCGAGGCGCAACCGAGCGGCGGCTTCCTGAAGGACCTGAAAATCTTCCGCAGCCGGGGCCTGTGGCTGGCGCTGGCCATCACCTCGATCGGCACCGGCGGCTTCTTCGCCTGGTTCAGCTACATCGCGCCGCTGCTGACCGACGTGTCGCGCTTCGCGCCGGGCCAGATCCCGATGATCATGACCGTGGTCGGCGTCGGCATGACGGTCGGCGTGACCGTCGGCGGCCGCCTGGCGGACCGCTTCGCGCCGATCCGGGCGATCGTCATCCTCTTGATGAGCATGACCGCCCTGCTCCTGATGAACGGCCTGCTGGCCGATTCGCAGCCGACCATGCTGGTGCTCGCCTTTGCCACCGGCGCCAACGCGCTGGCGCTTGGCCCGCCGATCCAGATGCTCCTGATCGACCACTCGCGCGAAGCCGAGATGCTCGGCTCCTCGCTCGGCCAGTCCGGCTTCAATATCGGCAACGCCACCGGCGCCTTCCTCGGCGGCATTCCGCTCACGCTGGGTTATTCCTACGCCGCGCCGCAATGGGTAGCTGCAGGCCTGGCCGTGACCGGGGTCGGCCTGGCGCTGGCGATGCTGATGATGCCCCGCCGCCCGGCCGTGGCCCGCCCGTAAGTCGAGCTTCTTCAGCGCTGCGCCCGGCTATGCCGCGCGCAGCGCACCTAACACCTCTTCCGTCGACACCACCGTCGCGAACTCGCCATCGCCGGCCGCCGCGAACGTTTTCATGAACCGGCAGTGCAGGCGGTGACGCGCACGCTGCGCCAACGCGCCGTCGTCAGGCGCACGGCGGCCTGGCGCGCCGGCATCATCGGCTGGGATTAGAGCGCCTGACAAACCCTCATGGCGGCGTTGCATTCGTCTCGCCGCACTACCGTACTGTCTTCGACGATGCGCCTTGCCATAAGGGTTTGTTAGGCGCTCTGGTCCTTGCGGGCGAAGCGGTCCGTCAAGGTCGTCAGCATCTCCACCGGCAACGGAAACACGATCGTCGCCGTCTTGTCGCTGGCGATCGTCGACAGGGTCTGCAGGTAGCGCAGCTGCATCGCGCCCGGCTGGCGCGCCAGCACCGCGGCGGCCTGCATCAGCTTTTCCGAGGCCTGCAGCTCGCCTTCTGCGTGGATGACCTTGGCGCGCCGCTCGCGTTCGGCCTCGGCCTGGCGGGCGATCGCGCGCACCATCGATTCGTCCAGGTCGACGTGCTTGATCTCGACGTTCGCCACCTTGATGCCCCAGGCGTCGGTCTGGGCATCGAGCACCTGCTGGATGTCGATGTTCAGGCGCTCGCGTTCGGCCAGCATGTCGTCGAGCTCGTGCTTGCCGAGCACCGAGCGCAGCGTCGTCTGCGCCAGCTGGCTGGTCGCTTCCAGGAAGTTGGCGACCTGGATGATGGCGCGCTCGGGATCGGTCACCCGGAAATACAGCACGGCGTTGACCTTCACCGACACATTGTCGCGCGAGATCACGTCCTGCTTCGGCACGTCCAGCACGACGGTGCGCAGGTCGACCCGCACCATCTGCTGCAGCACCGGGATCAGGAGGATCAGGCCCGGCCCCTTCACCGACCAGAAGCGTCCCAGCTGGAACACGACGCCGCGCTCGTATTCGCGCAATATTCGCACCGACATCGCGAGCAGGGCAAGCAAGGCTGCCAGCAGCAGACCGACACCGAAACCGAGTTCCAGCAACATGGCGTTCTCCTATCGTTTCGGGACGGGCGTGCCCCTCTCGTCCAAGCCGTCCGGCGCACCAGGCGCGCCCTCCAGCGGCTCGACATGCAGCATGCGGCCGCGCCGCCCCACCACCCGCACCTGCTGGCGGCGTGCCAGCGGCCGGTCGGACGTCACCTGCCAGGTCTCGCCGCCGACGTTGGCCCAGCCTCCCGGCCCCGATTCCGGTCCCGATCCCGCATCGTCCAGCATTTCCCCGATGCTGCCCGCCGACGGCCCTGCGGTGGCCGGAAGCGGCCGGCGCCGCGTGCGCAGCGCCACCCGGGCCGTGGCGCCGACGAGCAGCGCGGCCAGCACGCCGACGCCCGTGACCAGGCCGGGCGGGATGCCGAAGCCGGGCGCCTCGCTGTCGAGCAGCAGCAGCGCGCCCGCGACGAAGGCGATGACGCCGCCCAGCCCGATCGCGCCGAAGCTGGGCAGGAAGGCTTCGGCCACCATGCAGGCCAGGCCGAACAGGATCAGCGCCAGCCCCGAATAATTGATGGGTAACAGCTGCAGGCCGTACAGGCCGAGCAACAGGCAGATGGCGCCGGCGACGCCGGGCAGCACCGCGCCCGGGCTCATGAACTCGAACAGCAGTCCGTAGACGCCGACAGTCAGCAGGATCAGCGCCACGCTCGGGTTGGTCAGCACCGCCAGCAGGCGCGTGCGCCAGTCGGGCGGCATATCGGCAATGGCGGCACCACGGGCCTCGACGCGCCACGGCTGGCCGCGCACGTTGACGCGGCTGCCGTCGGCCTGCGCCAGCAGCCCCGCCACGTCGCGGGCGACGAGGTCGACCACGCCGGCGGCCAGCGCCTCGTCGGCCGGCAGGCTCAGCGACTGGCGCACCGAGGCCTCGGCCCAGTCCGCGTTGCGTCCGCGCAGCTGCGCCAGCCCCCGCAAGTACGCGACGGCGTCGTTGACCGCCTTGCGTTCGAGCGCGGACGGCTGGGCGGGCTTGCCGTCGGCCGGCGCACCGGGCGCGGCCCCGACCTGCACCGGCGTGGCCGCGCCGAGGTTGGTGCCGGGCGCCATGGCCGCGATGTGGCAGGCATACAGGATATAGGTGCCGGCGCTGGCGGCGCGGGCGCCGCTCGGGGCGACGAAGCAGGCAACGGGCACGGGTGCGGCCAGGATGGCGCGCACGATGACGCGCATGGAGGTGTCGAGCCCGCCGGGGGTGTCGATCTGCAGGACCACCAGGGAGCGCCTGGCGGCGGCCGCGGCGGCGATCCCGCGCACGATGTAATCGGCATAGGCCGGGCCGATCGGCCCGTCGACGGTGAGCACGGTTGCCGACGGCACGCCCGCACGCGGCTGCGCGCCGGCAACCGGCGCCGCTCCCAGCCAGGACAGGCCGAGTACGCAGCACAGGCACAGCAGAAATGGCAGCTGAGCGATCCTCAACGACAGGCTTGCCGGCAGACGGTTCAAGCGCGCTCCCGCGAACAGGTTCCAAGCTTAGAACCGCTGGCCTCGCCCTTGGTTCCCGGCACGGGGCGCGGCGGCACCGGTTACGAAAAAATCGAAGCCTTCGTTCGGGAAAACCTTACACCAGCAGCGGCCCGCCCAGTGCGCGGCAGGCCTCGTCGGCCTCGGCGCGGATCTCGGCGAGCAGTTCCGCGTCGACGACCAGGTCGAGGGCACTGTCGGCATGGTCCGGCACGGGCGCCGGCGTGCCCAGGGGCGATGCCACCGGGGCGTACTGGTTCGCCAGCAGCAGCGTGTCGAGCAGGGTCGACGGCGGCATGTTGACCCAGGCCCGGCGCAGTTCGCCGACGGCGTCCAGCACCGGCGCCGGCACCGCCAGTTTTTTCAGCACTTCCAGCCCCACCACGTCCTCGCACAGCTCTCCCCATTTTTCGGGGTCGTCGTCTAGCAGGCCAGGAAATTCGTCGGCGCGCGACAGCAGGTAGAAACCGCCCACCTCGTGGATGATGCCGGCAAACAGCGCCGTATCCGGGTTGACGCCGGTCACGCGCCGCGCCAGCACGGCGGCGAGCGCCGCCACATGGGTCGTGTGTTCCCACAACTGCTCAGCCTTGGCGCGCAGGCCCGGGTCCGTGATGCGGCTGCCGAACTGGCGCACCACGAGACTGGCGACGAGCGCCTGCAGGCGCCGGTAGCCGATGCGCATCACGGCCGCACGCACGTTGGTAATCGGCGGCCCGCCGCCACCGCCGAACGCGGCCGAATTGGCCAGCGCCACGGTGCGCGCCGCCAGTTGCGGCTCGGCCAGCACGAGGCGAATCGCTTCGTCGAGCGGACAGTCGGGATCGTCGAGCGCCTGCTGCAGGCGCAATACGGCGTTGACGCTGGTGGGAAAGGTGATCTCACCGCGCGCCGCCTGGGCCACGATGTATCCAAAGGCTTCGAGTTTATTCACCCGAAAATTATACCCGTCCCTCTACCGCGGTCAGCCATTTGCCGGCCCCGGACGGCGCCGATGGTGGCGTGCGCGCGACGCAGCGTACCGGAGCCGGAATGGCAAAGCGCGCAGCCATGCGGGACGGCTGCGCGCCTCATCAGCGACAGATAGTGATAGCGTGCACCTACTTCATCTCTTAGTTCGCCTCTTACTTCACCTTGATCGCGCTCTTCACGCTGGTCACGCCTTCGACTTCCTTGGCCACCTTCACGGCCTTGTCAGCCTCGGCCTTCGATTCGACGAAGCCGCTCAGCATGACGACGCCCTTCTCGGTCTCGACGTTGATCGCCATCGATTTCAGTTCCGGTTCCTTGAAGATGTTGGCTTTCACCTTGGTGGTGATGGCGGTATCGGAAGCGGCCGATGCCGTGGCGTGGCCGGCGTCGCGGCTCTTGTCGGCGGCGCGGTCGGCGGCGTTGTCGGTCTTCGCCACGGCGTCCTTCGTGTCTTCCCTGGCTTCCGAGGCTGCCAGGCGGGTCTTGTCGCCGACGTTCTCGGCCGCGTTCCCGGTCTTCTGCGCCACGTTCGAGGCGAGCTGTTTGGTCTTGTCGACGGCCGTCGAAGCCACTTCCTTGGTCTTCTCGACAACCGTGGCGGCAACGGCCTTGGTCTTGTCGACCACGGTGCCGGCGCCATCCTTGGTCTTGTCGGCGGCGCGCTCGGCGGCGTCGTCGGCGCGGCCCGCCAGGGCGGTCGCATTGCCCTTGCTGTCGACGATGCAGCCGGTGCTCGCGCCACCCGCCACCTGCTCGCACTTGGCCACGGCCGCCGCCTTCGCCGGATCCTTGGTATCGGTGCTGGCGATCAGGCCGGCGCTGCCTGCAGCCGCAGTCGCGCCCGCGGCGGCCGCGCCGTCACGGCCGGCCCTGGCGTCGGCCAGCGCGGCCGTGCGCACCGACTTCGCGTTGTTCATGCAATTGTCCTTCTCGGCGCCTTCCTTCGCATCGCACTTGGCCTTGGCCACCTCGTATTCGGCCTCGGCGACCTTGGTGCGGGCGTTGGCGCGCGCCTGCTCGGACTTGTTGTACTTGGCGAAGGCCTGGGACTCGCTGCGCGCACGTGCCGCTTTCGCCTCGGCCATGCAGACATCCTTGTCGTTGCCGCTTCTGGCATCGCACTTGGCGGTCGCCGCCTTGTACTCCGCGGCCGTCTTCTGGGTCGCGTTGCGGTAGGTCGCGGCATCGTGGTTCAGGGCCGCGGTGGGCGCGGCGGCGAAACTGGCGCCGGCCGCGGTCGCGAGCAGGGTTGCGAGCAGCGATTTCATGGTGGTGTCCCTTGGTAGGTTGTTGTGATGACACCATTAAACGCCCCACCCCCGCCACCATCTGTGCGACAGCGTACACTTGCCGGAAAAACCACAAAATACGGCTGAGCTACTGTCGATGCGCGCCGATGCGCTCAGTCTCTTAAAAGACCCTCGCGCCACAAAGGCGCCGCATCCTCGAACGGCGCCCCGCTCTGCCCCATGCGGCTGGCGTCGCGGGCAAGGTCGACCCAGACGCGGGTGTCGTGGCCGCCGCGCGCCGCCGTCTGCCGGCTGCGCACGTCCTCCAGCCAGCCATGGACGCGCATGTATGCTTCCGGGTTGCGGTGCCGGGTCCAGGCCAGCGCGGCCAGGTCGGCAAAGGCTTCTTCGCGGCGCGATTCGCGCAGCGCTTTCGACATGGCCAGCAGGCCGGCGTCGGCCGCGGTCTCCTCGCCGACTTCCTCGAAGCCTGCCGGCAGCGCCTTCCAGGCGCCCTGCGCATGGCGCCAGCAGTGCGCCACTTCATGCGCCGCCATCGCTTCGATCAGTTCGCCCTGGCGCTCGGCGGGCACCGCGGCCAGCACGGTTTCCGCCTGCGGATTGCCGCGCAGCGAGAGCACGAGCTTGCAGCGGCCGCCATCAAAACCCATCGCCAGCGGCACGTCGCTAGGTCGGGCCTGCGGCTGGACGATGATGTCGATCGGCAGTTTCAAGGTTTTGGAGTAGGCCAGCACGGGGCTGGCGGCCTTCAGCCAGCGCTGTTCGAGCGCGGTCAGTTCGGCGGCCTGGGCGGTGGCGCCGGCAAGCAGCGCGATGGACAACAGAGACTTGAACATGGGAGATATCCGGGTTCGAGGAAATGCTTCAAAGCAATTCTAGAGCCCAGAATATCTTCCCAATCAGAAATATTTTTGTGCGTGCTCAAACCGACAATGCCAGCGCCTGCCGTTGCGGCGCGGACGCAACAGCGAGGCCGCTGTTCTGTTCCATTTTGAAGACACTCACCAGGTCCGCCAGCGTCGCCGCCTGGTCCTGCAGCGAGGCGGCCGCGGCGCTGGCCTGCTCGACCAGGGTCGCGTTCTGGCGCGTCGCCTCGTCCATGCGGCCGATCGCCACGTTCACCTGGTCGATGCCGGCGCTCTGCTCTGCGCTGGCCGCGCTGATCTCGGCCATGATGTCGGTCACGCGCTTGACGCTGCTGACGATCTCCTCCATCGTGCTGCCGGCTTCGTCCACCAGGCGGGCACCGGCGTCGACGCGCTCGACCGAGCTGCCGATCAGCGCCTTGATTTCCTTTGCCGCCGCCGCCGAGCGCTGCGCCAGGTTGCGCACCTCGGTGGCGACGACGGCAAAGCCGCGGCCCTGCTCGCCGGCGCGAGCCGCCTCGACGGCGGCATTCAGGGCCAGGATGTTGGTCTGAAAGGCGATGCTGTCGATCACGCCGATGATGTCCACCACCTGCTTCGAGGAGGCATTGATCGAAGCCATCGTTTCGACCACCTGGGCCACCACCGCGCCGCCGCGCAGCGCCACGCTCGACGCCGACTCGGCCAGGGCGTTCGCCCGGCGCGCGTTGTCGGCATTCTGGCGTACGGTGCCGGTCAGCTCTTCCATCGACGCGGCGGTGTCCCGCAGCGTGTCGGCCTGGCTTTCGGTACGGCCGGACAGATCCTGGTTGCCGGCCGCGATCTGGGTCGAGGCGCTGGCAATCGTCAGGGTGCCGCTGCGCACCTGGGACACGATCGCGACCAGGCTGTCGCGCATGCCCTTCATCGCGAACAGCAGGCTCCTGTCGTCGCCCGGCGCGGTGTCGATCTGCACGCCGAGGTTGCCGGCCGCGATGCTGGCGACGATGCCGGCGGCGTAGTCCGGTTGGCCGCCCAGCTGGCGCAGCAGGCCGCGGCTGATGAACCAGGCGCCGAGGGCGCCGGCGGCGACCGCGATCGCGCACAGCACCAGCATCCACACAAAGAAGCTGCCCGTGAGCGCGCGTGCCTCGGCAGCCGCTTCGTTGTTCAGCTGCTCTTCGAGGTCGATCAGGCGGTTTACGCTGGCCAGCCAGGAGACGAAGGCCGGCCCCGCTTCGCTTGCGAGCAGCGCACGCGCACCCTCGACGTCGCCGGCGCCATGCAACTGGCTCACTTTCGCGATCAGCGGCTGGGTCCTGGCCTCGTCGGCCTTGATCGCGGCCAGGGCGCTCTTTTCTTCCGGCAGGATGTCGCTGCGGACCGCAAACAGCGCGTCGAGCGCGACGGCCGCGGCTTCGTAGTTGGCGGCAAGCGCCTGGATGCGCTCGAGGGACGGCCGTGCGGCAGCGGCATCGGCGGACAACACGACGTCGCGCAGGGCGATCGCGCGGTCATGCACGCTGCCGCGGATATTGATCGCATGGCGCTGCTTGACGTTGTTGACGTCGTTGATGTGATTCAGGGTGGCGTCGATGGTGCCGACGCGGTTGACTGCCAGGGCGGTCAGCACCATCATCAGCGCCAGCACGGCGCCGAACCCGAAGGCCAGGCGGGTGCCGATGGTCAGCTTGGAAGAGAACATAAGGGGCTCGCTAAAGTGGGGGCCGGACGAAGCGCTCCGGCGGCGTGCGGGACAATACCAAGGCTGATATTACCCCACGGAAATGACGATACTATAGCAGAGTTGCCCTAGAGTATTTACTCGGTTAATCAAATACGACAAATCGATCAATTAAAACTATGTAAATTTTGCCGAAAATGACAGCCCTCCCGACCTATTTCACGGCGTCACCGGTCAGGCTGGCCGCCGTCACGAAGGCCGGACGGATATCGTTCGGCACCGCCTTCATCTTGTCGAGCGCCTTCTGCACCTCGGGGCGGATCACGACATACTTCGCCATCATCGCCTTGGCGCGCGCATAGTCGCCGGTGGCCTCGATGGTGAGGAACTCGCGGTCGAGGTCGATCACGGCGCCCTTGATCTTCTTGAAGTCGACCGAGAAGGTGCCGTCGCCGTGGGCCACGAAGGCACCCTTGTCGAGCAGGTAGTTCACCTGGATCGCCATGCCGCGCGCGCGCGAGCTGGTCAGGCCGAAGTGCAGCGTGCGGAAGCTCGATGCGAGGAAGGTGTTGTACAGCCTGCGCTCGGCGGCAGGCCCCTGCCCCAGCGTGTCCTTCAATAAGCCCTTGTCCATCATGTAGCCGAGCGCCCACAGGCCGGTGATGTCGGCCTTGGCTTCCTCGATGGTCGAATAGGTATCCTTCAGATCTGGCGCGGGGTCGATTCCTTGCCGTCCTTCTTCGTCTGGTGCGGGCCGAGGCCATGCATGATCTCGTGCGCCAGGATATGGGTGAAGAAGGAATTGAAGTCGAGGTCCTTCTGGTCCCGGGCGCGCAGGACCAGCTTCGAGATCGGCTTGAGCGTCGATTCGAACTTGGCTTCCTGGATGTTCTTGAGCATGACGCGCCTGGAGCCGCGCTCGCGGATCACGCGCTCGTCGTTGGGCAGGTTGTAGGCCGCGGTCTGCACGCCCTGGATTGGGGTTTTGGTGGGATGGAAATGCGTGCAGCAGGACGTTAACGATCAACGCACCGTCACCAGCGCCTGCGACCAGCCGCCGCCGAGGGCGCGCGCCACCGCCACCGAGGCCAGCAGGCGCTGGGTGCGGATCTGCGCCGCCGCGCGGTCGGCCGCCAGCGCGCTGCGCTGGGCGTCGGTCACGTCGAGATAGGTCGACACGCCGCGCTCGTAGCGCGCCTGCGCCACCAGCAATGCGCGCCCGGCCGCTTCCTGGGCCTGGGCCTGCACGTCGCCCTGCTTCTGGCGCTGCCGGGCGTCCGACAGCGCGTCCTCGACTTCGCGCAGCGCGGTGAGCAGGCGGTTCTGGTGGTTCGCCACCGCTTCCTCGTAGCGCGCGCGGTACAGCGCCAGGTTGGCCCGGTTGCGGCCGCCGTCGAAGATCGGCAGCGACAATGCCAGCGGCCCGATCGAGAACTGGCGTGCGCTGCCGCCGGCCAGTTCGCGCAGCGATTCCGAGGCGTAGCCGAAATTGCCGGTGAGCGTGAGCGAGGGAAAGAAGGCGCCCTCGGCCACGGCCACCTGGGCGTTCGCCGCGCGCAGGTTGGCCACGCTGGCGGCCAGGTCCGGGCGCTGCGCCAGCAGGCTGGCCGGCAGGCCGACGGGAATGCTCGGGGGCAGCGGCAGCGCCGGCTTCGCCTCGCCTGCCACCAGCGGCGCGCTCGGCGAGGTACCGACCAGGATCGCCAGCGCATGTTCGACCAGGTTGCGCTGGCGCTGCACTTCGTGCAGGTCGGCTTCGGCGTTGGCGCGTTCGACGCGCGCGCGCGACACGTCCAGTTCGTTCGTCAGGCCGGCTTCGAAACGGGCCTCGACCAGTTCCTGCGCCTCGCGCCGCGCCGCCAGCGCGTCACGCAGGATCGCGCTTTCCGCATCCAGGCCGCGCAGCTGCCAGTAGCCCTGCGCCACCTGGCCGGTCAGCATCAAGAGCACGCCGTCGCGGTCGTTCTGCGCCGCCAGCGCCTGAGCGTCGGCCGCTTCGACCACGCGCCGCACGCGGCCCCACAGGTCCAGTTCGTACGAGAGCGCGGCGCCGACGCTGAAATTGTTGCCTTCGATCGAGCGTCCACCCAGGGCCAGCGCCTGCGAGGTCTCGGCCGAGGTGCGCGAATTCGACACGCCCGCGTTCACCGACAGGTTCGGCGCCTGGCCGGCGCGCACCACGCCCAGCTGGGCCTGCGCCTGCAGCAGGCGCTGGGCCGCCGCCTTCGCGCCGGGGTTGTCGCGCAGCGCGCGCTCTTCCAGCGCGTTCAGGGTGGCGTCGCCGAACACGGTCCACCAGGCGGCGGGCAGGCGCGCGCTGTCGGGCGCCGGCGCAGGGTCGGTCACTGCGGCATGGCGGTAGGCCGGCGTCTCCACCGCTTTCGGCGCCACGAAGTCGGCGCCGATGGTGGAGCAGCCGCCCAGCGCCAGGGCGACGGCGCTTGCCAGCAGTGCCCGGCGCGGGAAGGTATTGGCGAAGGTGGTCAACATCGTTTCGAACATCGTTATTCTCGTCTTTTCAAATGGTTCAATGGCCGCCGCCGGCGCCGCCGGGGGACTTGACCTTGTCTGCCAGCCAGACCGCGCCGATGCACGAGACCAGGATGATGCCGACGATCCAGAAGCCGTCGTTGTAGGCCATCACGTAGGCTTCGCGCCGCACGATGCGGTCGAGCGCGGCCAGCGCCTGGCTGGCGGCGGTGGCCGGGTCGGTGCCGGCGGCGATGAAGGCCTGCGTCATCTGCTCCAGGCGCTCCTGGGTCGGCGCGGCATAGCTCGACACCGACTCGCCCAGGCGCGCCGAATGGAAGTGCTCGCGGTTGGTCAGCGAGGTCGCCAGCAGCGCGATGCCGACCGAGCCGCCCAGGTTGCGCGTCATGTTGAACAGGCTCGAGGCCGAGGGCATGTCCTTCGGGGCGATGCCCTGCATGGCGAAGTTCGACAGCGTCAGCATCACGAAGGGCTGGCCGATGGCGCGGACGACCTGGGTGAGCATCAGCTGGTCGTAGCCGGTGCTGGCATCCATGAAGGCATTCATCAGGCAGGAGCCGCCGAACAGCAGCAGGCCGAAACTGCACAGGATGCGGTTGTCGACCTTCGAGGACAGGGCCGCCGCGAACGGCATCACCAGCAGCTGCGGCAGGCCGACCCAGGCGATCACTTCACCGATCTGCATCGGCGTGTAGCCGGCGATCTGGCCCAGGTACAGCGGCAGCAGGTAGGACGAGCCATACAGCCCCATGCCGGTCACGGCCGACAGCACGGTCGCCACCAGGAAGTTGCGCTGCCCGTACAGCCGCAGGTTCACGAAGGACTGCTGGCGCGAGAAGCTGGTCGCCACCCAGCCGAGGATGCCGATCAGCGCCAGCGTGGCGAAGGTGATGATGAACTGCGAATCGAACCAGTCCTTCGAGTTGCCCTCTTCCAGGAAGATCGTCAGGCAACCGAGGCCCATGGCCATCAGGCCGATGCCGAGCCAGTCGGCGTTGAGCAGCTGCCTGGCCTGCATCGGCTCGCGGTCCAGGCCCCAGACGATGCCGGCGATGAGCAGCACGCCCGGCACCCAGTTGATGTAGAAGATCGAGGGCCAGCCGTACAGCTCGGACAGGTAGCCGCCGAGGGTTGGACCCATCGCCGGCGCCAGCGTGGCGGTGAGGCCGAAGATGGCCATGCCGACCGCGCGCCTGGAACTGGGCAGGCGCGTCATCACCAGGGTCATCGCCATCGGGATCAGGGCTCCCCCCGTGAAACCCTGCAGCATGCGGAACACGATCATGCTCTCCAGGTTCCACGCCGCCCCGCACAGGGTCGAGAACACGAGGAACAGGGAGGTGGTGCCGATCATGTAGCGGCGCACGCCGAAGGCACGTACGAACAGCGCCGTCATCGGGATCACCACGATCTCGGCGCACAGGTAGGCGGTGGAGATCCAGGAACCCTCTTCCTGGGTGGCATTCAGGGTGCCGAGGATGTCGCGCAGCGAGGAGTTGGTGATCTGGATGTCGAGCACCGCCATGAAGGCGCCGAGCATGCCGGCGGCGACCGCGATCCAGGTGCGCAGGTCGACCGGCGCGCCGGCATGCGGCGCGCCGGGGAAGACCGCTTGTGCTGCCTCTGGTGCGGACTTGGTGGTACTTGTCATGGCTTACTGTGCAGATGCAGGTGCCACTGCGGGTGCCGCCGCAGTTGTCGCGGCAGTGCGGGTCGGTTCGGGCTTCTGGCGCAGGTCGACTTCGGCCACGACCGACATGCCCGGCACCAGGCGGCCCGCGAGGCGCTGCACGTCGCTTGGTGCCAGGGTGATCTTCACCGGCACGCGCTGCACGATCTTGGTGAAGTTGCCGGTCGCGTTATCGGCCGGCAGCAGCGCGAACTGGTTGCCCGAGGCCGGCGAGAAGCTGTCGACGCGGCCGACCAGGTGTTCGTTCGGCAGCGCGTCGATCTGGAGGTCGACCGCCTG
>JBBWZO010000089.1:0-2702 GCA_039649125.1 Massilia sp. | reverse complement strand
CTGAACCACGGCGCGATGCTGGTCGCTCCGCGCCTGGCCGGCCTGATGCGCGCGGCCCAGATCTTCGGTTTCCATCTCGCCTCGCTCGACATGCGCCAGACCTCGGACGTGCACGAGCGCGTGCTGGCCGAGCTGTTCGAAAAGGCGAAGGTCGAAGCCGACTACGCGGCCCTGTCGGAAGACGACAAGGTGACATTGCTGCTGGCCGAGATCGCCCAGCCGCGCCTGCTGTATTCGCCCTTCGAAGCATACTCGGACGAGACCCAGTCGGAACTGGCCATCGTGCGCGCTGCGCGCGAGATCCGCCAGCGCTACGGCGCGCGCGCGATCCGCAACTACATCATCTCGCACACCGAGGCCGTGTCCGACCTGCTCGAAGTGCTGCTGCTGTTGAAGGAAGCGGGCCTGGTGCGGCCGTCGGCCGGCCTGTCGGACGTGATGGTGATCCCGCTGTTCGAGACCATCCCCGACCTGCAGCGCGCGGGCGACATCATGGAAGCCTGGATGGCGCTGCCGCCGGTCACGCGCATCGTCCACAACCAGGGCCGGCTGCAGGAAGTCATGCTCGGCTATTCCGACTCGAACAAGGACGGCGGTTTCCTCACCTCGAACTGGGAGCTGTACCAGGCCGAACTGAAACTGGTCGAGGTGTTCGAGCGCGCCGGCGTCAAGCTGCGCCTGTTCCACGGCCGCGGCGGCACGGTCGGTCGCGGCGGCGGCCCGAGCTACCAGGCGATCCTGGCGCAGCCGCCGGGCACCGTGAACGGCCAGATCCGCCTGACCGAACAGGGCGAAATCATCGCCTCCAAGTTCTCGAATCCGGAAATCGGCCGCCGCAACCTGGAGCTGCTGGTCGCGGCCGCACTGGAAGCGAGCCTGATGCCGCACGAAGCGCAAGGCGCGCAGGCCGAACGCCTGGCCGTGTTCGAAGGCGTGATGGCGGAACTCTCGCAGCGCGCCTACACGGCCTACCGCGACCTGGTCTACGAGACCCCGGGCTTTACGGACTACTTCTTCGCGGCCACGCCGATCGCCGAGATCGCGGAACTGAACCTCGGCTCCCGTCCGGCCTCGCGCAAGAAGACGCGCCGCATCGAAGACCTGCGCGCCATTCCCTGGGGCTTCAGCTGGGGCCAGTGCCGCCTGCTGCTGCCGGGCTGGTACGGCTTCGGCTCGGCGGTCTCCAGCTGGCTGACGGAGGACGCCTCCGGCGAGCGCCTGCAGACCCTGCAAGCCATGTTCGCCGAGTGGCCCTTCTTCGCCACCCTGCTCTCGAACATGGACATGGTGCTGGCCAAGACTGATCTCGCCATCGCCTCGCGCTACGCCGGCCTGGTGCCCGACGCGGCCCTGCGCGAGCGCATCTTCAAGCGCATCGCGGCCGAACATGGCGAGACGCTGCGCCAGCTGGAGGCCATCACCGGCGCCACCGAGCGCCTGGCTTCCAACCCGCTGCTGGCGCGTTCGATCCAGAACCGCTTCGCCTACCTCGATCCCCTGAACCACCTGCAGGTCGAGCTGATCCACCGCCATCGCGCCATGTCGCGCAAGGCGGGCGAAGGGGGCGAGATGGATCTGCGCGTGCATCGCGGGATTCATTTGTCGATCAACGGCGTCGCCGCGGGCTTGCGCAATACCGGGTGATCGTTCGAATCGATGCGTCATCCGCCGCGCTGGCGGACGACGCACTCCCCACCTACGAACAGCTGCCCAGCGTTTCGCCTTGACGAATGAATGCCTGCACCGCGCCTGGCGCCACGCACACGGCGCCGGCATTGCCCTGCCCCGGCTTGTGGCACACGGCCGCCTTGCCGTCGCCGCAGCGCGCGTCGATCACGGGCCATCCACCTAACAGATTACGCGCGCGAGGCCGGCGCACACGCGGCAGTTTGCAGCAGCTTGCGTGCGCGTAGCGCGCGGCGGGGAGTAAGCATCTCGCAATCCTGAAAAACAGTGGGCCGGCGTTCATGATCACCACATGCGCAGCGCTCGTCGATTCGTTTGCTGTTGTGTAACGAAAAAATGACAGTCACCGGCCATCGGCGTAGACGGCCAACCAGTCAACCAGAGACCACAAGACAACCTGTTCTATTACTTCGAACACAATGGCGCGCCGACCATCGCCAGCCCGATCGCCGAGGGCGACCTGGCGGTCGAGCTGGCACTCACACGAGACGAGCAGAATGCGAAGCCCGTTGTGTGGAATGGCGCGCCGGGTCGGCTGCCAGAGTGCTGCGAAGATCTCTTATTTTGACGCGTTCAGTACCGCCTCGATCGCCGCCGCCGCTCGCAACGTTGCCGCGTCCTGTCCGACCCGACCCACGATTTGCAATCCAACCGGAAAACCCTGAGCATCCTGGCCGCACGGGACCGAGATCGCCGGCATGCCGGTCAGGTTGAACGGCAAGGTGCAGCGCGTCAACGCCATGTGGATCGGTATCCGTTTGCCGTCGAAGTCAAGCGCCGCGGCCGGAGCACAAGCGCCGGTCAGCACGGTGGGCGTGACGATGACGTCGGCCGGCGATTCGAGCGGCGCCGATAGCGACGCGAGCAGGGAGCGCCGCAGCCGTTGCGACTTGATATAGTCGACCGCCCGGATGAATTGCCCGCTTTCCAGACGGGTTCGCACTTCATCGCCCAGCCCTCCCGGCAGCGTCAAGGCGCGGTCCAGATGAATTTGCGACGCTTCGGCGCAAAGCGTG
>JBBWZO010000070.1:0-17122 GCA_039649125.1 Massilia sp. | reverse complement strand
GCGGCAAGAGCCAGCACGAGGTCAAAAAACTCATCGCAGGGCCATCGGTCTTCATCTGCGACGAGTGCATCGACCTGTGCAACGACATCATCCGCGATGAGACCTCGAACGTCGAATCGGTGGCGGGCGCCAAGTCCGACCTGCCGACCCCGCACGAGATCGCCGAGCTCCTCGACCAGTACGTGATCGGCCAGCAAACTGCCAAGCGCATCCTGTCGGTGGCGGTGTATAACCATTACAAGCGCCTCAAGCACCTCGGCAAGAAAGACGACGTCGAGCTGGCCAAGAGCAACATCCTGCTCGTGGGTCCGACCGGCTCGGGCAAGACGCTGCTGGCACAAACGCTGGCGCGCATGCTCAACGTGCCGTTCGTCATCGCCGACGCCACCACGCTGACCGAAGCCGGCTATGTCGGCGAAGACGTCGAGAACATCATCCAGAAGCTGCTGCAAAGCTGCAACTACGAGGTGGAAAAGGCGCAGCGCGGCATCGTCTACATCGACGAGATCGATAAAATTTCGCGCAAGTCCGACAACCCGTCGATCACCCGCGACGTGTCCGGCGAAGGTGTGCAGCAGGCCCTGCTGAAGCTGATCGAAGGCACGATGGCATCGGTGCCGCCGCAAGGCGGGCGCAAGCACCCGAACCAGGACTTCGTCCAGATCGACACGACCAACATCATGTTCATCTGCGGCGGCGCCTTCGACGGCCTGGCGAAGATCGTCCAGAACCGTTCGGAAAAGGGCGGCATCGGCTTCTCCGCGAGCGTCAAGAGCACGGCCCAGCGTTCCAACAGCGAGATCATGATGGAAGCGGAACCGGAAGACCTGATCAAATTCGGTCTCATCCCGGAACTTGTTGGTCGTCTGCCAGTCGTAGCTACGTTGAATGAATTGACGGAAGAAGCGCTGATCCAGATCCTGATCGAGCCGAAGAATGCGCTCGTCAAGCAGTATTCGAAGCTGCTGGAAATGGAAGGCGCGGAACTGGAGATTCGTCCAGCCGCCTTGCACGCGATTGCACGCAAGGCATTGGCGCGCAAGACCGGCGCACGCGGCCTGCGTTCGATCCTCGAACACGCACTGCTCGACGTGATGTACGAATTGCCGAACCAGCAAAACGTCGTGAAGGTCGTGATTGATGAAAATACGATCACGAATGGCGCAAAACCCTTGCTGATTTACAGCGAAAGCGCAAAGGCAAGCGGAGAAAATTAAAAATATCCGCGCGGAAACGACAAAAGCACTTGTGCGCCGGAAGCTTGGAGGTACAATTTACCTCAATAAAAGCATCCGGCTTCAATCGAAAAGCCACTCGCGGCATCGCGCCGCGTGGTGGCTTTTTTGTTTCAGACAGGGGTTTTATTGGAACGGCTAGCTTGCATTTCGCGCATATCTTTTTTACCAAAAGAAAATATTCGCGGGCCGGTCTTGAGTTTTAACCGTGTACGCCCAACATCGGTAACACGATTTTTATAAGGTATACCATGACAACTTCGAAATTAACCGAGCAAACGACGCTGCCCCTCCTGCCGTTGCGCGACGTGGTCGTATTTCCCCATATGGTAATACCCCTGTTCGTTGGCCGCCCGAAATCGATCAAGGCGCTTGAAGCTGCGATGGAACAGGGCAAGAGCATCATGCTCGCTGCCCAGAAGGCAGCTGCCAAGGACGAACCTTCCGCCGCGGACATCTATGAGATCGGCTGCGTTGCGAACATCCTGCAAATGCTGAAACTGCCCGACGGCACCGTGAAGGTGCTGGTGGAAGGTGCCCAGCGTGCCCGAATCGACCACATCAGCGACGGCGCGACCCACTTCGTCGCCGAGCTGACCCCGCTGCGTTCGGAAATCGGCGACGATTCCGAAGTGGAGGCGATGCGCCGTGCGATCGTCCAGCAGTTCGACCAGTACGTCAAGCTGAACAAGAAAATCCCGCCGGAGATCCTCGCATCGCTGGCCGGTATCGACGACGCCGGCCGCCTGGCCGACACCGTTGCCGCGCACCTGCCGCTGAAACTCGAGCAGAAGCAGGTCATCCTGGAAATCTTCAACGTCGCCAAGCGCCTCGAGCACCTGCTCGGCCAGCTGGAAGGTGAACTCGACATCCTGCAGGTCGAGAAGCGCATCCGTGGTCGCGTGAAGCGCCAGATGGAGAAATCGCAGCGCGAGTACTACCTGAACGAACAGGTCAAGGCCATCCAGAAGGAACTGGGTGAGGGCGAAGACGGCGCCGACATCGACGAGCTCGAGAAAAAAGTGATCGCGGCCAAGATGCCGAAGGAAGCCCTCGACAAGGCGACCGCCGAGATCAAGAAGCTGAAGCTGATGTCGCCGATGTCGGCCGAAGCCACGGTCGTGCGTAACTACATCGACACCCTGGTGTCGCTGCCGTGGAAGAAGAAGTCGAAGGTCACCCACGACCTGTCGAATGCCGAAACGGTGCTGGAAGCCGAACACTACGGCCTCGAGAAGATCAAGGAACGCATCCTGGAATACCTCGCGGTGCAACAGCGCGTCGACAAGCTGAAGGCCCCGATCCTGTGCTTCGTGGGCCCTCCGGGTGTGGGTAAAACCTCGCTGGGCCAGTCCATCGCCCGTGCCACGAACCGCAAGTTCGTGCGCATGGCCCTGGGCGGCGTGCGCGACGAGGCCGAGATCCGCGGCCACCGTCGTACCTACATCGGCTCGATGCCGGGCAAGGTGCTGCAATCGCTGGCAAAGGTCGGCGTGCGCAACCCGCTGTTCCTGCTCGACGAGATCGACAAGATGGGCGCGGACTTCCGCGGCGACCCGTCGTCGGCCCTGCTCGAGGTGCTGGACCCTGAACAGAACCACACGTTCTCGGACCACTACCTGGAAGTGGACTTCGACCTGTCGGACGTGATGTTCGTCGCGACCTCGAACTCGTTCAACATCCCGCCGGCACTGCTGGACCGGATGGAGGTGATCCGCCTGTCGGGTTACACCGAAGACGAGAAGACCAACATCGCCCAGCGTTACCTGCTGCCGAAGCAGGTGAAGGCGAACGGACTGAAGGAAGACGAGATCAAGGTCGAGGAGACCGCGATCCGCGACATCATCCGTTACTACACCCGCGAAGCCGGCGTGCGTTCGCTCGAGCGTGAAATCTCGAAGATCTGCCGCAAGGTCGTCAAGATGCTGCTGCTGAAGAAGAGCGACAAGAGGGTCATCGTCAGCAACAAGAATCTCGACAAGTTCCTGGGCGTGCGCCGCTACGACTTCGGCGTGGCCGAGAAGGAAAACCAGATCGGCCAGGTGGTGGGTCTGGCCTGGACCGAAGTGGGCGGCGACCTGCTGACGATCGAAGCCGTGAACGTGCCGGGCAAGGGCGCCATCATCCGTACCGGTACCCTGGGCGACGTGATGAAGGAATCGATCGAGGCGGCCCGCACCGTGGTGCGCAGCCGTGCCCAGCGCCTGGGCATCAAGAACGAGGTGTTCGAGAAGAGCGACATCCACATCCACGTGCCGGAAGGCGCGACGCCGAAGGACGGTCCGTCCGCCGGTATCGCGATGACGACGGCCCTGGTGTCGATCTTCACCGGCATCCCGGTCCGCGCCGATGTGGCGATGACCGGCGAGATCACGCTGCGCGGCGAAGTGCTGCCGATCGGCGGCCTGAAGGAGAAGCTGCTGGCGGCGCATCGCGGTGGCATCAAGACGGTGCTGATCCCCGAGCAGAATGTGAAGGACCTGGCCGAGATTCCGGACAACGTCAAGAACAAGCTCGAGATCGTCCCGGTACGCTGGATCGAGAAGGTGCTGGAAGTGGCACTGGAACGCCAGCCGGAGCCGCTGGTCGAAGTCCCGGCAGTGGCCGTGACGCCGGCCAGCACTGCCGAAGGGCCGGGCGGCGTGGTCAAACACTGACCGCTGAAGTAATCGGCTGAAAGAGGCGCCTGCGGGCGCCTTTTTTTTATCTGGCAGCGCGAGCAGGGAGAACGTAGTGGGGACCCGGCCGGCGAGACCTGTGTCGACGCGTCTGGTACCGCTGCAGTTCCAAAACCGGCCCACACCGCGCCGCACGCCCACGGAAAACGCCTTTTCGCCCCCGCTTCGAACAGGCAGCGCCGACTTCTGGATAAACAATGGTTCGCTCCGCTCGTACCCGTGAACTCGCTTCGCGACCTGCATATGCCGCGAACGCGGGAAACGGGTCGCCGCCGGCCACATCCACCCTGCGAAGGGCACCGAAAACGTAACTAACCGACGAATGATTCAGTAGAACCCGACAAATTACACGCTACAGACTGCGGAACAGCCAACAAAAAATAAGCAAGCCGCCAGAAAAGAAGTTTGATCGACTCGCTGCGCCGGCGGGACGATTGGGGGTCCAGGCTGGGGGCGAGCTGCGACGAGGAGCGCCTCTTGCAGCGTGGCATTCGGACGCCATCCAGAATGCAGGCTGAACGTGGCCGGCGAGGACGCGTGTCCACGCGTTTGCCACGTCCGCACGGCGAACACTGTCCCGCACCGCCGTTGTACGCAAACGGGAAGCGCCTGTTCGCCCCCTTTGAACAGCACAGCGGACTTCTGGAAAAACAACGGGTTGCGCCGCTCGATCCCGTGAATTTGCTTTGCCACCTGCACACGTTGCAAACGCGTGGACACGGGTGTCCACCCTACGGCCAGGGCTGGTCACTGGCCAGCACGCTGATCGGCGCCCCAAGGACCCAATAAATCGCCATACCGAGCCAGTCCTCGACGAATGTTTCTTGACAGAAGCAAGTCCCCCCGGTTTAATACGCGCTTGCACTTTTGCAGGAAGGCCCGGCACCGCCGCGTCAAGAACGACCAAGAGGATACGAGTGAACAAGACTGAACTGATCGAAGAAATCGCGAAATCCGCGGACATTACCAAGGCCTCGGCCACCCGCGCGCTGGATGCGATGATCGAAGCGGTGACGAACACCCTGAAGAAGAACGACAGCGTGACCCTGGTCGGCTTCGGCACCTTCACCGTCGGCGACCGTGCTGCCCGCACCGGCCGCGATCCGCGCACCAAGGAACCAATCAAGATTAAAGCGGCAAAGGTTCCGAAATTTAAGGCTGGTAAAGCGTTAAAAGATGCTGTAAACTAATGCCTTCTCTGCGACGACAAGCAGAGAAAACATCCTGAAGCAGGTGGAGAGCTCGAGCCTCTCAGCTTTCGCCTAAGGGATGGCGCAGTACCCAGTATTTAAGTGGAGCGGTAGTTCAGTTGGTTAGAATACCGGCCTGTCACGCCGGGGGTCGCGGGTTCGAGCCCCGTCCGCTCCGCCACTTAAATACTCCGAATTTGGAGCGGTAGTTCAGTTGGTTAGAATACCGGCCTGTCACGCCGGGGGTCGCGGGTTCGAGCCCCGTCCGCTCCGCCAGTATTGAGCAGCATAGGAGCGTCCAGACCAGGGCGCTTCGACAGAGAAGAGGCGAACGCGAGTTCGCCTTTTTTTTTAACTTGTGCTTTGAAGCCATTTCACAGCGATTGGTGGACCATGTTTGATTTTGTACGTAATAACAAGCGCATCCTGCAGGGGGTCCTGCTGCTCTTGATCATTCCTTCGTTCGTGCTGGTCGGCGTCGAGAGCTACCAGGACCGCGGCGACAGCGCCTCCGGCGTGGCCGAAGTCGAGGGACGCGACATCACGCAGCAGGAGTGGGACGATGCCCAGCGCCGCCAGATCGACCAGGCGCGCCAGCAGCTCGGCCCGCAGTTCGACCAGAAGGTGTTCGACACCCCGCAGGCGAAACGCGAAGTACTCGAGAACCTGGTCGCCGAACGTGCGGTCGATGCCGAAATCGCGCGCAACCACCTGACCGTGGGCGACCAGGCCGTGTTCAAGGCGATCAACAGCATCGAGAGCTTCAAGAAGCCGGACGGCAGCTTCGACATGGACGCCTACCGCGCCGCACTGGCCGCCCAGGGCATGACCCCGGAAATGTTCGACGCGCGCATGCGCCGCGACATGGCGATCCAGCAGCTGGCAGGCTCGATCCAGTCGACCGCCTTTGCACCGCGCTCGGTGGCCGCCCGCATCTCGAACATCAACGACCAGCAGCGCGAAGTCCAGGAACTGGTGTTCCCGATCGCAAACTACCTGCCGCAGGTAAAGGTGACCGACGACATGGTCAAGGCCTTCTATGAAAAGAATGCCAACCTGTTCCTGATTCCGGAACAGGTGAAGGCCGAATACGTGGTGCTCGACAGCGCCGCCGTCGAAAGCCAGGTCAGCGTGAGCGACGCGGAAGTCGCGCAGTTCTACGACGCCAACCAGAAGCGCTTCACGATGCCGGAACAGCGGACCGCGAGCCACATCCTGATCACCAGGGCGCAGGGCGCCAAGCCGGCCGAAGAAGCCGCTGCCAAGGCGAAGGCCGAAGCCGTGCTGGCCGAGGTACGCAAGAACCCGGCCGACTTCGCCGCGATCGCCAAGGCGCAGTCGCAGGACCCGGGTTCGGCCGAGCAGGGCGGCGACCTGGGCCGCGTCGAACGCGGCAGCCTGGTCAAGTCGGTGGAAGACGCCATCTACAGCCTGAAGGAAGGCGAAGTCAGCGGCATCGTGCCGTCGGAATTCGGCTACCACATCATCAAGGTCACCGCGGTCAAGCCGGCCGCGCAGAAGTCGCTCGACGCCGCCAAGGCCGAGATCGCGGCCGAACTGACCAAGTCCAAGCTGTCGAAGAAGTACTCGGAGATGGCCGAGCAGTTCAACGACATCGTCTACGAGCAGTCGGACAGCCTGAAGCCCGCCGCCGACAAGCTGGGCCTGAAGATCCAGACCGTCGACAACCTGACCCGCAAGCCGAATCCGGCCCTGGGCAACGCGCCGTACAACAACGAGAAGTTCCTGACCGCGCTGTACTCGACCGACGCGCTCAAGAACAAGCGCAACACCGAAGCCGTCGAAGTCGCCCCGGCCGTCCTGATCGCCGGCCGCGTGGTCGAATTCAAGCCGGCGACCAAGCGTCCGCTGGCCGAAGTCGAAGCGGCGATCCGCCAGCGCGTCACCCAGGAAGAAGCGCTGCGCCTGGCGCGCGAGGCCGGCGAAGCCAAGCTGGCCGCCGCCAAGGCATCCGGCGACGCCACCGGTTTCGGCGAGGTGAAGGTGATCTCGCGCACCCAGGAGCCGACCATCAACCCGGCCGGCGCACTGGCCGCACTGAAGGCCGACACCACCAAGCTGCCGGCCTATGTGGGCGTCGAGCTGCCGGGCGTCGGTTACGGCGTGTATCGCATCGGCAAGGTGTCGCAGCCGGCCCAGCTCGACGAGGCCCGCCGCGCCCAGGAAGCGCAGCAGATCTCCAGCCTGGTCGGCCAGGCCGAGCTCTACAACTATGTCGAGGCGATCAAGGCCAAGGCCAAGGCGAAGATCAATGTCGCTGCGGATGCGAAACCGGCCGACGCGGAGTAAGCTTTAGCGCTGCCTTGCAGGAAAAGACAAAGACCCGGTTGCGCGAGCAGCCGGGTTTTTTTACGTCTGGTGGAATCGGAGGGATGGAGAAGAGGATAGGCCGCTGAGCGGGAGCTTGCTGGAGGCGGCTGTCCTCGAACGACCGCGGCGTTTCAGGCCGCCATCAGCGCCCGCGCCGCGCCGACGAAATCCTCGCGCCCGATATCGTTCAGCTCCAGCACCTGCGCCTGGCCGTACTGCACGAAATTGCGGTCGATCGAGCGCAGGTAGGCCGGGTCGTAGTGCTCGACCAGCAATTGATCGACCAGTTCCGGCATGGCGCCGCTGTTGGCCATGGCGTGCCAGGCGTCGATCTTCTCGCGGCCGTGCAGTTGCACCAGGTGTTCGAGCTGGCCGTTCAGGGCCTGCGCGTTGCCGGCGAAATGGCTGTAGTCCTCCATCAGCAGGCGCACCCGGTTCGGGCGCGACAGGGTCAGGGCCACACAGGGCGAGGCACGCATGCGCTCCATCACGGCATCCGGCACGCGCAGGTTGCCCACCTTCTTGCTTTCGGATTCGACGAATACCGGCTTGCCTGTATCGAAGTGGCGCAGCTTGTCCCAGATGCGGCTTTCGAACATCTTTTGGGTAGGCTGCGGCTCGTCAGGCAGGTGACCGAGCACCGAGCCGCGGTGGGCCGCCAGGCGCTCGAGATCGAGCACCTGCGCGCCGTTGGCCTCCAGGGTCTCCAGCAGGCGGCTCTTGCCGCTGCCGGTGGTGCCGCAGATGACGCGGAAGGACAGTGCCGGGGGATGCTCCAGCGCGCTGCTCACGTGGGCGCGGTAGGCTTTATACCCGCCGTCGAGCTGGACCACGGGCCAGCCGATCTTTGCCAGGATGTGGGCCAGCGAGCCGCTGCGGTTGCCGCCGCGCCAGCAGTAGACGAGCGGCTTCCACTCGCGCGGCTTGTCGGCGAACCGGGCTTCCAAGTGCTGCGCGATGTTGCGTGCCGCCAGCGCGGCGCCCACCTTCTTCGCTTCGAACGCGCCCACCTGCTTGTAGAGCGTGCCGACGCGCACCCGCTCCTCGTCGTTCAGCACCGGGCAGTTGATGGCGCCGGGGAGGTGGTCGAGCGCGAACTCGCCCTCGCTGCGCGCGTCGATGATGGTGTCGAAGCTGTCGAGTTCGGGCAGGATGTCGGTAAAGCGCAGTACGGCAGGGTATTTCATCGGGATGTGATCAGTTTCGAAAAGGTCGGCCAAATGTTATTCAGGATGATCGGGTGGGCCTGGGCGTTCGGGTGCAGCCGGTCGGCCTGGAACAGCGCAGGCTTGTCGGCGACCCCTTCAAGCATGAAGGGCACGAGCGGCGCCTTGAACTCTTTCGAGAGGGCGTTGTACATGCCGAAGAAGCGCTCCGTGTAGGAGCGGCCATAGTTTGGCGGCATGCGCATGCCGATCAGCATGACCTTCGCGCCTTTTTTTTGCGACATGGTCACCATCTCGCGCAGGTTGGTTTCGGCGGCCGGTACCGGCAGGCCGCGCAGGCCGTCGTTGGCACCGAGTTCGATGACGACCACCTGCGGCCGGTGCTGGTTCAGCAGGGCCGGCAGGCGCGCGCGCCCGCCGCTGGTGGTCTCGCCGCTGATGCTGGCGTTGACGATCCTGGCGTCGATCCTGTTTGCCTTGAGCTTTTGTTCGAGCAGGGCCACCCAGCCCGCGCCGCGGGTCAGGCCGTATTCGGCCGACAGGCTGTCACCCACCACGAGGACGGTTTTTGGTGCAGAATAGGCGCTCGCCGACGCGGCCACCAGGGCTGCACCGACAGTAAATTTCTTGAGAATAGCAAGCATGCGTGATAACCCCGAAGCTTTCAAAAATGACGTACCCATGATGTCTGGCCGGACGGCCGCGATTCAAGTAGGGGGTCTGTCGAAGCGGGTGGCGGACGCCAGCGGCGAACTCACCATCCTGCACAGCATCGATTTTACCGTGCAACCGGCCGAGACGCTCGCCATCGTCGGGGCCTCCGGCTCGGGCAAGTCGACACTGCTCGGGCTGCTTGCCGGCCTCGATACGCCCAGCAGCGGCAAAGTACTGCTCGACGGCACCGACATCTTCGCCCTCGACGAGGACGGGCGTGCCGCGTTTCGCATGGCCAAGCTGGGCTTCGTGTTCCAGTCCTTCCAGCTGCTCTCCCACCTGAACGCACTGGAGAACGTGATGCTGCCGCTGGAATTGCGCGGCGACGGCGCCGCGCGCGAGAAGGCCGAGGCGATGCTGGGGCGGGTCGGGCTGTCGAGCCGGCTGAAGCATTATCCGAAATACCTGTCCGGCGGCGAGCAGCAGCGCGTCGCCCTGGCGCGCGCCTTCGTCACCGAGCCGCCGCTGCTGTTCGCGGACGAGCCGACCGGCAGCCTGGATGCGGCGACCGGGGAATCGGTGATCCAGCTGATGTTCGAACTCAATCGCGAGCGCGGCTCGACGCTGGTCCTGGTGACGCACGATCCGGCGATGGCGGCGCGTTGCGGGCGGACGATCACGATCACGGCAGGGAAGCTGGTTTGAGCGTGTAGTGGCGTGACTTCAGGAGTGCGATACGGCGGTTGAACGCGTGGGCGGGAGACCCGCCCACCCTACGATGGCTCGCGGAACACTGCCTTGTCTCGGAGGGACGTAGGGTGTGCGGGTCCCCCGCACACGCGTCCCACCAGCCTTGGATCACTCGGTGCGCGATCGAATCCCGCCTACCAACCCGTTAAACACCGCCCGCACCGCCCGCGGCAATTCCCCGGCCGTCATCCCGATCGGCCCCACGCCATCCTCCACCAGCCGGTCCGCCGCCGCGCCGTGCATCCACACGGCGCCGACCGCCGCCTCCCAGCCCGGCCAGCCCTGCGCCAGCAAGGCCCCGCACACGCCCGCCAGCACGTCGCCGCTGCCGCCGCTGGCCAGCCCCGCATTCCCGGTGGGATTGACCGTGGTGTCCCCGTCCGGCCGCGCCACGACCGTGCCCGATCCCTTCAGCACCACGACCGCCTGCAGGCGCCGCGCCAGCTCGCGCGCCGCGGCCAGCCGGTCGGCCTGCACTTCGGCGGTCGAGATGCCGAGCAGGCGGGCGGCCTCGAGCGGGTGCGGCGTGAGCACCGTGTCGCCCTGGCGGCGCGCGAGGCGCTCCTGCAGCGCGGTGCTGGCCGCCAGCAGATTCAGCCCGTCGGCGTCGATGACGAGCGGCCCGCCGCCGTCGATGCCGTGGCCGAGCACCCGCATCGCCTCGCTGGAGTCGCCCATGCCCGGGCCGAGGACCGGCACCCGGCCCGCGAGTTCGAAACCACCCGCGCTGCGGAACATCAGCTCGGGCTGGACCGGGTCGTATTCCGGCCCCGCATCCACCGTCACGGCAAACACGCGGCCGGCGCCGGCAAACAGCGCCGCGCGCGCGGCCAGCACCGCCGCGCCAACCATGCCGTGCGCGCCGCCGACCACCGCGACGTCGCCGAACTGACCCTTGTGCGAGTTGTGCCTGCGCGCGTCCAGGCGGGACGCGAACAGGGCGGGGCGCGCCAGCCGCGCGCGCGGCGCATCGAGCAGGGCCGGATCGATACCGAGGTCGGCCACCGACACAATCCCGGCGTGATCGCGCCCCTCGGCCGTGTGCAGGCCGGGCTTGTCGCCGATGAAGGTGATGGTGTGGGTTGCGTGCACGGCGACGCCGCCGGGGCCGATGACCGCCCCGGTATCCGCATCGAGCCCGCTCGGTACGTCCAGCGCGAGCACCGGGCAGCCCAGGCTGTCGATCGCGGTCACCAGGTCGCGGTAGCGCCCTTCGAGCGGGCGCGCCATGCCGATGCCGAACAGGCCGTCGACCACCATCGCCCATTCGCGCACGTCGGGCGCCACGTCGGCGAAGTTGGCGCGGCTGGCGCGCGCGCGGGCCAGCGCCTGGGCGGCCTCGGGCGAAGGCTGGCCGCCGCCCGCGAGGTGCAGCACCACGACGTCGACCCCGGCCTCGGCCAGGTTGGCGGCCAGCTCCAGCGCGTCGCCGCCATTGTTGCCCGGCCCGGCCAGTACCAGCACCGGGCGCACCCGCGCATCTCCGAGCAGGCCCAGGGCCAGGTCGGACGCGGCCCGGCCGGCGGCCCGCATCAGGGCGCCCGGCTCTGATGCCGCCGCCGCAGCCACCTCTATGGCCCGGATTTGCGCCACGCTGTAGAGACCATCGTTCATTCGCACTCCATTCACATGTCAGATGCATGCATTTTCGCCAATTTCGGGCGCGGAGGCGAATACAATAGGCGCAAACCTTATTTGAGCATTATTCTGCACGAGGACACACATGGATTGGCAGTTCTGGATCGACCGCGGCGGCACCTTCACCGACATCGTGGCGCGCACCCCCGAGGGGGAACTGGTGACGCACAAGCTGCTGTCGGAAAACCCGGAGCAATACCGCGACGCGGCGGTCGCCGGCATCCGCCACCTGCTAAGTGTCGCACCCGGCGCGCCGTTGCCCGCGGCCGGGATCGAGGCGGTCAAGATGGGTACCACGGTGGCCACCAATGCCCTGCTCGAGCGCAAGGGCGAGCCGACGGTACTGGCGATCACGCGCGGCTTTCGCGACGCGCTGCGCATCGCCTACCAGAACCGCCCGCGCCTGTTCGACCGCCACATCGTGCTGCCGGAACTGTTGTACGGCGAGGTGGTCGAGATCGACGAGCGCATCGGCGCCCACGGCGAGGTCGTGCAGCCGCTTGGCGAGGCGGCGGCCCGCGCCGCCCTGCAGGCGGCCTGGGACAAGGGCTTCCGCGCGCTCGCCATCGTCTTCATGCACGGCTACCGCTACACCCGGCATGAAGAAGCGGTGGCCCGCATCGCCCGCGAGATCGGTTTCACCCAGGTGTCGAGCTCGCACGCGACCAGCCCGATGATGAAGCTGGTCGCCAGGGGCGACACCACGGTGGTCGACGCCTACCTGTCGCCGATCCTGCGCCGCTATGTCGACCAGGTCGGCAGCGAACTGCCGGGCGTGAACCTGCAGTTCATGCAGTCGAACGGCGGACTGACCGATGCGCGCGCCTTCCAGGGCAAGGACAGCATCCTGTCCGGGCCGGCCGGCGGCATCGTCGGCATGGTGCGCGCCAGCCGCCTGGCGGGCTTCGAGCGCATCATCGGCTTCGATATGGGCGGCACCTCGACCGACGTCTCGCATTACGCGGGCGAGTTTGAGCGGGTGTTCGAGACCCAGGTGGCCGGGGTGCGCATGCGTGCGCCGATGATGAGCATCCACACGGTGGCCGCCGGCGGCGGCTCGATCCTGCATTTTGACGGCAGCCGCTACCGCGTCGGTCCGGACAGCGCCGGCGCCAATCCGGGCCCGGCCTGCTACCGCCGCGGCGGCCCGCTCACCGTCACCGACTGCAACGTCATGCTCGGGAAGATCCAGCCCGCGCACTTCCCCCGCCTGTTCGGCCCTGGCGGCGACCAGCCGCTCGACGCGGACGCGGTGCGCGAGCGCTTCGCCGCGCTGGCCCGCGAGATCGAAGCCGCCACCGGCGACGTGCGCACGCCGGAACAGGTGGCCGAAGGCTTCATCCAGATCGCGGTCGGGAACATGGCCAACGCCATCAAGCAGATCTCGGTGCAGCGCGGGCATGACGTGACGGAATACGCCTTGACCAGTTTCGGCGGCGCCGGCGGCCAGCATGCCTGCCTGGTGGCGGACGCGCTGGGCATGAAGACGGTCTTCATCCACAGCCTGGCCGGGGTGCTCTCGGCCTACGGGATGGGACTGGCCGACCAGAGCGTCATGCGCGAGAAGGCCGTCGAGGAAAGGCTGGACGCGGCCGCGGCGGGCGCGCTGGCGGCGCGGCTCGATGCGCTGGCGGACAGTGCGCGCGGCGAGCTGCTGGCCCAGGGCGTGGCGGACGAGCGCATCGAGGTGATCGGGCGTGTGCACCTGCGCTACGAGGGCACCGATTCGGCCCTGGTCGTCGCCTTCGCCGACGCGGCGGCGATGCAGGCGCAGTTCGAACAGGCCTACAAGCGCCGCTTCTCCTTCCTGATGCCTTCGCGCGCGCTCGTGGTGGAGGCGGTGTCGGTCGAGGCGCTCGGCCGGTCGGAAGCGCCGCCGGAGACGCCTGCCATCGCCCCCGCCTCCGCCGCCGGCGCGCGTGCGGCGCCGGCGCCCGCGCAAACCGCCGCCATGTTCGGCGGCGGACAGTGGCGCGACACGGGCATTTATCGCCGCGCCGACCTGCAGCCCGGCGACCGCATCAGGGGCCCGGCCATCGTGGCCGAGAACAACGCGACCACCATCGTGGAGGCGGGCTGGCAGGCCGAGGTCACGCCTTGCAATCACCTGGTGCTCACCCGCGTGGAAGCGCTGCCGGAGCGGCGCGCGATCGGCACCACGGCCGATCCGGTGATGCTCGAGATCTTCAACAACCTGTTCATGTCGATCGCCGAGCAGATGGGCGTGACCCTGCAGAACACCGCCTACTCGGTCAATATCAAGGAACGGCTCGACTTTTCCTGCGCGATTTTCGATGCCACCGGCGCGCTGGTAGCCAATGCGCCGCATATGCCGGTGCATTTGGGATCAATGGACAAGTCGGTCGAAACCATCCTGACCCAGAATACGGATATCCGCCCCGGCGATGTCTATGCAATCAACGCGCCGTACAATGGCGGCACCCATCTGCCCGATATCACGGTCTGCACCCCGGTGTTCGACGACACCGAGACGAAGATCATCTTCTGGATCGCCAGCCGCGGCCATCATGCCGATGTCGGCGGCATCGCGCCGGGCTCGATGTCGCCGGTCGCGGTGACGATCGAGGAAGAAGGCGTCTACATCGACAACTTCAAACTGGTTGATCGCGGCCGCTTCCGCGAGGCGGAGCTGCGCGAGCTCCTCACCGGCGCGAGCTATCCGGCCCGCAACCCGGTGCAGAACATCGGCGACCTCAAGGCGCAGATCGCCGCGAACGAGCGCGGCGTCGCCGAGCTGAAGCGCATGGTCCGGCATTTCGGGCTCGATGTCGTGCAGGCCTATATGGGCCACGTGCAGGACAACGCGGCCGAATCCGTGCGCCGCGTGCTCGACAGCCTGCCCGACGAGTGCCGGTTCGACTACGAGATGGACCAGGGCTGCGCCGTGCGGGTGAAGATCACGGTTGATCGCGAGAAGCGCGAGGCGACCGTCGACTTCACCGGCACCTCGGAGCAGCGCGCGGACAATTACAACGCGCCGGCGCCGGTCACGCGCGCGGCCGTGCTCTACGTCTTCCGCGTCATGGTGGAGGGCCGCATTCCGATGAATGCCGGTTGCCTGCGGCCGATCCGGATCGTGGTGCCGGACGCGACGATGCTGTCGCCGCGCTACCCGGCCGCCGTGGTGGCCGGCAATGTCGAGGTCAGCCAAGCCGTCACCAACTGCCTGTTCGGCGCCCTCGACGCGATGGCGGCGGCCCAGGGGACGATGAACAACCTGACCTTCGGCAACGCGACCTACCAGTATTACGAGACGATCTGCTCGGGCTCGCCGGCCGGCCCGGGGTTCCACGGCACCGACGCCGTCCACACCCACATGACGAACTCACGCCTCACCGATCCCGAGGTGCTGGAGTTCCGCTACCCCGTGGTGCTGGAGGATTTCCACATCCGGGCAGGTTCGGGCGGGGCGGGCCGGTGGCGGGCGGGCGACGGCACGCAGCGCACGATCCGCTTCCTCGAGCGAATGGATCTGGCGCTGCTGACGAGCCATCGCCGCGTCCCGCCCTTTGGCGCCGCGGGTGGGCAGCCGGGCCAGGTGGGCGAGAACTTCGCCCGCCGCGCCGACGGCCGCACCGAGCCGCTCGGCGGCTGCGACCAGACCGTCATGGAACCCGGCGACGCGATCGTCATCCGCACGCCGACGGCGGGCGGCTACGGCGGCGCCTGACCGATCGGGGACACGCGGCGGCCGGCATGGAGCACGAGGTCTATGCCGGCTCTCGGAGGAGCGCTGGGATGATGCCGAGGGCGGGCGGCCAAGCCGTTGGCGGCCGGGGGGCGTTATTCGCTAGCGACACCGGCCGACCGGGCCTGCTGACCTGACGCGCGCGCGCCACAGGCCGACTCGGTGGGGCGACCTGGTGCCCTCCGCGACTCGGCCTGCCCAGATTGGCTCCTGATGCGCTCCCGCCCCGCGGCCCACCGGCCGTGACTGGATGCGCTGCTGCCGTGCGGCCCGGCCCGCTGGGCGACTGGATGCGCTGGCGCTACCGGCCGACGCGGCGTGGCGGCCCGATATACTGGTCCCACCGGCCTCCCGGCCTGCCGGCTTATGCGCTGCGCCACGCGGCCCAGCGGCTGAGCGAGCCAAGACCCTGGCGCGAGGCGGCCCAACGCGGGGAGATCGGATGCGCTGCCGCGACCGGTTGAGCCCGCAGGGCCACTGATGCGCTCCCGCCACTCGGCCGCCCCGGCCCGGTGATACGCTGGCACCTTCGGCTGAGCGGCCGTATACGGCGGGGCAGCGGGGCGGGCCTTAGGGGCCTGAGACGCCCGGATGCTGCCGCCACGTTACCGAACGCGCGCCTAGCCCGCCGAGGGGCGGCGCGCTTTGAGCTTTGAGCCGCCCACGAAAACGGACGCCCTCAGGCGTCCTTCGATCTCGCCACAGCCGATCTCGGCACCCACGGCCCAATCACGCGGGATCGGATCACGGATGATCGCCCCACGATTCTGAACCGGGCCGCGGAGAGCGCGCGCCGGCTACTTCCTGAGGCCCTTCAGCACGCCCAAGTCGAACTGAACCTCCTCGATGCTGTCCTTCACCGCGGCGAACTCATCGCTGGTGTCGCGACCTTTGAAGATCTCACGCATCAGGTCGAAGGTGTCGCATTTCAGGTCCTTGAGATCGCCCTTGAGGTCCTTGGTGCAGGATTTGTAGGTCACGGGGCTGACGCTGCAGCCGTTCCCGTCCTTGCCGCCGCACATGTAGCCGTTGCCGCCACCCCGGCCGCTGCCACTGCCGTAGCCGCCACCGCCACCACTGTGCCCGCCGCCGCTGGAGCCGCCCCCGGGGCCATATCCGCCGCCGCCCGAGCCGCCGCTATGGCCATAACTGCCGCCACGCTCATTGCCGCCGCCCGCAATGGCAGACGAGGCGAGCAGGACGGCCGAGAGGCTTGCGGCAGCCACAAACAAGTGTCTCGTGTTCATGCCGGCCCCCCTGCGACGCCGATATGGCAGGGGGCACCGTACGAACTCGGGAAATGAACACAAGTCCAGAATGCGTCAGATCACGCTGTTTTCTTGGATATTCAGTTGAGGGGCAGTCGAGATGCCTCCGGGGTGGGAGATGTCAGTAGGTCAAAGGAAAGTTGTACCGCCGCCCGTTCCTTGGCCCCGGGCCTCGGTAGGGGGAGGGGCGGGCACGCCGCCCTCTCCGTCAGCGGCAGCTGCGCCGCGTGCGCGTGATCATGTCGCCGTCTTCGTTCCGTTCGCGGATTGTCACCTCGCGGCACCGCCCGACGCTGCCGGTCTCGTCCCAGTCGCGGGAGGCGCGGCGCCGCTCCATCCCGCGCTCGCGGCCCCAGCGCTCGCGCTCCCAGTCGCGGTCGCGGTGACGCTCTGAGCGCAGGTCGACGCCGACGCCGCCGGGCCCGACCTCGAAGCTTTGGGCAGCCGCAGGCAGCGCTGTTCCGATGCACGTCGCGGCCGCAAAGGCGATGATCGCAAGTCTC
>JBBWZO010000069.1:0-11547 GCA_039649125.1 Massilia sp. | reverse complement strand
CCTACCACCAGATGGTGATGCGCAAGGGCGTGACCGCGGACATGGCCAAGCTGGCGATGCGCCGCCGCCATACGCTGATCGGCGCCATGATGGTGCACAAGGGCGACGCCGACGGCATGATCTGCGGTACCTACGGCACCACCTGGACCCACCTGGACTTCATCGAGAAGGTGCTGGGCAGGCGTCCGGGCGCCAACGTCTATGCGGCGATGAACATCATCATCACGCCGGAGCGCCAGCTGGCCATGCTCGACACCCACGTCAACGACAACCCGAACGCCGAGGAAATCGCCGAGATGACGATCATGGCGGCCGAGGAACTCGAGCGTTTCGGCATTACGCCGCGCGTGGCGCTGCTGTCGCACTCCAACTTCGGTTCGTCGAACAGCGAGTCGGCGCAGAAGATGCGCGCCGCGCTGGCGCTGGTGCAGCAGAAGGCGCCGGACCTGGAGATCGACGGCGAGATGCACGGCGACGCCGCGCTCGATGCGAAGCTGCGCGCCAAGATCATGCCGCAGTCGACGCTGAGGGGCGATGCCAACATGCTGGTGATGCCGAACATCGAGTCGGCCAACATCGCCTACAACCTGCTGAAAACGGCTGCCGGCAACGGCATCGCGGTCGGCCCGATCCTGCTCGGCTGCGCGCGCCCGGTGCACATCCTGACGCCGTCGGCCACCGTGCGCCGCATCGTCAACATGACGGCGCTGTGCGTGGTGGACGCGGTCTCGAACCGCTGAGGCAAGGCCACCGTCGCGCTGCCCATGGTTGACAGGCTGAACTGCCGGAAGTTCAGCCTGATTCCCCGGTGTTTGCGTGATGTTTGCGCAGTGTTTACGAATACTCATAGGCGAGCGTGCTCGCCTGTTTTTTTGGGCGTGAACACGTAACAATCCGTAAGCACCCGTTAACAGGGTGGTATTTCGGTTAATAATGCGCTGCCTGTCGAGGCTGTTGTTATGTTGTCGTCTGTGTCGTAGCTGCCAATGCCCGTCTGTTACAATATGGGGTTGTCAGAAAAATATTTGCCGCGCACCGACACTGATCCGGAATTTTCACACCATGCAGAACTCAACAAAAAGAGCCGTCATCACCGGCATTACTGGCCAGGATGGCGCTTATCTGGCGCAACTGCTGCTCGAGAAGGGCTACCACGTCACCGGCACCTTCCGTCGCGCCAGTTCCACCAACTTCTGGCGCATCGAGGAACTCGGCATTGCCACGCACCCGAACCTGTCGCTGGTCGAATACGACCTGACCGACCTGGCATCGAGCCTGCGCCTGATCCAGAGCGCCGAACCGGACGAAGTCTATAACCTCGCTGCGCAAAGCTTTGTCGGCGTGTCCTTCGACCAGCCGCTGACCACCGCATCGATCACCGGCCTGGGCGCCGTCAACCTGCTCGAGGCGATTCGCCTGGTCAACCCGAAAATCCGCTTCTACCAGGCCTCGACCTCGGAAATGTTCGGCAAGGTGCAGGCGATCCCGCAGGTCGAGGACACCCCGTTCTACCCGCGCAGCCCGTATGGCGTGGCCAAGCTGTACGCGCACTGGATGACGATCAATTACCGCGAGAGCTACGGCATCTTCGGCTCCTCGGGCATCCTGTTCAACCACGAGTCGCCGCTGCGCGGCCGTGAATTCGTCACCCGCAAGATCACCGACTCGGTGGCCAAGATCGTCCTCAACAAGCTCGACGTGCTGGAGCTGGGCAACCTCGACGCCAAGCGCGACTGGGGCTTTGCCAAGGAATACGTGGAAGGCATGTGGCGCATGCTGCAGGTCGACCAGCCTGATACCTATGTGCTGGCGACCAACCGCACCGAGACCGTGCGCGACTTCGTCGACATGGCCTTCAAGGGTGCCGGCGTCACGCTGGAGTGGAGCGGCAACGGCGAGAACGAAGCGGGCCGCTGCACCAAGAGCGGCAAGACCCTGGTGCGCGTCTCGCCGAAGTTCTACCGTCCGGCCGAGGTCGACCTCCTGATCGGCAACCCGGAAAAGGCAAGGCGCGAGCTGGGCTGGGAGCCGAAGACCACGCTCGAAGAGCTGTGCCAGATGATGGTCGACGCCGACCTGCGCCGCAACGAGCAGGGCTTCTCGTTCTGACATGAGCGGCACCATGCACCACGCTCCCCACACCGATCCCGGCGCGTGCGAAGGCGAAGGCAAGCGCGCCCTCGTGACCGGCCTGCGCGGCTTTACGGGGTACTACGTGGCGCGCGAACTGGCGGCGGCGGGTTACCGGGTGTTCGGCACCGTGATGCCTGGCGACGATCTCGGCACCGACATCCTGCCGGTCGACCTGTGCGACCGCGCTGCCGTCGGCGCGATGGTCGAGCAGGTGCAGCCGGACGTCGTCGTACACCTGGCCGGCATTGCCTTTGTTGCACACAGCAATGTCGAGCAGATCTACCGCGTCAACGTGGTCGGCACCCGCAACCTGCTCGAAGCGCTGGCCGCGGCGCCGCAGCGCGCCTCGGCCGTCTTGCTGGCCTCGTCTGCGAATATCTATGGCAATGCCAGCGTGCCGGTCATCGACGAGGAGGTGGTCCCGGCCCCGGCCAATGACTACGCCGTCAGCAAGCTGGCGATGGAATACATGGCGCGCCTGTGGATGGACAAGCTGCCGATCATCATCGCGCGGCCGTTCAACTACACCGGCGTGGGGCAGAGCGATAATTTCCTGCTGCCGAAGATCGTCTCGCATTTCCGCCGCAACGCGCCTCGCATCGAACTGGGCAACCTGGCCATCGCGCGCGACTTTTCCGATGTGCGCATGGTCGCGCGCAGCTACCGCCGGCTGCTCGCGGCGGCGCCGGCCGGCGAAGCCTTCAATGTGTGCTCGGGCCGCAGCAACTCGCTGGCCGAAGTCATCGACATGGTCTCCGAGATTGCCGGTTACCGCATCGAGGTGCAGGTCAATCCCGCATTCGTGCGTGCCAACGACGTGCTGACGCTGACGGGCAGCAATGCCAAGCTGGCGGCCGTGATCGGACCGATCGCGCCGCCACCGCTGTTCGACACCTTGCGCTGGATGTACCAGGGGTGACCATGCCTTCACTGAACGTGGGTCTGGGAACGACCATGATCGAACCCGGGCTGACGGGCGGTCATGTCGACGGCATCGGCGTGTACACGCGCGCGCTGCTCGAGCATCTTCCCCACGCCGGTTGTGCGGTCCAGGCCTACTCCTGGACGCATGCGGGCATTCCGGCCAGCATCGGCCGGGCGCTGCCGCAATCGTTCGCGCGGGCGACCCTGGTTGACCTGGCCACGCCGCGCGCCCACCGGGTACACATGCCGGCCGACCTGTTCCACGCCACCGATTACCGCATCGTGCGCATGGATTGCCCGGTCGTCGCCACGCTGCACGACGCCCTGCCGATCAAGTATCCCGAGTGGTGCAGTCCGCGCATGCGCAGCCTGAAGAACTGGCTGCAGCGCAAGGCTGCGCGCAAGGCCGATCACATCATCGCGGTCTCGCACTTTGCGGTGACCGAACTGGTCGAATGCTTCGGGGTAAACCCGGAACAGATATCGGTCGTCCACAACGGCGTCGACGAGTGCTGGCTCGAGGCGCCCGATGCGCAGGCGACGGCGGCCACGCTGGCGCGGTACGACCTGCGTCCCGGTTATTTTCTGTTTGTCGGTACTTTGCAGCCCCGCAAGAACGTGGAGCGTGTGCTCGATGCCTATCTCGGCCTGCCGGCGGCCGTGCGCGGCGAACGGGCCCTGGTGATCGTCGGCGCCGCCGGCTGGCACTGCGACACGCTGCTGCGGCGTATCGAGGCGGCCCGCGCCAACGGCGCCGCCGTCCACTGGATCAATCGGCTGGGCGGCACGGATGCCTTGCGCCACGTGTACGCCGGCGCGGGCGTGTTCGTTTTTCCTTCCCTCTATGAGGGCTTCGGCATCCCGCTGCTGGAAGCCTTCGCTTCCGGGGTGCCGGTCGTCACCGCGAATACGAGCTCGCTGCCGGAAGTCAGTGCCGGTGCGGCGCTCGAAGTCGATCCGCTCGACACGGGCGCCATCGGCGCCGCCATGCTGGCGCTCGTGCACGATGCGGTGCTGCGGTCGCGCTGCATTGCTGCGGGCCGGGCCCGTGCCGCGGCCCTGACCTGGCGCACGACGGCGCATGCTACCGCCGCCGTGTACCGCCGGGTTCTCGCGCAATAGGTCTTGCACTTTCCGATCCATCACTATGCGCGTCCTTCATTTCTATAAAACCTATTACCCGGATACCGTCGGCGGTATCGAGCAGGTGATCCGCCAGATGTGCATCGGCACCGGGCGCCTGGGCGTGACCAATACGGTGCTGTCGCTGTCGCGCGAAAAAAACCTGGTCCCGATCACCTACGAAGGCCATACCGTGCACCGGGTGCCGCTCGACTTCGAGCTGGCCTCGAACGCCTGCTCGCTGGCGTCCCTCGGCGCGCTGGCGCGCCTGGCGCGTGAAGCCGACGTCGTCCACTACCACTTCCCGTGGCCGTTCATGGACATGGCGCACTTCCTGGCGCGCGTGCGCAAGCCTGCCGTGGTGTCCTACCATTCCGACATCGTGCGCCAGAAGAAGCTCTTGCGCCTGTACCAGCCGCTCAAGCGCCGTTTCCTGAACAGTGTCGCCGCCATCGTCGCCGCCTCGCCCGACTACATGGAGTCGTCGCCGGTGCTGGGACGCTACCGCGACAAGACCCGCGTCATCACCTACGGCCTGGACAAGAGTACCTATCCGCAGCCCGACCCGGCGCGCCTGGCGCACTGGCGCGAGCGGCTCGGTCCTAAATTCTTCCTGTTCGTCGGCGTGCTGCGCTACTACAAGGGGCTGCACGTGCTGCTCGAGGCCGTGGCCGGCACCGATTACCCGGTGGTGATCGTCGGCGCCGGGCCGGAAGAAGCGGCCTTGAAAGCCCAGGCGCTGCGCCTGGGTCTGCAGAATGTGATTTTCCTCGGCGCCGTCGGCGAGGAAGACAAGGTCGCCCTGCTGACCCTGTGCTATGCGCTGGCCTTTCCTTCGCACCTGCGTTCGGAGGCCTTCGGCATTTCGCTGCTGGAAGGGGCGATGTACGGCCGGCCGATGGTTTCGTGCGCCATCGGCAGCGGCACCACCTATATCAATATCCATGGCGAGACCGGGCTGGTGACGCCGCCGGCCGATCCGCAGGCGCTGCGCGTGGCGCTGCGTACCCTGTGGGACAACCCGGAACTGGCGCGCGAAATGGGCGCGCGCGCGGCGCAGCGCTACGAGAAGGTGTTCACGGCGGCGCAGATGGCGGCCGCCTATACCGCGCTGTACCGCGAAGTGGCGGCCCGCCCGGCGAACGTGGCCGGCGTGGCATCTCCCGGCGTCATCGCGCCGGACTGAGGAGCGCCCGACAACAGCGCCATGGCTGCGTTGCAGCGTCTCGCCGGACAGGCGCACTGTCTTCGACGCCGCGTCCGGTGGCCGCATCCCTTGCCGTGAGCGCCCCGCGCGCGGCCCCTGACGGTGTTGCCAGGCGCTCCAGGGGCTCAGGCCGCTTCGGCCCAGCGCTGGCGCACCGTGCGCACCGCCGGCATCTGGGCGACGAACAGGTCGACCAGCAGCGGGTCGAAGTGCCTGCCCTTTTGCTGGACCAGGTAGTCGATCGCTTCTTCCTCGCTCCAGGCGCGCTTGTACGGACGCACCGAGGTCAGGGCGTCGAACACGTCGGCAATGGCGACGATGCGTCCGGTCAGCGGGATCGCATCGCCGGCCAGCCCCTTCGGGTAGCCGCTGCCGTCGTACTTCTCGTGGTGGGTGAGGGCGATGTCGCGCGCCAGCCGCAGCATGCCGTCGCCGTGCTCGCCGATGATCTCGGCGCCGATCGTGGCGTGGCTCTGCATGACCTTCCACTCATCGGCATCGAGCGGTCCCGCCTTTTGCAGGATGCGGTCGGGGATGCCGATCTTGCCCACGTCATGCATGGGCGCCGCATGCAGCAGGTCGTCCGCCTCCTGCTCGCTCATGCCGGCGGCCAGGCCCAGGATGCGCGCGAAGTGGCTCATGCGGATCACATGCAGGCCGGTCTCGTTGTCCTTGTACTCGGCCGCCAGGCCCAGGCGCTGGACGATCGCCAGGCGCGAGGCTTTCAATTCTTCCATGCGCACCAGCGACAGGTGGGTGCGCACGCGTGCGCGCACCACCGGCGGGCTGACCGGCTTGGTGATGTAGTCGACCGCGCCGGCCTCGAAGCCTTCGAGCTCGTCGGCCGTGTCGTTCAGGGCGGTCACGAACATCACGGGAATCGGCGCCGTCAGCGGATTGGCCTTCAGGGCGGCGCAGACTTCGTAGCCGCTCATCCCCGGCATCATGACGTCGAGCAGGATCAGGTCCGGCTTTTCCTTGTTCGCCAGTTCCAGGGCGCGCGCGCCGTCCTTGGCGAACAGCAGGCGGTAGTGGTCTTGCAGGATCTGGCGCAGCAACTGCAGGTTGCTCGCTTCGTCGTCGACCGCGAGGATCAGCGGGCGCATGCCGGTGTTACTCATTACATTGTTTCCTGTGGCGTTGGGTCATCCTGCCCGTCACGCGCGCCGAGTACGTTGAGCACGGCGTCGAGCTGCTGCTGGGCGAGGTCGAAATCGAAATCGGCGAGCGCCGCCTGCACCTGGGTGACGCGGGCGGCCTCCGGATGGCCGGTCAGGGCGGCGGCGAGGCCGGCCAGCGCGGCGTCGTCGAAGGCGCCGCGCGCCAGCGCCTCGCTCAGCACGCGGCCGGCGCGGCGCGCGCGCGGGAGATCGTAGGCCTGCACAAGCGCCGCCTGCGTCGCCGCTTGTGCAGGGCGCTCGGCACGGATCATCAGCATGGCTGCTTCGTGCGCGGCCCCGACCTTCGCCAGCGCCTCCGGCAGCAGGGCCAGGCCGGCCAGCGGCGTGCCCTTGTCGCCTTCGGCCAGCTGTTCCAGCTCGCCCAGCGCATCGGCCAGCAGTTCGAGGGCGATGTTGGCGGCGACGCCGCGCGCCTTGTGCGCCAGCATGCGCAGCGCCGGATAGTCGGCGGCGTCGGCAAAGCCGCGCAGGAACTGCGGCAGCAGCGCGTGCTGGCTGTGGAAGTGTTCGAGCGCCTCGCGGTAGGCATCCTCGTTGCCGCTCCAGCGGTGCAGGCCGCCCTGGCGGTTCAGCACCTGGCGAGGAGGAAGCGCGGACGCCACGGCTCCGGCCGTGCCGGCGCCGTGCGCCGCTCCCTGTTGTATGCCCAGCACGCGGGCGATCTCGTGCGACAGCGTGGTCCAGTCGACCGGCTTGGAAGCGAAGCCGTCCATCCCGACGTCGGCCGCGGCGCGGCGGTGTTCAGGCAGCACGCTGGCCGTCATCGCGATCACCGGCACCCGCCGGCGCCCGGCCACTTCCGCCTGTTCGCGGATCAGGCGCGTGGCGCGCAGGCCGTCGATGACCGGCATCTGGAAGTCCATCAGGACCAGGTCGAAGTCCTGGCGTCCGGCCAGCTCGACCACGGTGGCGCCGTCGGAGACGGCTGTCATCGTGTGGCCGCGGCGCGCCATCAGCAGCTGCAGCAGTTCCAGGTTCTGCGGCACGTCGTCGGCGGCCAGCACGCGCAGCGGCGGCAGGGCGGCAGCGGTGCGCACGCGCGCCTGCTGGGGCGCGAAGCGCGCCACCACCAGCGGCAGCAGCACGTGGAAAGTGGTGCCTTCGCCCACGGTACTCTCGGCCCAGATCTTCCCGCCCATCAGCTCGACCAGCTGCTTGCTGATCGTGGTGCCCAGGCCAGTACCGCCGAAGCGCCGCGTCATCGAGGCGTCGGCCTGGGTGAACGGGTCGAAAATCGCTTTCAGGCGTTCCGGGGCGATGCCGATGCCGGTGTCTTTTACGCTGAAGTGCAGCTGGTCGCCCCGGGGTTCGGCACGGAGTAGCACACTGCCGTTTGCGGTGAACTTGATCGCGTTGTCGAGCAGGTTGGTGAGCACCTGGCGGATGCGCAGCTCGTCGCCGCGCAAATTCGTCGGCAGCGCCGGATCGTAATGGATGTCCACCTGCAGGCCCTTGGCGCGCGCGTTGGCCGCCAGCGTCGAGGACAGTTCGTCGATCAGGGACAGCAAATTGAAATCGTTGATCTCGAGTTCGACCGCGCCTTTTTCCAGTTTCGCCGTGTCGAGGATTTCGTTCAGCAGGCGCAGCAGCGAGCGGCCGGCATTGCGCACGGTGTCGAGGTGGCGGCGCTGTTCCGGGGCCAGCTCGCCGTCGAGCAGGACGTCGGTGAAGCCGAGGATCGAATTCATCGGCGTGCGGATCTCGTGGCTCATATTGGCGACAAAGGTGGCGCGCGCGGCGGCGGCCTGCTCGGCCGCGTCCTTCGCCTCGCGCAGCGCTTCTTCCATCGTGCGGCGCTCGCTGATGTCGAGGATCACGCCGTCGAGCCAGGTCAGTTCGCCGGCCTCGTTGCGCACGCCGGTGCCGTTCTCCCACAGCCAGCGGGTAGTGCCGTCGGCATGCAGCAGGCGGTATTCGACCAGGTAGGGGCGGTCCTCGCGCAGGGCGGACTCGATCGCTTCCGACACGCGCACGCGGTCGGCGGCGTGGATCAGGGCGCCGAAGCGGCGCCGCGGCGCCGTACCCGGTGGCTCGCCGATGAAGTCGCGCGCCGGGGAGCCGGCCACGCGCTCGACGGCGTCGCTGATGAACACCATCGGGTGCGTGCCTTCGATCCGGCTGCGGTAGGAAATGCCGGGGATGGTGCCGATCAGGGAGCGGAACTGGTTCTCGCTGGCGCGCAGGGCGCTCACCATCTCGCGCCGTTCCGTGATGTCGGTGACGAAGCAGACGAACAGCTCGCGCTCGCCAAGGCGCGCGTGGCCGACGGCGACGCGCAGCGGCACCAGGCTGCCGTCGCGCCGCAGCGCCTCGACCTCTTCGTTGTTGGGCGCGGCATGCCCGCGGCTGTCGCGCAGGTAGCCGAGCAGGCCCCCGTCCTCGTTGCGGCGGTCGACTTCGGTCATCAGCAGGCGAATGTTGCCGCCGACGATCTCGTCGCGGCGCCAGCCGAAGATCTTCTCGGCCGAGGCGTTGAATTCCTCGATCGTGCCTTCGCGGTCGATGGTGATGACGCCGTCCACGGTGGTCGTCAGCAGGGCGCGCATCCAGGCTTCGCTGCGCGACAGTTCCACATACAGCTGGCGGTAGCGCAGCAGGCCGTTGGCGGCCAGTACCACGCCGGTGAACAGCGCCGTGATGAGCGCGATGCCCAGCGCCAGGTAAGTCGTATCGGAGGCCACGGCCGCGTCGGCGACGGTGCCGACGAAACGCGCGGCGGCCATGCCGGTGTAGTGCATGCCGGCGATGGCGCAACCCATCACGATCGCCGCCAGCAGCAGGCGCCGGCTTTCGCTCATCGTGGAGAAGCGGGTCAGGCCAAAGCGGACCCACAGGGCGAGGGTGGCCAGCACCACGGCCACCACGATCGACAGGCCGAAGGTCAGCGCATCATAGCGCAGGTCCAGGCTCATGCGCATGCCCGCCATGCCGGCATAGTGCATCGCGCCGATGCCCGCGCCGACCAGCACGCCGCCCAGCACCAGGCCGCCGGTGCCGATGCGCTCGCGCGCGATCAGGCTCAGGGCCACGAAGGAAGCGCCGATGCTGGGCAGACCCGACAGGATGGTGATCGTCGGGTCGTAATCGACCCGGGTGCAGAGGTTAAAGGCGAGCATGCCGATGAAATGCATCGACCAGACGCCGGCGCCGAGCGCCAGGCTGCCGGTGAGCAGGAACAGCGTGCGCAGGCGGGTCTGCTGGCGTGCCTGCCCGGCCACCTGCAGGCCCATCCAGGAGGCGAAGATTGCCACCAGGATCGACAACAGCACCAGTTTCGGGTCGTAGATGCCGTAGCTCAGGAGCGACGGATCGTCGGGCAGGGTGAATAGCGACATGTGAGAGTTCCGGACAGGGCGTCCAGACGGACGCAGGCATTTCGTCAGTATGACACTTTCCGCATGGAAAGTCTTGTGGCAATTTGCCGAAATTGCCGATAAAGCAAGCATGTGTCGCGCACTTGCCACCCCCGGCGCCAAGCCACCGTCGCGCTCGATCGGATATGCCGTTTGCATAACGGGCGTATTCCCGGGCCCGTACAGGTGCACGATGTCGATCCGCCCCCTTTTATTTGCCGCGATTGTATTTGCCATATATGCGCTCGCCCTGGCCGCCAGCGCGGCCCATGCCGGCGCCCGTGGCGCACCCGCCGGCGCCGGGCTGGGGCTGGCAAGTCCGCTGTACATCACGACCGAAGCGGCGGCGCCGTCGAGCATGCCCGATAGCGAGGGACGGGTGGCCGGCGTAGCCACCGACAAGGTGCGCGCCGCACTCGAACGCGCCGGCCTGGGCTATACGATCGACCTGCTGCCCTGGAAGCGCGCATACGCGGCGGCGCGCACGCGCCCCGACACCTGTGTCTACTCGACCACCGCACGCCGGAACGCGAAGCCCTGTTCAAATGGGTCGGCCCGACCGACAGCGCGGAGTGGGTGCTGATGGCGCGCGCCGACCGTCGCATCGTCCTGCACACCCTCGAGGACGCGCGGCCGTACCGGATCGGCACCTATCACGGCGACGCCCGCGACGGCTACCTGCGCAGCCGCGGCTTCCGCGTCGATTCGGCGCAGAACGACCTGACCAACCCGCGCAAGCTCCTGCTCGGCCGCATCGACCTGTGGGCGGCCGCCCTGCGCGCCGGCAGCCCGGTGCTCCAGCAAAACGGATGGGATGGGCGGATCGTGCCGGTGCTGGTGTTCAACCGGCTCGACGTGTTCCTGGCTTGCAACCGGGCGGTGCCAGACGCGGCCGTGCATGCGCTGCCACGGTGGATGTGATTCTCCTACCCGCCATTGCCTCCTTGATCTAAGCTGTGCATCGTCAGCCAACGGGAGAACTGCCATGGTCAGCAAGAACACGATTTGCCTCTGGTTCAACGGCACAGCGCTCGACGCCGCACAGTTTTATGCCGACACCTTTCCGGACAGTAAAGTAGATGCTGTCCATCGCGCACCCGGCGACTACCCGGCCGGCAAACAGGGCGACGTCCTGACGGTCGAGTTCACGGTGATGGGCATCCCTTGTCTCGGCTTGAATGGGGGGCCGGCGTTCCGCCACACCGAAGCTTTCTCTTTCCAGGTTGCCACCGATGACCAGGCGGAAACCGACCGCTTGTGGAACGCGATCGTCGGCAACGGCGGCCAGGATAGCGCGTGTGGCTGGTGCAAGGACAAGTGGGGCCTGTCGTGGCAGATCACGCCGCGCGCCCTGACCGATGCCATTACCGATCCCGACCCGGCGGCGGCCAAGCGTGCCTTCGAGGCGATGATGGGGATGGTAAAAATCGACATTGCCGCGATCGAGGCGGCCCGGCGCGGTTGACATGCATGGATGGCAGAAAACAAAAGCCCGCGTCTTGAACTGCCCCCCAAAAGTTGGACGGTTTAGTTCTCTAGGCAGCCAAGGCCTGAGTCCTGTACTGAACAGGGCTCAGGCCTTTTAGTTTGAGCTTGATGCGGTCGTGATTGTAATAGTGGATGTAGT
>JBBWZO010000037.1:0-7472 GCA_039649125.1 Massilia sp. | reverse complement strand
GTCGCGCCTTTCTGCGCGCCGCTCTTCCAGGCGGTGCCGGCGATGTCCAGGTGCGCCCAGGTGTAGTTGCGGGTGAAGTTCTCGAGGAAGCAGGCCGCCGTGATCGAGGCGCCGCCCGGCGTGCCGATGTTGGCCAGGTCGGCGAAATTCGACTTCAGCTGCTCGTTGTACTGCTCGCCGAGCGGCAGGCGCCAGGCGCCGTCGCCGGTCTGCTTGCCGGCGTCCAGCAGCTCGTCGGCCAGCGCGTCGTGTGCCGCGTCGTGGCGGGTGAACAGGCCGCTGTTGTGATGGCCCAGCGAAACGATGCAGGCGCCCGTCAGGGTGGCAATGTCCACGACGGCTGCCGGCTTGAAGCGCTCGGCGTAGGTGAGGGCGTCGCACAGGATCAGGCGGCCTTCGGCGTCGGTGTTCAGGATTTCGATGGTCAGGCCGTTCATCGCGGTGACGATGTCGCCCGGCTTCGAAGCGCGGCCCGACGGCATGTTCTCGCAGGCGGCGACGATGCCGACCACGTTCAGCTTCAGGTTCATCTCCCCGATGGCGCGGAAGGTGCCCAGCACCGAGCCGGCGCCGCACATGTCATACTTCATTTCATCCATGCCGGGGCCCGGCTTGATCGAGATGCCGCCGGTGTCGAAGGTGATGCCCTTGCCGACCAGGACCACGGGCGCATCCTTCTTGTTGCCGCCCATGTGCTTCAGGACGATGAACTTCGGCGCTTCCTCGCTGCCCTTGGCCACCGACAGGAAGGAACCCATCTTCAGCGCTTCGAGCTGCTTGCGCTCCAGGACTTCGATCTCGAAGCCGAAGTCGTCGGCGAGCTTGCGCGCGACGTTGGCGAGGTAGGTCGGGGTGCAGATGTTCGGCGACAGGTTGCCCAGTTCCTTGGTCAGGTTCATGCCGTTGGCGATCGCGATCGACTGCGCCAGGGTGGCCTTCGCTTCGCCGTTCGCCAGCGGTACCGCCAGGGTGATCTTGCGCACGCCGGTGAGCGCAGGGTCCTTCTTGCTCTTTTGCGCGTCGGTGCGGAATTCGCTCTCCGTGGCGGCAACGACGATGGTGCGCGTGGCCCACTGCGGGTCGCGCTCTTTCACTTCGGTGACCGGAAATGCGATAATGGCATCCGCCGCGCCGAGCGACGCGAAGGCTTTCAGCGTCGCACCGATCGCGGTGACGAAACTCTTCTCGCTTACCGCCTCGTCGGCACCCATCCCGACCAGCAGCACGCGTTGTGCGGCCACACCGGCCACGCCGCGCAGCAGCAGGGTCGAACCGGCCTTGCCGGTGATGTCACCCGACTTCAGTGCCGCGGTGATTTCACCCGTTTGATCGAGGGCTTTCGCAGCCTGCGACAGTTTTTTGTTTTCGAACACCGCCACTGCCACACAGCCAGTTTTGGCTGCGGCCAGGGTGTTTTTTGTGTCGAATGCTTTTATGCTAAAGTCCATTTGATTCTCCGTTTCGTTTTGTGCCTGCATTTTGTGCACACCGTGTGCGCTCAGTGAGCACAAAGCTGCTAACCTGCAATTATAACTATCGAATGATTTTCCAACGCGCCTTGCATCGTGAACTGGCCAGCGCAGCCGGTGCAACCTTCACGGTATTGTTCACGGTGTGCGTCACCTGGACCCTGATCGCCATCCTCGGCAGGGCCGCGGGCGGACGTGTCGCATCCGGCGACGTCCTCGCATTGATTGCGTTTCAATCATTGAATTATCTGCCAACTGTCCTGATTCTCACCAGTTTTATTTCGGTGCTGGTCGCGGTCACGCGCAGCTACCGCGATTCCGAAATGGTGGTCTGGTTCGCCTCCGGCCAGTCGCTGCTGGCGTGGATCCGCCCCGTGCTGACCTTCGGGATCCCGGTGGTGCTGCTGGTGGGCGCGCTCTCGCTGGTGGTCACGCCCTGGGCCAAGATGAAGAGCGCCGAATTCATCCAGCGCTTCGAGAAGCGCGAAGACCTGAAGCGGGTGGCTCCGGGCCAGTTCCGCGAGTCTTCGTCGGCCGACCGCGTGTTCTTCGTCGAAGGCAGCGCCAACGGCTCGACCGTGGTCCAGAACGTGTTCGTCAGCTCGATCCAGGGCGAGGGCAACTCGGTCGTGGTGGCGCGCGAAGGCGTGATCGAAGCCGACGGCAAGGGCGGCCAGTACCTGGTGCTGAAGAATGGCCGGCGCTACCAGGGCGTGCCCGGCCAGGCCGATTTCCAGGCGATGGAATTCGAGCGCTACAGCATGCGGGTGGCGACCACGGTGCCGGTGCTCGGGGTCGACGTGCCGCTCGACGCGCAGTCCACGCCCATGCTGCTGGCGCTCGACAACCGGTACACGCGCTCGGAACTGCTGTCGCGCATTTCGTCGCCGATCGTCTGCCTGGTGCTGATCCTGCTCGCCATCCCGCTCGGTTTCGTCAATCCGCGTGCCGGCAGTTCGGCCAACCTGATCCTGGCCCTGCTGATCTTCTTTACCTACAATAACCTCGTCAAGATGGTCGAAGCCAGCGTCAAGCAGCAGAAGGTCGATTTCGCCATGGCCTGGTGGCCGCTGCACCTGCTGGTGCTCGCGATCGTCGTCGGCCTGTTCGCCTGGCGCCTGAACGTGAACCACCATTACCATCCGCTGGTCCTGATCAATGCCTGGAAGCGCCGCCGTCTGCTGCGCAAGGCACGGGGCGCCGCCACGGTGGAGGCCCGATGAAAGTCCTGCAGCGCTATTTTGCGATCAACATCACCCAGGCGGTGGTGTTCGTCCTGTTCGCCTTCCTCGGCCTGATCGCCTTCATGGACCTGACGCGCGAACTGCCCCAGGTCGGCAAGGGCAACTACATGTTCCAGCACGCGCTGCTGTACGTGGCGCTGATGCTGCCCGGGCACGTGTACGAAGTCATGCCGGTCGCCGCGCTGATCGGCACCATCTATGCGATGGCGCAGTTCGCGCAGACCTCCGAATTCACCATCATGCGCGCCTCGTCGATGACGACGCGCATGGCGGGCTGGATGCTGTTCAAGATCGGCATCGTGTTCGTGGTCATCACCTTCATCTTCGGCGAACTGATCACGCCGCGCACGGCGCCGCTGGCGGAGAAGGTGCGCCTCTCGGCCAAGGGCGCCACGCTCGCCTCCGAATTCCGTTCGGGGATGTGGACCAAGGATAACGTGCATGCCGCCGGCAGCGGCGGCGCACGCGGTCCCATTGTCGGCTCGCGCTTCTTCAACGCGCGAACGATTCGCCCCGACGGGTCCCTGCAGGACGTGCGCGTCTACGAATTCGACACCGCCCTGCACATGCGCTCCCTGATCACGGCAAAGACCGCCGCGTTCCAGGGCAACGGCACCTGGCGCCTGCAGGACGTCACCGAAACCCTGTTCAGCAACAGCCGTCCTGCGCCATCGGTCAGCCCGGCGTCGACGGGCCAGGCGGTGCAGAATACCTATGGTCACGAGACCAGCATCGTCGCTACCCGCAGGATCGCCAGCATGGACCTTACTTCCGAGATCACGCCGAAGATCCTGCAGGTGTCGCGCCGCGATCCGGAGCGCATGTCGGCGAATGAACTGGCGGTCTATTCGCGCCACCTGGCCGAGAACCGCCAGGAGAGCGAGCGCTTCCGGATCGCGTTCTGGAAGAAGATCATCGATCCGCTGGCGATCTTCGTCCTGATGGCGCTGGCCCTGCCGTTCGCCTACCTGCATACCCGCAGCGGCGGCGTGAGCCTGAAGATCTTCATCGGCATCATGATCGGGGTCGGCTTCATCCTGATCAATTCGCTGTTCGCGCACCTGGGCCTGCTGTCGACCTGGCCGGCCTTCTTCACGGCGGTGGCGCCGAGCCTGTTGTTCCTGTTGCTGGCGATCGGGGCGCTGCGCTGGGTGGAGCGGCACTGATGGACGGCAGGCCGGAGGGACAGTTGAAACAGCGCGCACTCGTCCTGTTTGCCCACGGCGCCCGCGCGGCCTCCTGGGCCGCGCCCTTCGAGCGCCTGCGCGACGCCACGCGCGCGTCCCTGCCGGGCGTCGAGGTCACGCTCGCCTTCCTGGAGCTGATGGCACCGCGGCTGCCGGAGGCGGTGGCCGAACTGGTCACGCGCGGGGTGGAGGAGGTGACGGTGGTGCCGGTGTTCCTGGGGCAGGGCGGGCACCTGCTGCGCGATCTGCCGCTGCTGGCGGATGGATTGCGCGCGGCGCACCCAGGGCTGCGCGTGGAGGTCGTTGGAGCGGTCGGGGAAGATCCCGGCGTGCTGGCGGCGATGACGGACTATTGCGTGCGCTCGCTGGGACAGGCGGATTCATAGAGAACGTAGCGTGGACTCCCGAGTCCACGCGTTCACAACGCGTGATTGCTGGCCGCTGAGAACACACCTGCGCAGCGTGTCTGCCGTCGGACGGGCATGCGTTACCGGTGCCTGCTTAGCCCCAGATACTCAACCGTACCAAACGCGTGGACTCGGGAGTCCACCCTACATTCGTCTCAACGCCGCCGTGTGCGGCTATCGGCGGCCCTTAACCCTCAATCCAGATCGGCCGCGTCGTGCCGCTCCGGCACCTGTTCTTCCGGCTTTCCGCGCACGCGGTTGACCTTGCGGCCGCGGATCACGGCCGGGCGGGCGCCGACTTCCTCGGCCCAGCGCCGCACGTTCTTGTACTCGTGCACCGACAGGAATTCGGCCGCATCGTAGAGTTCGCCCAGCACCAGTCCGCCGTACCACGGCCAGATCGCCATGTCGGCGATCGTGTACTCGTCGCCCGCCACGAAACGGTTGGCGGCCAGCTGGCGGTCCAGCACGTCGAGCTGGCGCTTCGCTTCCATGGCGTAGCGGTTGATCGGGTATTCGTATTTCTCGGGCGCATAGGCGTAGAAGTGGCCGAAACCGCCGCCCACGAAGGGCGCCGAACCCATCTGCCAGAACAGCCAGTTCAGGGTCTCGGTACGTGCCGGCACCGTGGTGGGCAGGAAGGCGCCGAACTTTTCGGCCAGGTAGACGAGGATGGAACCGGATTCGAACACGCGCACCGGCTGCGTATCGTCACCGCCGCTGCGGTCCATCAGGGCCGGGATCTTCGAGTTCGGATTGACCTCGACGAAGCCGCTCGAGAACTGGGCGCCCTCATTAATCCGGATCAGCCAGGCATCGTATTCGGCGCCCGCGTGTCCGGCCGCCAGCAGTTCTTCCAGCATGATCGTCACCTTCACGCCGTTCGGCGTGGCCAGCGAATACAGCTGCAGCGGATGCTTGCCGACCGGGAGCGCAGCCTGATGGGTCGGGCCGGCGACCGGGCGGTTGATGTTGGCAAAGGTGCCGCCGGATTCGGCGGGTACCCAGACCTTCGGTGGCACGTATTGTTCGCTCATGCGGATCTCCTCGAATGTTGGGGGGAACAAGCCGCCTTGCCGGACGATGTCGACATGGCATGTCCGGGGAGCTTACCCGACTCCACCCGTTTGCGCTGGAGGCGCCGCTTTTTCCGTCCTGGGTAGCGAGTCGATAATCCCTTGCCAACAAATGCGGCGAACTCGCCACGGATTGTTCCGCATCATGGCCGCTTCCGACCCGGCGGTTTGACAGTCCCCGGGATGTCGCACACACTGCTCGGGCACTTCCGGCAGCGTCCGGCCCTTCCAACCGTCAGGTGCGCTTCATGTTTCCATCCATCCTCAAACTGGTCACAGCGATGTTCCAGCGCCTGCGCGCCGGCGAAGCGTCCCTGGATGGCATTCGCCTGCCGGGCGGCCTGTTCGCACAAACCCGTTGCGCGCGCCGCATCGAGGCCACGGCGCGCCGCATCGCCGCGATGGGCATCAAGATCGGCACCCTGTCGGGACGGCTGGATGCCGGCAGCATTTCCGGCATGGTCGATGCGGACCGGAACCTGCGCAAGATGCTGGGCGAACTGAAGGAAGACCTGAACGGCATGCGGCGTGACCTGGCCAAGTGGCGGGTGCGCGAGTGCCGCGGCCACGAGGGCGCGCGGCTGGCATCGGCCATTGCGCAGCTGAACCGCATCGCGGCGGAGGTACATGCGGCGGCGGATCACCTGGTCAGGCAGATCGAAGAATACGACAGGACCCGGGCGAGCCAGTAGCGCGCCAGTCAGGCTGTGTGGCGCGCGTCCTGCATGGAAGCAGCCAGCCCCGGCTGGTGTGCGCGCAGGCGCAAGGCTTCGCCGATCATCACGAGTACGGGCCCGTGTGCCGCGCCCAGGCCCTGCGCCAGGTCGGACAGCGTCAGGCGCGCGATGCGTTCGTCAGGCCGGCTGCAGTTTTCCACCACAACCACCGGCGTGTCTGCGCGCCGTCCCTGCGCCAGCAGGCGTTCGGCAGTGGCGGCGGCCTCGCGCCCGCCCATGTACTGGACCAGGGTGTCCGTATGCGGCAGGGCGGGGTGCTCCGGCTGGTCCGGGGCGGTGCTGGAGGTGAAGAAGGCAACGCTGCGGGCGACGCCGCGTTTGGTGAGGGGTTGTTTGGTGGCGGCGGCGGCGGCCACCGCCGTCGTGATGCCGGGGACGATCTCGACTTCGATGCCTTCGGCTTCCAGAGCGCGCAACTCCTCGTCGGCGCGCCCGAACAGCATAGGGTCGCCGCCTTTCAGGCGCACCACGGTGCGGTACTGGTAGGCGCATTCCACCAGCTGGCGGTTGATCGATTCCTGGGCGGTGGAACGCTGGCCCGAGCGTTTGCCCACCGAGATCAGGGTCGCCTGCGCACACAGTTCCAGCATCTCGGGCGTGACGAGGGCGTCGTATAGGACGACGTCGGCCTGGGCCAGCAGGCGCGCGCCGCGCACCGTGATCAGGTCCGCCGCGCCCGGCCCGGCGCCGACGAGGTATACCTTGCCGGCCTGTTTTCCGCCGTGCTGCGGCGCGTCGTTCTCTACAAGGGCCATGCGCCCGCTCCTGTGTTATTCACCCAGGCGAATCATACCCGCAGCGACCGTCTGGTGCGTGACTTCATCGATCAGGATGAAGGCACCGGTGGCGCGGATGTCGGCATAGGCATCGGCCGCCAGCGGCTGCTGCACCGTCAGGTCGATGCGCGCGATGTCGTTCAGCTTGAGACCTTCGGCGGGGTTGTCGACGGTCTTGCGCTGCTGGGTGTTGATGTCGAGGATGGAGTCGACCTTGGTCACCTTGGCCGCCGTCTGGCGCGTGCCGTGCTTGATCCAGTACTTGCGGCGCACATCGAGCGGCTCGTCCGACATCCAGCAAACATCGGCCACCACCTGCTTGAGCAGGGTGGCGGGCGCGTCGGCGCCGGCCAGCGTGTCGCCGCGCGAGATGTCCAGGTATTCGTTCAGCAGCAGGGTCACCGACTGGCCGGCGCTGGCGGTCTGCAGGCTGCCGTCGAAGGTGACGATGTCCTTGACCGTGGCCGATTGGCCGGAAGGCTGCACCATCAGCTTGTCGCCGACCGAGACCTTGCCCGACTCGATGCGGCCCATGTAGCCGCGGAAGTCGTTCGCCTCGTGGCCGTTGTGGCGGGC
>JBBWZO010000022.1:0-29897 GCA_039649125.1 Massilia sp. | reverse complement strand
GCGCCCGACATGCGCTCGTTCTGCAGGCGCAGCATGATGATGACGTCGACGTCCTTCAGGCCTTCGTCCATGTTGTTGAACACGCGCACGCCCATGTGTTCGAGGCCGCCGGGCAGCAGCGTCTGCGGGCCGATGGCGCGCACTTCGGGTACGCCGAGGGTGGTCAGCCCGTGGATGTCCGAGCGCGCCACGCGGCTGTGCAGGATGTCGCCGACGATGGCCACGCGCAGGTTGGTAAAATCCTGCTTGTAGTGGCGGATCGTGTACATGTCGAGCAGGCCCTGGGTCGGGTGCGCGTGGCGCCCGTCGCCGGCGTTGACGACGTGGATGTCCTTCTGTCCGGTGCGGTTCAGGTGCTGGGCGATCAGGTAGGGTGCGCCCGACTGCGCGTGGCGCACCACGAACATGTCGGCGTGCATGGCCGCCAGGTTGTCGATCGTGTCCAGCAGCGACTCGCCCTTGGTGGTCGAGGAGGCCTGGATGTTCAGGTTGATGACGTCGGCCGACAGGCGCTTCGAGGCGATCTCGAAGGTGGTGCGGGTGCGCGTGCTGTTTTCGAAGAACAGGTTGAACACGCTCTTGCCGCGCATCAGCGGCACCTTCTTGACTTCACGGTCCGAGATGCCGACGAAACTCTGCGCGGTGTCGAGGATGTGGTTGATGATCGATTTCGGCAGGCCTTCGATGGTGAGCAGGTGCTGCAGCTCGCCATTTTTGTTCAGTTGCGGGTTATTGTGCAGAATCGGCATTGTCTTCTTCAATGGTGAGCGTGAGTTGTCCGGATTCGCTCCGCGCCAGCGCCAGCTGCTGGTGGCGTTCGAGCGTGGTGCGCACGCCCACGAAATCCGGCGCCACCGGCAGTTCGCGCCCGCCGCGGTCGGCCAGCGCCGCCAGCTTGATGCAGGCCGGGCGGCCATAGTCGAACAGCACGTTGATGGCGGCGCGCGTGGTGCGGCCCGTGTAGAGCACGTCGTCGACCAGCAGGATGGTGGCGCCGTCGACGTTGAAGCCGATGTGGGTCGGCTTCACGTCCGGGTGCAGGCCCTTCCTGGCGTAGTCGTCGCGGTAGAACGAGACGTCGATGAAGCCGAGGCGCGCTTTCAGGTCGAGGTCGCCGGCGAGGCGCTCGGCCAGCCAGGCGCCGCCCGAGTGGATGCCGACGATGGCGGCATCCGGCACGGCGGCCAGGCCGGCGCGCACCTGTTCGAGCAGGGCGCGGTAGAGCGCTTCGGCATCGAAGTCGTGATTAGTTGTTGGCATGGTCGTCAAAGTACTGTTGCAAAATGATGGCGGCGGCCTTGGCGTCGATGATCTCGCCGCGCTTGGCGCGGATCACGGCCGACGAGTAGCGCTCGTCGACCAGCTCGACCGGCAGGTTGAAGCGTCCGTTCAGCTGGTTGGCGAAGCGGCGCGCACGCAGTGTCATGTCGTGCTCGGCGCCGTCGGGATGGCGCGGTTCGCCGACGACCAGGCGCGCCGGGCGCCATTGTTCGATCAGGTCGCCGATGGTTTTGAAGCGGGTGGCGTTGTCGACGGCATTCACCACGGTCAGTGGCTGCGCCTGCGCGGTGAGCGTATTGCCCATCGCGATACCGATACGCTTGATGCCGAAGTCGAATCCGAAAACGATATCAACCATTGTCACGCATGGCCGGCCTCGGTGGCGAGCATCATTGGGTCGATGCCCAGCAGTTTGATGGCGGCGTTGTAGCGCTCCTCGATCGGCAGGTCGAACAGCACGTGGGCATCGGCGCCCACGGTGAGCCAGCCGTTGCGCGACAGCTCTTCTTCGAGCTGGCCGGGGCTCCAGCCGGCGTAGCCGATCGATACGAGCATGCGCGCCGGACCGGCGCCGCTGGCGACCGCCTCGAGCACGTCGATCGAGGTAGTGAAGGCCACTTCGTCCGTCACGTTCAGCGAGGACGAATAGCGTCCGCTGGGACTGTGCAGCACGAAGCCGCGGTCGTCCTGGACCGGGCCACCGAACATGATCGGCTCGTCCACGACGGCCGGACGCAGGCTGTCGGCCACCTTCAGGTCGATGCGGTCGAACAGCACCTCCATCGTCATGTCGGTAGGCTTGTTGATGACGACTCCGAGCACGCCCTTCTCGTTGTGCTCGCAGACATACACCACCGCGCCGCCGAAGATTGGATCTTCCATCGTAGGCATGGCGATGAGGAAATGATTGGCTAAATTCAACCCTGACGGTGCCGGACCAATATTGCCGAGCGTTTCGCCTTGCTGCGGCAGGCCGGCCATGGGCAGAGTTTTGCCGATTTTGCTCTTCTTCATACGCTGACTCTCTGTTGGCTCGCTCTCTCGGGGTCCGGTCAACCTGGTGCGCGTCGGATTGCTACGGTTTCTCGGACCCCTATGTTTAACCACAAGTATCCAGACTACAACATTGGGCTTTTCGTTAGTTTACACTGAAACGCGCGCCGAGCCATCGGAGCGCCGTTGCGCGCGCGGTTTCAACGCGACTACCGAGGGATCGTAGCCAGTAAAATGACACACCGTGTTGACTGAAAACACAATGATGCCAACAAGCAATTCACTGGTCTGGTTCCGGCGCGACCTGCGTGCTTTCGACCATGCCGCCCTGCACCACGCGCTGCACGACGCGCTGCGCGATGGCGGTGCGGTGTATTGCGCCTTCGTCTTCGATACCGACATCCTGGCAGGCTTGCCCCGCCACGACCGCCGGGTGCGCTTCATCCATGCCTGCCTGGCCGAGCTCGATGCCGAACTGCGCCGACTGGGCGGTGGCCTGGTCGTGCGCCACGGGCCGGCGGCCGAGCTGATCCCACGCCTGGCGGCCGAGCTGGAGGCAAGGGCCGTGTACATCAACGGCGACTACGAACCGGGCGCGATCGAGCGCGACGCGACCGTCGCCGCCGCGCTGGCACTGGAGGGCCGCCTGCTGCTGGGTTTCAAGGACGGGGTGGTATTCGAGAAAAACGAGGTCATGACGCTCGCCGGAGGCCTGTACAGCGTCTTCACGCCCTATAAGAACGCCTGGCTCAAGCGCCTGGCCGCGCAGCCGGACGCGGTGGCGCCGTGGATGATCGAGCCGTATGCGGCCGCGCTGGCGCCGCTGCCACCGGCGCCGCTGCCGCCGCTGCCCGAGCTCGGCTTCGACGACGGCCCCCTGCCCGCCCCGCCCGGCATGTCGGGCGCGACGCAGCTGTTCGAAGCCTTCCTGCCGCGCCTGGCCGACTACGGCACGGCGCGCGATTTTCCGGTGCTGGCCGCCACCTCGCAGCTGTCGATCCACCTGCGCTTCGGCACCACCTCGGTGCGCCACCTGGTGCGCACGCTGCAGCAGATGATGGCGCTCGGTGCCGGCGGAGAAGGCGCACCGGTCTGGCTGTCGGAACTGATCTGGCGCGAGTTCTACGCGATGATCCTGTTCCACCACCCGCACATCGCCGAGCGCGCCTTCAAGCCGGCCTTCGACGCCGTCGAATGGGAATCCGGCCCCGAGGCGGACGCCCTGTTCGCGGCCTGGTGCGCGGGCCGCACCGGCTACCCGCTGGTGGATGCGGCCATGAGGCAGCTGGACACGACGGGCTTCATGCACAACCGGCTGCGCATGGTGACGGCGAGCTTCCTGGTCAAAGACCTCGGCATCGACTGGCGCCGCGGCGAGCGCTACTTTGCGCGCCGGTTGAACGATTACGACATGGCGTCGAACGTGGGTGGCTGGCAGTGGGCGGCGTCGACCGGCTGCGATGCGCAGCCCTGGTTCCGTATCTTCAATCCGGTGACGCAGTCGCAGAAGTTCGATGCGCGCGGGGAGTTCATCCGGCGCCACCTGCCGCAGTTGTCCAGGCTGGATGCGCGCGACATCCATGCGCCGTGGCGGGTGCCGGCAGAAGAACTGGCAGCATGCGGGGTGGTGCTGGGCGAGAATTATCCGCGGCCCGTGGTGGATCACGAAGAGGCGCGGCAAAAGACCCTGGCGCGGTTTGCGGTGGTGAAGGAACAACAGCCGGACAGTGATTAGCAGGACGTAGCGTGGACGGGTTCCCCCGTCCACGCGTCGATAGGCACCCGTGGATTCATCGCGACCGGGCCGATGTGCGGTCGGTTGAACGCGTGGAGTAATTCAAGCCGGGGGCTTGAATTACGAGCCGTCCACCCTACCTCATTCCGCCGCCGGCAGCTCGCGATTCAACAGCCCCGCGATCGCCCCCAGCAGCACCGGCTCCTGGAACGGCTTGCCGAAATACGCATTCACGCCCAGTCCCAGCGCATAGTTGCGGTGCTTGTCCGCCGTGCGCGAGGTGATCATGATGATCGGCAGCGCCTGGTGGGCCGGGTCGTTGCGCACGTGGCGCACGAGGTCGAAACCATCCATGCGCGGCATCTCGATATCGACCAGCATCAGGTCCGGCCGCACTTCCGGCAACTGCTCCAGCGCGTCGACCCCATCCTTGGCCAGCGCCACGCGGTAGCCTTCGCGCTCGAGCAGGCGCTGGGTCACGCGGCGCACGGTGAGCGAATCGTCGACCACCATCACCGTCGGGCGACAATGAGGGGCTGCGGTCGGGCCAGCCGCGCTGGCCACGCCGCCGGTCGATGCGACGTTTCCTGCATTTCTCCCCAGCGCCAGCGGATTGAGGATCAGGACGATGTCGCCGGTGCCCAGCACGGTGGCGCCGGCGATGCCCGGCACGCGCGCCAGCTGCGGGCCGAGGTTCTTGATGACCACCTCGCGGTTGCCCAGTACCTCGTCGACCTGCAGCGCGATGCGCTCGCCGGCGCCGTGCAGCACCATCACCGGGCGTGCACGCAGGCCGGGCTCACTTCCCACCTCGGCATCGCCCTCCCCCAGCAAGGCCGGCAGGGCATGGAAGGGCAGCACCTGCCCCGCCACCTCGAGCACGCCGGCCGCGGCGGCGGCGGCCAGGTCCGGCTCGCGCACCTGTACGACCTGCTCGACCAGGGTCGACGGCAGCGCATAGGTTTTACCGCTGCTTGCCACCAGCACGACCTGGGTGACGGCCAGCGTCAGCGGCAGCCGGATCGTGAAGCGTACGCCCTTGCCGGCCTCGGTGGCGATCGCCACGCGCCCGCCCAGCGCCTGGGCTTCCGAGCGCACCACGTCCATGCCGACGCCGCGCCCGGCCAGTTCGGTCAGCGCATCGGCGGTCGAAAAGCCCGGCGCGAAGATCAGTTCGGCCGCCTGCTCGTCGCTCAGTTCGGCATCGGCCGCGACCATGCCCTGGGCGCGCGCCTTGGCGCGGATGCGCTCCAGGTCGAGGCCGGCGCCATCGTCGCCGAACTGCAGCACCACTTCATTGCCCTGCTGGCTGACCTGCACCAGCAGCTCGCCGGTTTCAAGCTTGCCTGCGGCGACCCGCACCTCGCGCGGCTCGATGCCGTGCACGATCGCGTTGCGCAGCAGGTGCTCGAAGGGCGCGGCCATCTGTTCCAGCACGCTGCGGTCGATTTCCACCGCCCCGCCGCGGATGTCCAAGTTGACGCGCTTGTCGGTTTCCTTCGCGGTCTGGCGCGCAACCCGGAACAGGCGCTCGGACAGGCTCGCGAACGGCACCATGCGCACGCGCATCAGGTCGCGCTGCAGGTCGCGCGTCAGGCGTGACTGCGCGGCCAGCTCCTCGCCGGCGCCATCGACCGTGCGCGACAGCGATTCGTGGAAGGAGGCGACGTCGTTGACGCTCTCGGCCATCATCCGCGTGAGCTCCTGCAGCCGCGTAAAACGGTCGAATTCGAGCGGATCGAATTCGCGCTCGCCGGCGATCGACAGGCGCGAGGCGATCTGCGACTCGGCCTGCATCTCGACCTCGCGCAGCTGGCGCCGCAGGCGGTTCAGGTTATCCGAGAAGTCCGACAGCGCGCCCTTCAGTACCCCCACCTGGTTTTCCAGCTTCGAGCGCGTGATCGAGACCTCGCCGGCCTGGGTCACCAGGCGGTCGAGGATGTCGGCGCGCACGCGCACCAGGGGGGTGCGCGCCTCGGCCGGCGCGAGCGGTTCGGCGGCCGCCGTTGCGAGGGCTTCCGCCCCTGCCCCGGCTTCCGGCGCTGCGGCCGGCTGCACCAGCTGTTCGAACAGCGCCAGCGCCTGGTCGTAGTTCGCCATCAGTTCGTCGAAGGCGGCCGGCTGGGTCGTCCCCGCGTGCACCATGTTCTCGACTTGCGTTTCCAGTTCGTGCGTGTGCTGACCGATGCGCATGGCGCCGGCCATGCGTGCGCTGCCTTTCACCGTGTGCAGGGTGCGCAGCAAGCCTTGCGTCGGCGCGGTATCGAGCGGGTTCTGCTGCCACTGGCGCAGGCCATTGCCGATCTGGGGCAGCAGATCCGCCGCCTCCTCCAGGAAGACCGGCAGCAGGTCGGGATCGAGCTCGTCGTGCGGCACCGGCTCGCTGGCCCGGACCGCGGGCGCGGCGAGCGCGACGGGGCGTTCGACGGTGTCGGGCTCGGCTTGCGCAGCGGGCGTATCCAGTCCTGCCTGCGCTTCCGGCTGCGGCTCAAGCTCAGCAGCGGAGGCGAGGTCTTCCACCGGCGGCGCCGGTTCCAGCGAAGGGGCGCCGAACAGCTCGTCGAGATCGAGGCCGAGCAGTTCGTCGACCGATTCGGTCGCGGCCGGGCGGTCCTCGGCCCGGATCGGCGCCGGCATCGGCAGTGCCGGCGGATCGGCAACCAGGCTCTCGTAGGCCTGGGCGAACAGGGTATCGAGCTGCTGGGCCAGGTCCGGCGCCGCGCCGCCATACGCTGCGGGTGCCTGCGCATTTACCCCCTGCGCCGCCAGCGCCTGGCGCAATGCATCGAGCTGCGCCAGCATGTCCGGCTGCCCGGACGCGAGTTCGCCGCGCCCGAACGCGGCCAGCATCTGGCGTACGCGCGCCAGCACCGCATCCAGTACGTCGTACTGCGAGGTCTGCAATTGCGGCGCGGGCGCCGCCAGCAGCTCGAGCGTGGCCTCCAGGCTGGACGCCAGGTCGCGCAGCGCCACGAAGCCGACCGTGGCCGAAGTGCCGGCCAGGGTGTGCACTGCCTTCAGCGCCTCCTCGGACACCGGGCGGCCCGCCTCGTGGCGCCATTCGCCGACATCGCGCTCGAGCAGGCGCAGGAGCTCATCGGTCTCGGCGACGTAGATGTTGTACAAGGGCAGCGGGATGTCGAGCGTGCCGACCCGGCGCAGGCTGTCGTCCGGCGGCAGCGGGCGCGTGGCCGTCGGCAGGGAGAACACGTTGCTGGCCGCGTCCGGTACCGCAGCCAGGCTGCCGCCCGCCTGCACGCGTTCGGCGGCGGCGACCAGTTCCTGGCCGTCGCGTGCCGAGCCACCAGTCTGCGCCAGCTCGGCCACCCAGGGCGCGAGCTGCGCATGGGCGTAGCCGATCAAGGCCAGCAGCTCGGGCGTGGCTGCGCGGCTGTCGGCCAGCCACAGGTTCAGCACGCGTTCGAGCGCAGCGGCGGCGGCGGCGAAGGCGTCGAGCTCGACCATCCGTGCGCTGCCCTTGAGCGTGTGGAAGGCGCGCCGCACGATCGTCAGCGCATCGATCGCAGCCGGGTCGCGCTGCAGCTCCGGCAGCGTCGCGGCCACCACGCCGAGTACTTCCTCGGCCTCGAGGACGAAGATCTCCAGCAGCTCGGCGTCGATGGCCGCAGGCTGCGGCAGGTCCTCTGTTTCCGGTTCCGGTTCGCTCTCCGCTTCCTGTTCCTGCGCACCGGCCTTCAGCGCAGCCTGCTCGTAGCTCAGTTCCTGCAGCAGCCCGCTGCCGGCATCGAAGACGAAGCGGTCCTTCGCGCTGTCACTGTTTTGCGCCAGCAGGTCGGTAAAGAAGCCCAGCGCGCCGATATTGCGCGCGATGTTGTGCAAGATCGCGGCCTGGGCCTGCAGGTCGCCGTCGCCTTCGGCCAGCCCGGCGATCGCCTCGCGCACGTGCTGCGCGGTGCGCGCCGCTGCCTCCTGGTCGAGGATGCTCAGGGCGCCCTGCACCTGGTGCAGCAGCGGCGCGGCGCGCTCCAGCGCACCGCGTTGCAGGTGCGGCGCGTCATAGTATTCGTCGAGCAGTTTTTCGACCTGGCGCAGCCCGGCCTTGATCTCGCCGGCCAGCACCGCCACCGTCTGGCCCTGCTGGATCTGGCGCGTCAGCTCGTTCTGCCATTGCGGCGCGTCCGGTGGCGTTTCGCCGGCCGCCAGGGCCAGCAGGCGCCGGCCCACGCTTTCCGCATGCGCGTCGAAGTCGGCCGGCAGCTGCCGGACGTGGTCCAGGCCCTGTTCGACGAACAGCATCGCGGCCGCCATCTCGAGACCGAACTGGTCGCTGCGGCTTGATGCGACCGAGTCGGCCGCCGCCTGGCCGAGTTCGCGCAGCAGCTGCGCCAGTGCCGGTGCACCGAGCCGCTCGCTGGCGCCGGCCAGCGTGGCCAATGCCTCCTTGAAGTCGGCTTCGCGCACGTCGTCCGTTTGGTCCGCGTGCAGCGCCAGCTGGTCCCAATCGGACTTCGAGCGCGCCAGCGCTTCTTTGGCCTGCTTCAGCGCGGCCGGGTCGATCCTGCCGTAGCGGCGCTCGGCATAGTCCGGCGGCACCGCGCCGTCGAGGCCGAAGGCCTGGCGCAGCGCGGCCGCCTCCCCGTCCACCTGCGCTGCGCTGGCGAGGAAGAACAGCGCGTCGCGCAGCATCGCATCCGGCAGCCCGGCCTGGCCCTGCGACAGGCGGCGCAGCTGCAGGTTGACCTGGCCGAACAGCTGTTTCACGTACAGGTCGCCCGCCAGCGCGCCCTGCGCCACCAGCTGGGCAACGCTGCGCAGCGCGCGCCAGAAGGTGCGTTCGCGGGCGTCGAGCCGCGCCTCGGCCAAAGGAGCGATGGCATCGAACAGCGCCTGTGCATGCGTGCGCTGGGCAGCCGCATCCGCACTTTTCAGGTAAGGCAGCAGCGCCTTCTCGAAACGCGCGCGGCAGCCCGCATAGTCGGGGGCGGCCGTATCGGCAACATCGGGCGCATCGGAAAGGCCGGGTACGAGGCCGGTGTCGACGGCGAGCAGGTCCGAAGGGTGAACACGTTCCACGCCCAGCAGCTCCTGCAGCGCCCGGTAATAGGGGAACAGGCGTACCGGCTGCGGGCGCACCGGCTGTGCATGCGCGCCGGCCACCAGCTCGTCGAGGTACTCGGCGATCGCCCCGTAGGCCTCGCGCACGACCTGCGCGCGCTCCGGCGTGCAGGCGATCGTGCGCTCCTTGAAGCCGTCGAGCACGCGTTCAGCGGCGCCCGTGAGCAGGCCCACCCCTTCCACGTCCACCATCTGGAGCGCGCCGTGCGCCTGGTGCAGGTGGGTCTTCGCATGCAGCAGCAGCGTCGACTGGGCTTCTGCTGCGCGCGTGGCGGCGTCGTTCAGGGCGCTGCCGGAACGCTCGAGCGCGCCGCGGATCTCGCCGATCACCCAGGACAGGGGACCGGCGTCAAAAGCGCCGGTGTCAAAGGCGTCGATGTGCGGGGATGGCGTCATGGTCGTGTTGGTTCAAGAAGCAAGAGGCTCAGGCGGCGACGCGGAAGCGCGACACCGAGTTTTTCAATTCCTGCGCCAGCTCCGCCAGCTGGCGGATCGATTGCGCGGTCTGGCGGGTGCCGGCCTGGGTATGTTCGGTCACCGCCAGGATGTGCTGCATATTGTGCGCCACGCCGTTGGCGGACGTCGCCTGCAGGCTGGTGGCGAACGAAATTCCCTGGATCAGCTCGGCGAGGCGGTTCGACACGCGCGAGATGTCGGCCAGCGCGGCGCCGGCCGCGTCCGACAGGCGCGCGCCCTCGACCACGCCCTGGGTCGATTTTTCCATCGCGGCGGCGGCATCGTGGGTGTCGGTCTGGATGGTGCGCACCAGCGCGCCGATCTGCTTGGCCGCGTCGCCGGAGCGTTCGGCCAGGCGCTGCACCTCTTCCGCCACGACCGAGAAGCCGCGTCCCGCTTCGCCGGCCGAGGCGGCCTGGATGGCGGCGTTCAGCGCCAGCACGTTGGTCTGCTCGGTGATGTCGGAAATCAGTTCGGTAATCTCCCCGATCTCCTGCGACGATTCCCCGAGGCGCTTGATGCGCTTCGAGGTTTCCTGGATCTGTTCGCGGATCTCGTGCATGCCGAGGATGGCATTTTGCACGGCCGTGGCACCCTGCTCGGCCGCGGCAACCGACTGGCGTGCGACCTCGGCCGACTCGTTGGCCGACTTCGACACATCGGTGATTTCGCCGGCCATGCGCAGCACCGTGCTCGAGGCCTCCTCGATCTCGCGCGACTGCTGCTCGGTCGCGCCGAGCAGGCTGGTGGCCGTTTGCTGCGCCTCGTTCGAGGCCAGCGTCACCTGCTGTGCGGTATTCGTCACGCGCAGTACCAGGCCGCGCAATTCCTCGACCGTGTAGTTGACCGAGTCGGCAATCGCGCCGGTGATGTCTTCCGAGACGGTGGCGTGCACTGTCAGGTCGCCGTCCGCCACTTCCTGCAGTTCGTTCATCAGGCGCAGGATCGCCGCCTGGTTCTGGTCGTTGGTGGCCTTGGCTTCCTCTTCCTTGGCCTGGGCCAGCTGGCGCAGCGCCTCGGCTTCGCGGCGGCGGTTGTCGGCGCCGCGCGTACGGTTGCGCGAGTCCTGCAGCATGACGCGGCTGATCGAGCCGGCGGTGGCCAGCGTGAAGATCGACGCCACCACCAGCAGCCAGAACCAGCCGCTCTGCGAGGCCTGCGCGTCGCGGTAGCTGCCCTGCAGCTCGCTCACCTGCTTTTTCAATTCCTCGTTGTCGCGGTGGATGGTGCGCGCGGCGGCACGCGCCGTCGAGTAGGCGGCCGGATTGTCGAGGAAGGGCGCGAAGTCCTTGCGGAAGGCATCGAAACGCAGCTGCACCTGGCCCAGCCTGGCGCGCAGGTCGGCGTTTTGACGGGCTGCGGCTCCGGCCAGCAGGGCGTCGAGCGCATGCTCGAACGCGGCACTGTCGCTGCCGATGCGCTCGGCCGCGTCGTCGCGCGGCACGCCGATGGCGAAGAAACTGCCGGCGCCGCGCGCCAGGCGCTGGGTCAGCATCATCATGCGCCCGATCGCGGCCAGCTCGCGTGCGCTGGCGCCGCGTTCCACGTTCTGCGCCATCAGGTCTTCGGTCAGCACCAGCATCTCCGAGGCCAGCGAATCGAGCTGGCGCACGCTCTTGTCGAACGCGGTCAGCGCCGGCTGCATTTTGAGGATGTTGGCCGCGCCCTGGTCGGAGGCGGTCCAGGTGGCGCGCACCCGCGCCAGCAGCGCGCCCTGGCGGCCGCTCGCGCCCGGCACGCTGACGCCGCCCAGCTCGCCGCCGCGCGTGAGCAGCTGCAGGTCACGGCTGAGCTCGACCCGGCTTTCGGCCAGCTGGGCAAAGGAATCGGGGCTGCCGGCCAGCGCATTCGGCGCGGCCTTGCCGACGCGCTGCACATGCATCTGGATGTCGCCGACGACCTGGATCTGCGCCGCCACCTTCGCGTTGACGGCAGCGTTCTGCCACATGCCGAGGATGGTCAGCAGGATGCCGACCGTGAAGGCCAGGAGCAGGATGCGCAGCTGGCGCGGCAGCGACAGGTGGCCGATCAGGGGCAGGCTGAGCTTGTCCTCGTCGCGCTCCCCGGCAGCGATGGGGGCGCGGCGGCGCATGGTGTTCCCGAGGCGCAGCATCGCCTCCTCGGCCGAGCCGGCGCCCGCGCCCGCGGGCGAAGATGACATCGGGGAAGAAACCGTGCCGGTGACGCCCAGCAGGCCCGGCCCGAAGCGGGTATCCGGCGAGGCCAGCACGGTGTCCTCCTCCGTCCTCCCCTTCGACAGAAAATTCAAAGTCATCTTCGACGCGTTTCCCATTGCGGCTCCCGATCCTGCGGTTTTTATCGATTCATGTGGTGGGCGCGAGGGCGACGTGCAGGAAGCGCTCTTCCTGCACCAGTGCCGCCAGCGACAGCGGCGTCCAGGCATGCCCCTCTGCGTCACGCAAGCGCGCCGCCGAGGGGGTGGAACCCTCTTCCTTCGTCATCGCGCCCGGGCGGCGCAGGCCGACCACGCGCGTGACCAGCAGCGCGCAATTGAAGCCGAGGCGCGGCGCCAGCGACACCAGGCGCGCATCGGGACCGATCGCGCTGGCATTGGCGTCGAGGTAGCGCGCCAGGTCGATCACGCCCAGCAGGCTGCCGCGCACGTTGGCCAGGCCCAGGTACCAGGCTTGCGTGAGGGGCACCCTTGCCAGGGGTGGCGGCGCCACGATCTCGCCCGCTTCGGTCAGCTCCAGCAGGTAGCGCTCGCTGCCGATCAGCACGCCCAGCTGGTGCGCCGCTTCGGCGGCACCGCTTTGCGCGGCCTGCATGCGCGCCAGGAGCTGGGCCTGGTAATCGCGCAGGCGGGTGCGGCGCGCGGCCGGCGGCGCGAGCTCGGCGCCGTGGATGCCGGCGTTCATCTAGGCCCCGAGTGCGGCGATGGTCGCCAGCAGCCTGGCCGGGTCGACCGGCTTGACGAAGTAATCCTTGGCGCCCTGGCGCATGCCCCAGATACGGTCGGTTTCCTGGCTCTTGCTGCTGCAGATGATGACCGGCACGGCCGCCAGTTCCGGATCGCGCGCGATCGACCGGGTCACCTGGAAGCCGTTCGCACCGGGCATGACGACGTCCATCAGGATCAGTTGCGGGCGCTCGGCACGCATTTTGGCGAGGGCGTCTTCGCCATTGTCGGCGGTGGAGACGGAAAACCCGTTCTTCACCAGGATGTCGGTCAGGTAGTAGCGTTCGGTCGGCGAATCGTCGACGATCAGAATCTTGTGTATGGCCACGGGGGCTCCGTAATTCGGTTGGTTCAGGCCCTGGAGGCGGTGTGCTCGCGGACGGCCGCCAGCAGGGACTCTTTGGAAAACGGCTTGGTGAGATAAGCGCTGGAGCCGACCATCGCGCCGCGCGCGCGGTCGAACAGGCCGTCTTTCGAGGACAGCATGACCACCGGCGTAGCGTGGAAACGCGCGCTCTTCTTGATCAGGGCGCAGGTCTGGTAGCCGTCCAGGCGCGGCATCAGGATGTCGCAGAACACCAGGGCCGGGTGATGGTCGTTGATCTTGGCCAGCGCATCGAATCCGTCCTCGGCCAGCACCACCTGGTAGCCGGCTTGGGTGAGGAAGATTTCGGCGGAACGGCGGATCGTGTTGCTGTCGTCGACCACCATGACGGTCAGGCCGCCCGGGCCGCTTGCTTGCTGCGATGTCGTCATTTTCGTTTCACTTCAGCATGGACCGCCAAGATAGCATAGGGCGATTGGCTTGTGCGGGAAGTGTTGCTTACTGTCAACTAAGCGCAAGCGGGCGGGGGGAAGCTTGGTATAAAGGCTAGAAACGGTGATATCAGGTGCGGTGGATTTGATATCGGAATTGATTAGATGACAAGGTAATACCAAGAAGGTGGGGCGGACTCCCGAGTCCACGCGTATGGCAGCCGAACCGCGTGGACTCGGGAGCGGTACGCCGCCCGGTCCACCCTACGTTATCGCGGCGCTGTCACCGCGACTGTCGGCCAATATTTTAAATCGCCGTCATCTCGAAATCGTCCTTGCGCGCACCGCATTCCGGGCAAGTCCAGTTCATCGGCACGTCGGCCCAGCGCGTCCCCGGGGCGATGCCGTCTTCCGGTGCGCCCGCTTCTTCGTCGTAGACCCAGCCGCAGATCAGGCACATCCAGGTCTGGTAGGCGGTTGCGGTCGTCTCAATACTCACGTTATGGTTCCTTCGATCTAGTAAAATGGGGAATCAGATATCTTAATCCACCCGTCGTGCAAAACCAACCGTCTCCGCTGATTCTCACTTTTGGGGTGTCCGACCCGGTCGGCGCGTTCGGCGTCGGGGCCGACATCGCCACCTTTGCCGCCCATGGCTGCCACGCGCTCTCGGTCACGACCGCGCTGCTGGTGGCCGACAGCGCCCGTGTCGAGGAGTGGCAGGAAGTCGACACCGGCGTGATGGCCGACCAGGCGCGCGTCGTCCTCGAAGACATGCCGATCGCCGCCGTCAAGATCGGCGCGATCGCCAGCATCGAGCAGGCCGCCGCGATCGCCGAAATCGTGTCCGACTACGCCGAAGTACCCCTGATCGTCGATCCCTTCCTCTCCGCCCTGCCCGATTCCGGCATGTCGGACGAGGACATCGTCGCAGCGATCCGCCAGATCCTCGCGCCCCAGGCCACCGTGCTGCAGCTGTCGCAATCGGAGCTGGGCCGCATGGCCGAACTCTGGCGCGGGGTTGGCAACGAAGGCGGGACGGCAGGCGGGCTGGAAGCCGACGTCGCCGAACTCACCGCGCGCGGCTGCCAGTACGTGCTGGTCACCGGCACCACCAGCAGCGGCAAAGGTAAGGGTCACCAGCGCGCCAACACCCTGTTCGACCGCGACGGCGGCATGACCAGCTTCGACTGGCAGCACCTGCCCGGTCCTTTTGTGGGCGCCGGCTGCACGCTGTCGGGCGCGCTCACGGCCTGCATGGCGCGCGGCATGGATGTCTTCGATGCCTTGCGCGTGGCCCAGGAATTCACCTACGGCGCCCTGTTGCACGCCCAGCGTTTCGGCATGGGCAAGCTCGTTCCCAACCGTTTTTACCGCTTCCTGCCGCAGGCAGGCGGACAATAAGAAAGCATCCGCAATGACTGAACACAGCACTTCCCGCAACGAGACCCTTTTTGCCCGCGCCCAGGAAAGCACTCCCGGCGGCGTCAACTCTCCGGTACGCGCCTTCCGTTCGGTCGGCGGCACGCCGCGCTTCATCACCCGCGCCGAGGGCCCGTATTTCTGGGATGCCGACGGCAAGCGCTACATTGACTACATCGGTTCCTGGGGCCCGGCCATCGTCGGCCACGCCCACCCCAAAGTCATCAAGGCGGTGCAGGATGCCGCCGCCAACGGCCTGTCCTTCGGCGCCCCGACCGAGGGGGAAATCGAGATCGCCGAGGAAATCTGCAAGCTGGTGCCCTCGATCGAGCAGGTGCGCCTGGTCTCCTCCGGCACCGAAGCGACCATGAGCGCGCTGCGCCTGGCGCGCGGCGCCACCGGCCGCGACAAGATCGTCAAGTTCGAAGGCTGCTACCACGGCCACGCCGATTCGCTGCTGGTGAAGGCCGGCTCGGGCCTGCTCACCTTCGGCAACCCAACCTCCGCCGGGGTGCCGGAAGACTTCGTGAAGCACACGCTGGTCCTCGACTACAACAACGTCACCCAGCTGGAAGAGGCGTTTGCTTCGATGGGCGACACCATCGCCTGCGTGATCGTGGAGCCGGTTGCCGGCAACATGAACCTGATCCGCGCCACCCCGGCATTCCTGAACCGCATGCGCGAACTGTGCACCGAGCACGGCGCCGTGCTGATCTTCGACGAAGTGATGTGCGGCTTCCGCGTGGGCCTGGGCGGAGCGCAGGAAATGTACGGCATCACGCCCGACCTCACCGCGCTGGGCAAGGTCATCGGCGGTGGCCTGCCGGTGGCGGCCTTCGGTGGCAAGCGTGAACTGATGCAGAAGATGGCGCCGATCGGCCCGGTCTACCAGGCCGGCACCCTGTCGGGCAACCCGGTGGCGGTCGCCGCCGGCATGACGACTTTAAAGCTGGTGCAGGAGCCGGGCTTCTACGAGCGCCTCACCGCCCAGGGCGAGAAGCTGGTCGCGGGTTTGACGAAAGCAGCGCAGGAAGCCGGGATCGCCTTCTGCGGCGATTCGGTAGGCGGCATGTTCGGCTTCTACTTCAGCGACCGCATCCCGGCGACCTATGGCCAGATGATGGCCGGCGACAAGGCGCGCTTCAACGCCTTCTTCCACGGCATGCTGGACGAAGGCGTGTATTTCGCGCCGGCCATGTTCGAGGCCGGTTTTGTGTCCGCCGCGCACGACGACGCGGTCATCGAAGAAACGATCGCAGCAGCACGGAAAGTCTTCGCCCGCATCGCTTAAGCCAGGACAAAGGTGTAGCGCGCTTCGCGCGACACCGCAGTCGTTCCTGCCCCATCTTATGCCATCATGAGTCCAACTTCGGTTGGACTCGACCATGGCACGACTACGACGCTCCCCTCCCGGCGCGCGCCGTTCGCGGGTGCCGCGCTCGCAGCCACCGTTACCCCAGGCGGGCAGCGAATCTCCTGGCGTGCCGGTGACCGTTGCGCTGCTGCGTGCGGCCGAACCGGCGAACCCCGAGACCTATTACGCTGGCATCGTCGCCGCGCTCGCCGACAGCGCGCGCCGCTACGGGGTCGACACGCCCTTGCGCATCGCTCACTTCCTCGCGCAGATCGGCCACGAAAGCAGCTTCCGCGCGACCGAGGAAAACGGCAGCTATTCGGCCACGCGCATGCACGAAATCTTCGGCTGCCGCGGCGGCCCGTCCCGGTACGACCGCGCCAGCGACGATTGCCGGCTGGGGCCCGATGGCCAGCCGGCGCGGCTGCGCCCCAAGCTCTGGACCGAACAATCCACGTATGCCGGCAACCCGCAGCGCCTGCTGGCCTATGTGTATGCCGACCGGCTCGGCAACGGCGACGAAGCCTCGGGCGACGGCTACCGCTACCGTGGACGGGGCCTGGTGCAACTGACCGGCAAGGCCAATTACGCGGCGTTTACGGACGCGCACAACGCCCGCGATGCGGCGGACCCACGCGATTTCGTCGCCGATCCCGACCTGCTTGTGAGCGAACTCAAATACGCCATCGAATCGGCTTTCTATTACTGGGATGCGCGTACAGTGAATGCGCTTGCCGATCTTGACGACCTCGAGGGCGTGACCCGCGCCGTCAACGGCGGCCTGAACGGACTGACCGACCGCGGAGCACGCCTTGCGAGAATCAAGAAAGTACTGGGTATCTAGTCTGGCCTTCGCCGTCCTGTGCGGCGCGGCGTCCGTGCCGGCGGCGGCCGGGGAGTCGCTCTGCGCGGCGAACGAGCCCGTCGTGTTCTCCTGCCATGTCGGGGCCAAGCTCGTGTCCCTGTGCCGGCCCGCCGACGACCGGGGCATGCTGAGCTACCGCTTCGGCCGGCCCGAGGCGGTCGAACTGAGTTATCCCGAGCCCGGGCGCACCGCGCGCGCGGCGTTTACCGTGAAATCGGCACCGCTGGTCGGCGGCGGCGAAACGACGGTGGCCTTCCGGCGCGGGGCCTATACCTATACTGTCTACAGCAAGGTGGCGCGGGGCGAGGATGGGACGACGCCCGAATTCGAGGATGGGATCATCGTGTCGCGGCGCGGGAAGGTGATCAGCCGGATGCGCTGCGAGGATGGTGGAGAAGGTTTTAGGGAACCACCGAACGCGGTGGCCGTGAAATAAAATTTCATTCTTAATGCTGAGGTGAAAGATTATTTCGTAGGGTGGACGGCTTTGCCGTCCACGCGTTCAGCGAACGCCTGAAAAAAGGGGCCGCGATTTCTCACCCGATGTTTGAACGCGTGGACGGGGAACCCGTCCACCCTACGGACAATGGTACGCAACCGGCCGGATGCCGATCACACACGGTCCCCCGGTCACCTCACGCCAGCTTCAGCCAGCCACGCTTCCTGAAGTACCACAGCGGCGCCGCCGCGCTGGCGATCATCAGGCCAAGCGCGAACGGGTAGCCGTAGCCCCAGTTCAGTTCCGGGAACCACTTGAAGTTCATGCCGTAGATGCTGGCGATCAGCGTCGGCGGCAGGACGGCGGCCGAGGCCACCGAGAAGATTTTGATGATCTTGTTCTGGTTGATGTTAATAAAACCGACGGTGGCGTCCATCAGGAAGTTCACCTTGTCAAACAGGAAGGAGGTGTGGTTGTCGAGCGATTCGATGTCGCGCAGGATCTGGCGCGCCTCGTCGAACTGTTCCGAGTTCAGCAGCCGCCCGCGCATCAGGAAGCTGACCGCACGGCGCGTGTCCATCATGTTGCGGCGGATGCGGCCGTTCAAGTCTTCTTCGTGGGCGATGGCGGTCAGGGCCGCCGCCGCGTCCTGGTCGGTGAATTCCTTCTGCAGCACGCGCGCGCTGACTTCTTCCAGGCTTTCGTAGATGCCCTCGAGCGCGTCCGCCGAATATTCGGCATCGGTCGCATACAAATCGAGCAGCACGTCCATGTAGTCGGCAATGGAGCCGGGGCGCGAGCGGGCGCGCATGCGCACCAGGCGAAACACCGGTAAATCGTCCGAGTGCACCGAGAACAGGCGCTTGCCCGACAGGATGAAGGCGACCGTCACCACCCGCGACGGGCCGTCTTCCTCCTCGAGCAGGAAATCGGTGCGCAGGTGCAGGTCGCCGTTTTCCGCTTCGTAGTAACGGGCCGAGGCCTCTATGTCCGAGACTTCGTCTTCGCCCGGCAAGGACACGCCATAAATCGTCTTGACCCACGCCCGTTCGTCGTCATCCGGATCGGTGAGATCGACCCAGACAGGCGTGACATTCTCCAGGTCGGCGCGCGAGGCGATGGGGACCTGATTCAGTCGGCCATTTTGTAGGACAAATACGTTGATCATGCGCTTTCTCGGCCGGATTCAAAACTGACGCAAGTGTACCCGTTAGCCCCGAGACCGGCCACCCCGAAACAACAGTTTTGCCGGGTGCTGCGCTGTTATTCGGTGACTAAGTGGCCGATGAGCTGCCGATCTCAAGGTAATTCTGCCGCGCGCATGCGCCGCTGGATCAGGTTGGTCCGCTTGACGAGGTAATTGGTGCTGCGGTTGCGGTCGTAATAGCGCGGATTGGGCAGCATCACGGCCAGGCGCGCGGCCTGGCTCGGGGCCAGGTTGGCGGCCGAGGTGCGGAAATAGTAGCGCGCAGCCGCCTCGGCGCCGAACACGCCGCGGCCGAACTCGACCACGTTCAGGTAAACCTCGAGGATGCGCCGCTTGCTCATCACCGATTCGAGCATGAAGGCGAGGACCATTTCCTGCCCCTTGCGCAGGTAGCTGCGCGAACCGGAGAGGAACAGGTTTTTTGCCAGCTGCTGGGTGATGGTGGAACCGCCGCCCACCACCTTGTGCTTGCGGTTGTTGCGCTCGTAGGCGCGTTCGAGCGCCTCGATGTCGATGCCCGGATGGTCGGCGAAATTCGCATCCTCGGAGGCCACCACGGCGCGTTTCAGGTTGTTCGAGATGCGCTCGTAGGGCACCCACTGATGCTTCAGTTCAGCCTTCGGGTTCTTTTCGCGCAGCTCCGACAGTTGCTGGCGCATGAAGCTGCTCGAGCTCGGGTTGAAGTACACGAACCAGCATACCTGGACGAAGAAATACAGCTGGAGCAGGAAGACGGCGAGGATCGGCCCCAGGATGATCCATTTCAGCCAGCGGCGCTTGCCCGCGGCGCCTTTGCCTTTTGCATCGCTTCGCGTAGCGCTCCGTTTTGCCATCGTGATCGTTTTATTTTTATTTGGTACGCAGTTTGTCGAAGACCTCGCCCGTGTCCGGACGCACGCCGCGCCATACCATGAACGCCTCGGCCGCCTGTTCGACCAGCATGCCAAGCCCGTCGCGCGTGGCGGCGCCGTGTTCGGCGGCGAAGCGCATGAAGGGAGAGGGTTCGCTGCCGTACATGATGTCGACGGCCAGCGTGCCGCTTGCAAAAGCCGAGCCTGGTATCGGCGGCATCTCGGCGGCCAGGCTGCTCGAAGTGGCGTTCACCACAATGTCGTAGGGACCGCCGATGCCGTCGAAGCCGCAGGCCGCGACCTCGGCATCGTGTCCCGCGAAGTTGTTTACCAGGGCCGCGGCCGTGGCCACGGTGCGGTTCGCCACCAGTATCGACTGCGGCCGCTCGTTCAGGAAGGGCAGCATGATGCCGCGCGCCGCCCCGCCCGCCCCCAGCAGCAGGATGCGTTTGTTCGCCAGCAGCACGCCGGCATTGCGCACGATGTCGGCCACCAGGCCCGGGCCGTCGGTGTTGTCGCCGACGATCTCGCCGTCCATGAAACTGAGCGTGTTCACGGCGCCCGCCGCCCGCGCGCGCTCGGTCAGGCGGGTCGCCACCGCGACCGCCTCGATCTTGAACGGCACCGTGACGTTGGCACCCTTGTAACCCTGGGCCACCAGGTCGCGCACGGTCTGCGCAAAACCGTCGAGCGGCGCCAGGCAGCGGCCGTATTCGAGTTGCTGCCCGGTCCGGGCCGCAAACACCGGGTGGATCTCGGGCGATTTACTATGGGCGATCGGGTTGCCGATCACGCAATACTTGTCGACGTTCACGCTTAGACTCCTTCCTGTAGTTGGGCTTTCAGCTTTTCCTCGCGGGTAAAGGTAAAGCGGGTGATCACGATCCAGAGGTCGTCCTTGCCGGCGGTGCGCATGTTCTGCGGGAAGGCGCCGAAGGGCGCGGCGCGGCGCACGATCTCGAGCGCGGCCTTGTCGAGGCTCGGATTGCCGGAGCTGCGTTCGACGCGCGGCCCGCCCTCCTTCTGGTACAGGGTGCCGTCCTGGAAGACGGGGATCGACATGACCAGTTCGCCGTAGAGTTTCTGGCCGTTCTGCTGGGGGAAGTTCAGCGTGCCGACCTCTTCGACCTGCTTTTGCATCGCCTTGTAGTACAGCGCGTAGCCGACCTGGCGCGTGCTCGGCGAGATGTGGGTGCGCTTCGGGCGCTTGTTCTGGTCCTCGATGGTCTGCGTGATCTCGGCCGTCATGCGCGCGATCTGGCGCGTGGTGTCGACCTCGTCGTCGCCGGTGCGGGTCGGCTCGGGCTTGTCCTTGTCGGTGACCGGGGCGGCCGTGAAGCTGGACTTCTGCACGCGCGTCAGCACGTTCTGCTGCAGCTGCTCGAGTTCGACGATGCGCTTTTGCAGGGCCTTGATGCTGTCGCCGTTGTCGTTCTTGCGCAGGTCGGGCAGCGGCGACTTCGAGCGCCCTGCATCCGCCGTGCCGCCGCCCTCCAGGTTGGCCTGGGCCAGCGCCTCGGCCTTGGTCGGCGCCTTGCTGTGCTTGGCATTGACGAGGATCACCTCCAGGCCGGGATCGGCTGGCTCAAGCTTGAACGCCTCGGGCGCCGCGAAGCGAACGGCGAGCAGGACCGCATGCGCCGCCACCGAGGCGGCCAGGGCGATCATCAGGGGACGGTTTTCTCGGGAATACTTCACGCGGTGGCCGGGCGGCAGTTGAATCTGGGAATCCAAGCATTCTACCGTGCGAAACCCGCTTGCGGGAGGTTGGTGGCGCTGCGGCAACGGATGGGATGATGAACAACGTGTGCGGCAGATGCCAGTACCGCGTGGGGTCATCGAGGCCGAGGGCCTCGATGACGGTGCCCACCCTACAAAAACCTACTCCGGACAGACGAGCTTCAGCGCGCGCCCATCCTGCTGCGCGTAGTATTCGACGCACTGCTCCCCTTGACGGTAGATCGTGCGCATGCCGAAGGACGACACGTAATCCACCTCCGTGAAACTGACCGATCCGTCATGGTCGAGATCGATCGCTTCATAGGGCAAGGGCGAGCAGTACACCATCCAGCCGAACACGCACCAGTAGGCCAGGAACAGCAGCGCCGTCACGATCGCGACGGCACGCACCGAACGGCGTGCGCTGCGCGACGACGCGGCAATCATGGCCCGGCTCATGCTCAGCCGGCGGCGGGCGTCGGGTCGTCGGTGCTGATGGCCGCCACCGCGCCTTCGGCTTCGACGACTTCCTGCACGGCGGCTTCACCACTGTCGGCTACCTCGCCCACGGCGTCCTCCTCCTCCTCGACGGCCAGGGTCTCGTCGGCCGGCGCCGCGGACACCTCGAGCAGGCGCGCTTCCAGCGACAGGTCGACTTCGTCCCAGCGCACGATGTCGAGTTTCACCTGGGCGCCGCGCGCCAGCTGCGGCATGCCGGCCAGGCGGATCACCAGCGGCACGTCGACCAGGCGCAGCACGTCGTCCTTCAGCACCACGGCGTCGACGTGCCTGGCACTCTCTTGCCCCAGCCAGCGCAGGCACCAGTAGCGCTCCATCGTCTGCTGGAAGTCGTTATAGGCCGCATAGGCCGCGTCGAACGCCGAGACGATCGAGAACAGGGTCGCGTCCCTCGGCTTGAACGGGGCGACCAGCGGCGCCGTCACGCCGTGCTCGGCACAGGCGATGATCTGCCACTGGTTTACCAGGTCCGTATAGCGGCGCAGCGGCGAGGTGCTCCAGGCATACTGGTCGACGCCGAGGCCCTGGTGGGGCGCGGCGTGGGTGACCATGCGCACCTGCATCTTGGCCGCCCAGCCGGCACCGCTGCCGGCGCCCTGCGAGCGGTAGATGCCCGGCACGCCCGAGTCGTGCAGCAACTTGCCCCAGGTGCTGTTCGCGAAGATCATCAGTTCGGCGACGATCTTGTCGAGCGGCGCGCCGCGTTTCCTGCGCACGATCGACACGACATCGTCTTCGACGTAGAAATTGAAGTCGACGCGGTTGCCCTGCTCCGGTTTCAATCCAAACGCCTCGCGCTTTTTCATGCGGCCGGCTTCCAGTTGCAGCGCCCACTTCCACAGCAGGGACAGTTCCGCCTTGTGCGGATAGTCTCCGGCACCGCTTTCCAGCGTCTCCTCGTTGACCAGCTCGTCGAGGTCGTTGTGGCGCAGGTTGCTCTGGATCGGCACCAGCTCGGCGCGCGTCGTGGTCGAGATCACGGACCAGTCTGCCGTGTTCAGCGTCGCGTACAGCGACAGTGCCGGGCAGGTGTTGCCCTCGGCCAGGGTGAAGGCATCGACGACCTCGTCCGGCAGCATCGTGATCTTGTCGCCCGGCATGTAGACGGTGGACATGCGGCTGCGCGCGATCTTGTCGATGGCATCGTCCGGCTTGATCGCCAGGCCGGGCGCGGCGATGTGGATGCCGACACGGACGGTGCCGTCTTCCAGTTGTTCGACCGAGAAGGCGTCGTCGATTTCGGTGGTGGTGACGTCGTCGATCGAGAACGCGGCCACGTTCGCCGTCGGCAAGGCCGTTGGCGCCTTCGGCACCTCGACCGGCTGAAAACCGGCGCCGCGCGGGAAGTGTTCGAACAGGAAGCGGCCCATGTGCAGGTCCTTCGGCGAGGCGATGCCTCTGGTGGCCAGCATCAAGCGCGGCGCCGTCGTCTGCAGCTCGTTGGCGGCCGCTTCCAGCGCCTTGTATTCGATGGTGTTCTTGTCGGGTTTAAAAAGCAGCTGGGCGACGATAGGCTGCATCGCCGCGGGCAGTTGCCCCGCCTTCAGCTCCTCGACATAGGATGCCTGTACCAGTGCCTGCTGCTTCTTCTTTTCGATACCGGCCTGGGCCGCGCGCAGCGACTGCTCGGGGGCGGCCTTGTAGCGTCCGCGTCCCTTTTTATAAAAGTAGATCGGGGCATTGTGCAGCGCCAGCACCAGGCCTGCGGCCTCGGTCGGCAGCGGCGCGTGGCCGAAGTATTCGGCGCCCAGCTCGGCAAAGCCGAATTCTTCCTGGCCCGCCACTTCCCACAGAAAGTCCAGGTCGACCTCGGCGGCTATGCCCTTGGCTGCGTCGAGCAGCACCTCCGGCGCCGGTTTCTCGAACTGCAGCAGGACATCCTTGGCCTTGACCTTGGTGCGCTTGCCGCTCGACAGTTCCACCTGATAGGCCTCGCCAGCCGTGGACAGTACCGAGCCGACCTTGAAGTCGCCCGACTCTTCAAAAAATAGATTCATCTTATTTCGCGTTCTTGATTGTTGCGCCTGTGAGAGCTAGCACCGCCGGCAAGAATACCTCGGTGACCATCAGCAAACCTTGATGGCGGCGGTAGACACAACGCCGCGCATGGAAAACATGTCCGTCCAGTCCAGTACTGCCCGCGCCGTCACCCAGCACGGCGCGCAGGCGCGCCAGTAGCGGGTGTCCGGCGCGCAGCCGGGCAAACTCCAGCGGCCCGCGCACGACCTTCGGGTCGTAAAACAGGGTCGTGCCGAGCGAGCGTTCGCCCAGCGTCGAAAACAGCGGCCAGTCGCGCGCGGTGGCCGACATCGGCACGACGGTATGGCCGAATACCACCGGCTTGCCGTCGCAGCACAGCAATACCTCGCGTTCCCAGACGCGCTCGCGGCGCGGCAGGCCGATTGGACCGGCCTCTTCCAGCGAACACAGCGCACCCTTCTGGTGCAGCCGCCGCACGCGAAACGCCTCGCTGCCGGCGATCAGGCGCGCGGTCAGCGATCCTTTCATCGTCAGCCAGTCGCGCATCGAGGCATCGGCACCGACGGCGTCCACATGGCGATGCCACTTCGCCAGCCGCAGCGAGCGCCCGCTCACTGCGCGCGGCCTGCTGTCGACCAGTCCACGCCTGGTTCGCAGAAGGCCAGCACTTCGTCCACATACTGCGAGAATTCGGAAATCGCATGGTCGCTGCCCTCGATCACGTGCTGGCGGGCACCCGGGTAGTGGGCGACCATGTCGCGGTAGTCCAGCACTTCGTCGCCGGTGGCCGCGACCAGGAAATAGCGTTCCGGCCGCGTGATGCGTGCGACTTTCAGCGCTTCCAGCTCGGCCACGTATTCGCGGCGGAACTCGAAGGGCTCATCCGAGTGCCAGGCGGTCGTCACGCCGACGTGCTTGTCCAGGCTGGCGCAAGGATCGACCGCCGGGTTGAGCAGCACGGCGCGCACGCCGAGGCGCTCGGCCAGCCAGGTCGCATAAAAACCGCCCAGCGAGGAACCGATGATGGCCAGGTTCTCGGGCGCATGGCGCTCGGCCAGCAGCAGGGCCAGTTCCATCGCCGCCTTTGGCGAGGCCGGCAGTTGCGGGCAGATCAGGTCGTTCGCACGCCCGGCCGCCGTCATCCGCTCCTGCACCATGCGCGCTTTAAAGGAGCGCGGCGAGGAACGGAAGCCGTGGAGGTAAAGAACGCGCATGTGCCTCCCGCGCGGAACATCGATCATTTCGCCAGCGCCTCGAGCAGCTTCTGGTGCACGCCGCCGAAGCCGCCGTTGCTCATCACGAGGATGTGGTCGCCCGGCTGGGCCGCCTGCACGATGGCCTGCACCATGTAGTCGATCTGGTCAAAACTGTGGGCGATGCTGCCGAGCGGCTTCAGGGCGTCGGCCAGCGACCAGCCCAGCGCCTGCTGGCTGCCGAAGCCGAACACCAGGTCCGCATCTTTCAAACTGCCCGGCAGCGCGTCCTTCATGGCGCCCAGCTTCATGGTGTTCGAGCGCGGCTCCAGCACGGCCAAAATTCGGCCATTGGTACCGATGCGCTGGCGCAGGCCACCGACCGTGGTCGCGATCGCCGTCGGGTGGTGCGCAAAATCGTCGTACACGGTGACGTTGTTGACCACGCCGCGCACTTCCATGCGGCGCTTGACGCTCTGGAAGCGCGACAGCGAATCGACGGCTTGCGCCACCGGCACGCCGACGTGGCGGGCGGCGGCGATCGCGGCCAGGGCGTTCGAGCGGTTGTGCTTGCCGGTCAGGTCCCAGTGCACGGTGCCCTGGTTCTCACCGTTGAATACCACGTCGAAGCTGGCGCCGCCCGGATGCTCGACCAGCGTCCAGTTGACGCCGTCGGACACCCCGAAGGTTTCCTTCTCGCTCCAGCAGCCGCGCTTGATCACGCGTGCGAGCGAGGCTTCGTCGCCGTTGACGACCAGGCGGCCCACGCCCGGCACGGTACGCACCAGGTGGTGGAACTGGGTCTCGATGGCGCCAATGTCCGGGAAGATGTCGGCGTGGTCGAATTCCAGGTTGTTCAGCACGGCGGTTTTCGCGTGGTAGTGCACGAACTTGCTGCGCTTGTCGAAAAACGCCGTGTCGTACTCGTCGGCCTCGATCACGAAGAAGTCGGAATCGGTGGCCCCCGACAAGCGCGCCGAGATTCCAAAATTCATCGGAACGCCGCCGATCAGGAAGCCGGGCGAATAACCCGCGTCTTCCAGGATCCAGGCCAGCATCGACGAGGTCGTGGTCTTGCCGTGGGTACCGGCCACGGCCAGCACCCATTTTTCGCGCAGGATATGTTCGCCGATCCACTGGGGACCGGACACGTACGGCAGGCTGCGGTTCAGGATTTCCTCGATCAGCGGATTACCGCGGGTCATGACATTCCCCACCACATACAGGTCGGGATTCAGCGACACTTGCTCCGGACCGTAGCCCTGGATCAGTTCAATGCCCTGGGCTTCGAGCTGGGTGCTCATCGGGGGATAGACGTTGGCGTCGCAACCGGTGACGCGGTGACCGGCTTCTTTCGCCAGGACCGCCAGGCCGCCCATGAAGGTGCCGCAAATGCCGAGGATGTGAATATGCATGATCGTGAGGAATAAAGCGAATACGCGATTCTACCCGACGCGATGCCATTTTTAGTTCAAGAGTATGATCAGGGTCATGATGCCAACACAGAATTCTGACCTCTTACAGTTGCGCGCCCAGATTGCCGCAACGGCAGCGCGCATGATCGCGCAGGACGGCGCCGACTATGCCACGGCGCGCAAAAAGGCGGCCCGCCAGGTGCTCGGCGTGGACCAGCCCCAGCCTAATCTCATGCCCGACAACGGCCAGATCGAGGACGAGGTACGGCGCTACCAGACCTTGTTTGGCGGCGCCGCCCACGCCGAGCGCTTGCAGGCCTTGCGCGAAGCGGCCCTGGAAGTGATGGATGCACTGGCCGACTTCCGGCCTTATCTCACCGGCGCGGTACTGAACGGCACCGCCGGCGAGCACGACGACATCCACCTGCAACTGTTCGCCGACAGCGCCAAGGAAGTCGAAATCTTCCTGTTGAACCGCAACGTCAATATAGAGATCTCGGAAACCCCGCATTTCAAGGGCGCGCGCCATGAGCCGGTTGAAACGGTGAGCTTCCTGTGGCATAACGAGGCTGTGCATGCCGAGTTATATGATTTTCATGACTTGCGCGGCGCACTCAAGCCACGGGGCGACGGCCGCCTGCAGCGCGTCGACGCTGCCGGCCTGCGCGCCCTGATGAATACCGACGAATCCCTGGAACAGGACGAATGAATAAGAAGAAAGTGGCCGCGCTCGTGGCCGTGGCAGTCATTTTTGGCGCGCTGGGCGCCGTGTTCGGCAGCAAGACCCGTGAAGCGGCGCCAGTCACCACCGCCATTGCCCCCACCGGGACGCCGGACCGCGGGGGACCGGCCCATACCGCTTCCACTAATCTATATGCGCAAACCCTCAACGACCTGTCCGGCAAGCCGCAGTCGCTTGCACAGTGGAAAGGCAAAGCCTTGCTGGTGAACTTCTGGGCGACCTGGTGCGCCCCCTGCGTCCAGGAAATGCCGGAACTCTCCGCCCTGGCGAACGAGGAGGCAGGCAAGCGTTTCAACGTGATCGGCGTCGGCATCGATTCCCCGAGTGCGATGAGCGAATTTGCCGCCAAGCACAACATCAAGTACCCGCTGTACGTGGGCGGCATGGGCGGCACCGAGCTGTCGCGCGACTTCGGCAACCCCAGCGGTGGCCTGCCCTTCACAGTCTTGATTGGTGCCGATGGGCAAGTAAAGAAGACCTACCTCGGCAAACTCAAATTCGACGAACTGAAGGCCGACCTGGCAGCCCTGTAGGGACTCTGCAGGGCTCGCGAACGGTCGTTCTTTTCTGAACTCCGTCAAAGTCGCGGGTATCCACAGAGAATTTTATCGCTTGCCAATACCCGATGTTGGCGGCAAAATGCGTCACTTTCGAGCATAGACTCTAAACATAATGGCGAAAAAGCTACTGCTGCTTAACGGTCCCAACCTGAACCTGCTGGGAACCCGAGAGCCTGCGGTGTATGGCGCGGCAACGCTGGCCGACATCGAAAGCGCAGCCCAGGCCCAGGCCGCGGCCGCAGGCGGGTCGCTTTCCTGCTTTCAAAGCAACCACGAAGGTGCGCTGATCGACCGCATCCATGCTGCCCGCGAGGAAGGCATCGATGCGATCGTCATCAACCCTGGCGGGCTGACCCACACCAGCGTGGCGCTGCGCGATGCGCTGGCCGCGGTGGCGATCCCGTTTATTGAGGTTCATATCTCGAACATTTATCAGCGCGAAGCCTTCCGCCATCATTCGTACCTGTCGGCCATTGCCCGCGGCACCATCTGCGGGCTGGGCGTCGACGGATACTGGTTTGCCATCGACTTTGCGCTTAAATAGCTTTAATCTACGTCAACTGCAAGCATCTGCGCGGCGGCGCCCTCTTCTGGCGCGCTGTAACTTACTCATTACACAATAATTCCAAGGGGTTTCACATGGATCTACGTAAACTCAAGACTTTGATCGACCTCGTTGCCGAATCGGACATCGCCGAACTCGAAGTGACCGAAGGCGAAAGCAAGGTCCGCATCGTCAAGTCGTCCGCCGCGCCCCAAGGCCAGATGGTCATGATGCCTTCGAACGGCATGCAGCAGTTCTCCGCGCCAGCCCCTGCCGCCCCGGCCGTCGCAGCCCCGGCCGCCGCCCCGGCCCCGGCCGCCGCCGAGCCGACCGGCCACATCATCAAGTCGCCGATGGTCGGCACCTTCTATCGTTCGTCGGCACCGGGCGCCCCGGCCTTCGTCGAAGTTGGCGCCAGCATCAAGGAAGGCGACACCCTGTGCATCATCGAGGCGATGAAACTCCTGAACGAAATCGACGCTGAAGTCTCTGGCGTCGTGACCAAGATCCTGGTGGAAAATGGCCAGCCGGTCGAATTCGGCCAGCCGCTGTTCGTGATCGGCTAATTCAACAGCCCCGCCCGGCCGTGTTTTCTGCGCGGCCGCATGATCCCGAACCCAGGCCGGCGCACGACGCCGGCTCTCTCACACTCCGAACTTAACCATGTTTGAAAAAATTCTCATCGCCAATCGTGGTGAAATCGCGCTGCGTATCCAGCGCGCGTGCCGCGAAATGGGCATCAAGACGGTGGTCGTTCACTCGGAAGCCGACAAGGACGCCAAGTATGTCAAGCTGGCCGACGAATCCGTCTGCATCGGCCCGGCGCAATCGTCGCTGAGCTACCTGAACATGCCGGCCATCATCAGCGCCGCCGAAGTAACCGACGCCGAAGCGATCCACCCGGGCTATGGCTTCCTGTCGGAAAACGCCGATTTCGCCGAACGCGTGGAAAAATCGGGCTTCGTCTTCATCGGCCCGCGTTCCGATTCGATCCGTTTGATGGGCGACAAGGTTTCGGCCAAGCAAGCGATGATCCGCGCCGGTGTGCCTTGCGTGCCGGGTTCGGAAGGCGCCCTGCCGGACGATCCGAAGGAAATCATCCAGACCGCCCGCAAGATCGGCTATCCGGTCATCATCAAGGCCGCCGGCGGCGGTGGCGGGCGCGGCATGCGCGTGGTCCACACCGAAGCGGCCCTGCTCAACGCCGTGCAGATGACCAAGACCGAAGCCGGTAGCGCCTTCGGTAATCCGGAAGTCTATATGGAGAAGTACCTGGAGAATCCACGCCACGTGGAAATCCAGATCCTGGCCGACGAACACAAGAATGCCGTCTGGCTGGGCGAACGCGACTGCTCGATGCAGCGCCGCCACCAGAAGGTGATCGAGGAAGCGCCGGCACCGGGCATCCCGCGCAAGCTGATCGAGAAGATCGGCGACCGCTGCGCCGAAGCCTGCCGCAAGATCGGCTACCGCGGCGCCGGCACCTTCGAATTCCTGTACGAAAACGGCGAGTTCTATTTCATCGAAATGAACACCCGCGTCCAGGTCGAACACCCGGTCACCGAGATGATCACCGGCATCGACATCGTGCAGGAACAGATCCGCATCGCCTGCGGCGAGAAGCTGCGCTTCCGCCAGCGCGACATCATGCTGGCCGGCCACGCGATCGAATGCCGCATCAATGCCGAAGACCCGTTCAAGTTCACGCCCTCGCCGGGCCGCATCACCGGCTGGCATCCGCCGGGCGGTCCTGGCATCCGTGTCGATTCGCACTCGTATGCGGGATACTATGTTCCACCTCATTACGACTCGATGATCGGCAAGGTAATTTCCTACGGTGCTACTCGGGAGCAAGCAATTCGCCGCATGC
>JBBWZO010000364.1:0-5432 GCA_039649125.1 Massilia sp. | reverse complement strand
TCGGCCACCGCCTCCAGCGCCGCTTCCGGCTGGTGGTCGTCGACCAGCAGTTCAATCAGCGTCATCAGGCGCGCGGTCTTCAGGGACTGGTCGTGGGCGATGCCGGCCAGCCAGGCATCGCGCCGGGCCGGTTCGCGCATGCGGTGCGCCGCGCGGGCCCCGATGAGCGCGGCCAGGCCGGCGTTCTCGGGCAGCTCGGCGGCGCGCATCGCGGCCTTCTCGGCGTGGCCGAAGCGGCCCTCGAGCAGGGCCTTGAGTGCGTCGCGCAAACCCTTGTTGCCTTCCCGCTCGCGCTTGCGCAGGCGATAGGCGGCCACGCGGTCGGGCATGCGCAGCGTCGAGACGATCGCCCGCGCCAGCCCGTACAGCATCAGGAACAGCAGCGCCAGCACCACCACGAACAGGTTGAGGGACATGTCGATCCGGTGCGGCGGGTAGAACAGCACCACGTTGCCCGGATTGAAGCGCGCCGTCACGGCGATGCCGATGGCCGTAGCCATCAGCGCAACTAACCAGAGGAGTAGACGCATGGCTTATGGCTTCTTGTAATTGCGCACAGCCGTCAGGCTGTCGGCCAGCGTCGGCAGCTCGATCGCCAGGTTGTTCGCCCGCACCTGGCGCAGCACCGCCAGCGCCTGCTGGGTCGAGCGCGCACGCGTGTCGAAGTACTTGTTCAGCGTTTCCTGCGCCGCAGCAAGATCGCCCGCGAAGGTCGTCTCGTCGCGCGACAGCAGCGCCAGGCGTGCGTTGAGCAGGCGCAGCTTCAGGTTCTCGCGCACGAAATAATTCTGGTCGGGCGAGAGCATCAGCGCTTCCGGCGTGTTGACGCTGCGCACGCGGATCAGCTGGCGCACGTCGTTCCACATCTCGGCGCTCCAGTTGCGCCAGGTGGCCAGCATGCGCTCGCCGAGCGTCAGCGGCACCGCCGGCGCCTGGGCCTGGCCACGCTGGGCACGCACCGGCGCGGCCGGCAGCAAAGGTTTTTCGTCGGACAGGAGCGGCAAGGTGTCGACTTGCGCGATGACGCTGTCGAGGCGCACGGCGACGCCCGCCAGGTCCACCGCCGGCGTGGCTTTCAGTTTTTCAATGTCGGCGGCGATGGCGCGGCGCACGGAGATGAATTGCGGCTTGTCCGAACGCGACAGCGAGCGGTCGGCGTTTTGCAGGGCCAGCAAGGCACCCTGCACGTTGCCGGCCAGCTGCAACTGCTGGCTGGCCGTCGAGAGCACCTGCTCGACCTCCGACAGCGCCCATTCGTCGCGGGTCTTCGACAAGTCCTGGTAGAGCTGCTCCAGCGCGAGCTGCTGGCTCTGGTTTTCGAGCTGGCGGCTCTCGAGCACGCCGACCTTGAGCTGCAGGGCCTTCGACTGCTCGGCGACGTCGCGCGCGAGCGCGGCGGTCTCGGCATTGATCTCGTTGCCCTTTTGCAGGCTGCGCGCCATTTCCTGGCGCAGCGTGTTGATGCGGCTATGGCTCGACCAGGTCTGGGCGGCCAGCAGCAAGGCCAGCGCGATCACGGCCAGCGGCAGCGGACGCGTGAGCTGCTCGGCCAGGCCGGACCCCGCCCTGCGCTCCGGCGCCGTACGATAGTGTTCAAAGTCCGGCGCCTGCGGCGCCGGAGGTGGCAAGGGCGGTGGCTGCGTCGGCGGCAGCTCTGGGTTATTCGGCAATTCGTTCATTCTTGAGATTGTAACGCGGCAAGCAAACGCTCGTCGCCCGAGCCGGTGAGGGTGACATGGTCCAGGCCGAGTTCCTGCGCGGTGGCAGCAATCCGGGCGTGAGGCACGATAACGTGCTGGCGCCGCATTTGGCTGACACAGCCGGGCCCGAGTGCATCGAGCAGCGCAAACAGGCCGCGCAGCGCCTCCGAGCTCGTGATGATCCAGTCGTTGCGTTGCCCCAGCAAGGTGCGCAGTTGCGCCGCCAGGTCCTCGCTCAGCGGCGGCACGCTGCGCCGGTACGCCGGCACGACCGTCACCTCGGCGCCTGCCGCGCGGAAACCGTCGGCCATCAGCTCCCGTCCGGATTCGCCGCGCACGATCAGGACCTGTTTGCCGGCCAGCGCGGCCAGGTCGAGCGCCGCAAGCAGGTGTTCCGAATCGCTGCGGGTGGGGTCGTTCGGCCCCAGGATCGTCGCGTTGTCGCTCGTCAATCCGTGGCGCGCAAGCGCCAGGCGGCTGCCTTCGCCGAGGACGGCCAGCGGCACCGTTTGCGGCCACCCCTGCGGCAAGGCGGCGACGTGGGCGAAGGCGGCATCGATCGCATTCGGCGACACGAAGGCGACCAGGGCGTAGCGCTCCGGATCCGCCAGGGCTGCGCGCAGCGCCGAGGTATCCGCGAGCGGCGCGATCTCCAGCAAGGGCAGCACGACCGGCGTGCGCCCGAGCGCGGCGACGGCGCGCGCCAGGCCCTCGGCCTGGGCGAGCGGCCGGGTGATGACGACGCCGTCAGGATTCAAGGGCGGCATCCTGCCGGCAGGCGGCCAGGATGGACTGGGCGTCCTGCTGTTCCAGCAGGCTCGACACCTGCTCGCCCAGAAACTCCGGCTGGTCGGCGGGGCCGCTCAGCTCGGCAAACGCGCTGCGCTTGCCGTCCGGCGTAGCGACCATGGCGCGCAGGTGCATGCTGTCGCCGCTGACGACCGCGTGCGCGGCCAGCGGGATCTGGCAGCTGCCGCCGAAGATCTTCGACACCTTGCGCTCGGCCATGACGGCCTGGGCGGTTTCCAGGTGGTTCAGCGGCGCCAGCAGCGCGTGCAGGTCGACGCCGTCGCTGCGCTCGCCCACGGCGGTCTCGATCGCCATCGCGCCCTGCCCCGCCGCTGGCAGCGACAGTTCGGGTGGCAGCACGCTGCGGATGCGCTGGGGCAGGCCCAGGCGCTTCAAGCCGGCCGCGGCCAGGATGATGGCCGCGTAGTCGCCCCGGTCGAGCTTGCCCAGGCGCGTGTCGAGGTTGCCACGCAGCGGCTGGATGACCAGGTGCGGGTAGCGCGCCGCGATCAGCGACTGGCGGCGCAGGCTGCTGGTGCCCACCACCGCGCCGGCCGGCAATTCGTCCAGACTGGCGTAGTCGTTCGAGACGAAGGCGTCGCGCGGGTCTTCGCGCTCGAGCACGGCCGCCAGGGCAAAGCCCTCCGGCAAATCCATCGGCACGTCCTTCAGCGAGTGCACGGCCAGGTCGGCGCGGCCCTCGGCCATGGCCACCTCGAGTTCCTTCACGAACAAACCCTTGCCGCCGACTTTCGAGAGCGTCCGGTCGAGGATCTGGTCGCCACGCGTCGTCATCCCGAGGATGCTGATTTGACACTGTGGATATAATGCGGCCAGACGGTCGCGCACGTGCTCCGCCTGCCACATGGCCAGGCGGCTCTCGCGCGATGCGATAATCAGTTTCGACGGCACCTGTACCTGCTGCGTCATGTCTTTGCTTTCAAAAACGGTTTCTTTTTCCTGTCGTTGCGCCCACACGGCGGACGGCAGACACGGCTCTTGCATAAGATCACAAATTTTAGCATGCGGCCCGCTTGCAGAACGTGGCCGATGGCCACGCCCAATCCGGTGTACCCGACAATCGAGAACCTATGGCCGACATGGATAACATTGCTGCATCGACTCCCCCCGCGGACAAGCCCGCAAGCACCCCCGCTGACGCTCCCGCCACGCCCGACAAGGACGCGCCGCTGAAAGAAGACATCCGCCTGCTCGGCCGCCTGCTCGGCGACGTGCTGCGCGACCAGGAAGGCGACGCCGTGTTCGAGGTTGTCGAGACCATCCGCCAGACCGCGGTACGATTCCGCCGCGACGCCGACCCCGAGGCCGGCGAAGAGCTCACCACGCTGCTGCACAAGCTCACGCGCAACCAGACCATTTCGGTGGTGCGCGCCTTCTCGTATTTTTCGCACCTGGCCAACATCGCCGAAGACCAGCACCACAACCGCCGCCGCCGCGCCCACCTGCTGGCCGGCTCGCGCCCCCGCGAAGGCAGCGTCGGCCATGCGCTGGGCAAGCTGCGCGGCGCCGGGGTCGACCAGAAGACGGTCGAGACCTTCTTCCGCAACGCCCTGATCGCCCCGGTGCTCACCGCCCACCCGACCGAGGTGCAACGCAAATCCATCCTCGACGCCGAGCACGACATCGCGCGCCTGCTGGCCGAGCGCGACCTGCCCCTGACGCCCAAGGAACAGGTGCGCAACCTGCAGCTGCTGCAGGCGCGCATCGCCACGCTGTGGCAGACGCGCATGCTGCGCTACACCAAGCTTACGGTCGCCGACGAGATCGAGAACGCCCTGTCCTACTACCGCATCACTTTCCTGCGCGAGCTGCCCTCGCTGTACGACGACATCGAGGACGAGATCGGCGCGCAATACCATGGCAGCGCGCCGCAGCTGGCCGACGCGGCCTACCTGCAGATGGGCAGCTGGATCGGCGGTGACCGCGACGGCAATCCGAACGTCAACGCCGACACCATGCGCCACGCGACGATGCGCCACGCCACCACCATCCTCGACTACTACCTCGAGGAAGTGCACACGCTGGGCGCGGAACTGTCGACCTCGACGCTGATGGTCGACATCACGCCCGCCATGCAGGCCCTGTCCGAGCGCTCGACCGACCAGTCCGACCACCGCGCCGACGAGCCCTACCGGCGCGCCCTGATCGGCATGTACGCCCGCCTGGCGGCCAGCGCGCGCGAACTCGGCGCCACCAACATCCTGCGCAAGGAAGTCGGCCATGCCGAGCCTTACGCGGACGCGGCCGAATTCGCGGCCGACCTCGAGACCATCGCCGCGTCCCTGAAGGCGAACCACGGCGCCATGCTGGTGACGCCGCGCCTGGCCGGCCTGACCCGCGCCGCCCACATCTTCGGTTTTCATCTCGCCTCGCTCGACATGCGCCAGAGCTCGGACATCCACGAGCGCGTGCTGGCCGAGCTGTTCGAAAAGGCCCAGGTCGAAGCCGACTACGCGGCCCTGCCGGAAGACGACAAGGTAAAACTCCTGCTGGCCGAGATCGCCCAGCCGCGCCTGCTGTATTCGCCGTTCGAGGCCTACAGCGACGAAACGCAGTCCGAGCTGGCCATCGTGCGCGCCGCGCGCGACATCCGCCAGCGCTACGGCGCGCGCGCGATCCGCAACTACATCATCTCGCATACCGAGGCCGTGTCCGACCTGCTCGAAGTGCTGCTCCTGCTGAAGGAAGCGGGCCTGGTGCGCCCGAACGCCGGCGTCTCAAGCGTCATGGTGATTCCCCTCTTCGAGACCATCCCCGACCTGCAGCGGGCAGCCGCCATCATGGAGGCCTGGATGGCGCTGCCGCCGGTCACGCGCATCGTGCACAACCAGGGGCGGCTGCAGGAAGTCATGCTCGGCTACTCGGATTCGAACAAGGACGGCGGCTTCCTCACCTCGAACTGGGAGCTGTACCAGGCCGAGC
>JBBWZO010000198.1:0-15261 GCA_039649125.1 Massilia sp. | reverse complement strand
TGCGTCGTGGTGCCGTCTCGCAACCAGCGTTCACCGTCTTCGCGCATGGTGCGCATGCCGCTTTGCTGGGCTGCGGCGCGGATCTCGGCTTCCGACGCCTGGTTGTGGATCTGGGCGCGGATCCCCTCGGTCGTTTCCAGCAATTCGTAGACGCCGACCCGGCCGTGGTATCCGGTATGGCCGCAACGCTCGCAGCCGACCGCATGCCAGTGCACGCCATCGCTCTTCTTGCAGTGCGGGCAGAGTTTACGGACCAGGCGCTGGGCCATCACGCCCAGCAACGATGACGATAGCAGGAACGGCTCGATGCCCATGTCGAGCAGGCGGGTGACGGCCGCGGCGGCGTCGTTGGTGTGCAGGGTCGCCAGCACCAGGTGGCCGGTGAGCGAGGCCTGGACCGCGATCTGCGCCGTTTCCAGATCGCGGATCTCGCCGATCATGATCACGTCCGGGTCCTGGCGCAGGATCGCGCGCAGGGCTTTCGCGAAGGTCATGTCGATGCGGGCATTGACCTGGGTCTGGCCGACGCCGTTCAGGTCGTACTCGATCGGGTCTTCCACCGTCATGATGTTGGTGGTCGAGGCGTTCAGGCGAGACAAGGCAGCGTACAGCGTCGTGGTTTTACCAGAACCGGTCGGGCCGGTGACGAGCACGATGCCGTGCGGCTGGTTGATCAGTTTGTCGAACTGCGGCAGCAGGTCCGGGCTCATGCCGAGATGGCTTAAGTCGAGCCGTCCCGCTTCCTTGTCGAGCAGACGCAGCACGGCACGTTCGCCGTGCCCCGTCGGCAGGGTCGAGACACGCACGTCGACCGGCTTGCCGCCCACGCGCAGCGTGATGCGGCCGTCCTGCGGCAGGCGTTTTTCGGCGATGTCGAGCTGCGACATGATCTTGATACGCGAAATCAGCGAGGCGTGGATACCCTTGCGTGGACGCACGATGTCGCGCAGGGCGCCATCGATGCGAAAACGTACGACCGAGGTCTGCTCGAAAGGTTCGATATGGATGTCCGACGCCCCCTCGCGCAGCGATTGCGTGAGCAGCGCGTTGATCATGCGGATCACCGGCGCGTCGTCGGAGGATTCGAGCAGGTCCTCGATTGCCGGCACGTCCTGCAGCAGGCGTGTCAGGTCGAGGTCGGCGTCGAATTCGTCGGCGACCTGGTTGGCGTCGCCGCCGGCGGACGCATAGGCGGCGGCGATCGCGTCGTCGAGTTCGCCCCGGTCGAGGCGGCGCAACTGGATGCGGCCGAACCGGCGCGACACCTCGGCAATGGCGGCCGGCGGCGTGCTGCTGGAAATCAGCACCTCGACGCTCTGGCCGGGGCTTTGTCCGGCGTTTTGTCCGGAATCGTCGCCGGTGCGCGCCAGCACCCCGTGGTCACGGGCGAAGGCATAAGGCAACAAATTAGTCATGGTTCATCACTTCTGGTTCGGTGGCGTTACCGGCCGAAATTCAGGCACCGGTGACGCCTGGGCCGGGTTGACGGCGCGCGGTCCGGCTTGATTGCCGCCGGTTCCCGCTGCGGTTCCCGGTCCGGTTGCGGCGCCCGGGCGCGTGGTCGGCGGCGCCGGTGGCGGCATCGTGGCCAAGGTGCCGCCGGGAGGCGGCTGGCCGTTGGTCAATGGCGGCAGTTCCGGTGCGCCGATGTTGCGCATCAGGATCGTATCGTCGGCTGGACGGGTGGTAGCGCCCAGGGCACGCATGTATTCGTAGCGGTCGAGCGAAATGCTGTTGTTCTGTTCCTTGCTGCGCACCACGACCGGACGCAGGAAGACCATCAGGTTGGTCTTGTTGCGAGTGCGGCTACGGTATTTGAACAGGTTGCCCACCACTGGGATGTCGCCCAGGCCGCGCACTTTTTCCTCGCCGTGGTCTTCGTTGTCCTGGATCAGGCCGCCGAGCACGATGATCTGGCCGTCGTCGGCCAGGATGTTGCTTTCGATCGCGCGCACGGTGGTCACGATGCCCTCGTCCCTGATCACGGAATTGTCGATACCCGAATTCTCGTGGTAAATCGACAGCTTGATCACGCCACCCTCGGAAATCTGCGGGCGCACTTTCATCAGCAGGCCGATATCCTTGCGGTCCACGGTCTGGAACGGATTGTTCGCGCCGCTCGTACCGGTCGTAAACGAACCCGTGATGATCGGGATGTTCTGGCCCACCTTGATCGTCGCCAGCTCGTTGTCGAGGGTGATCATGTTCGGAGTAGACAAGATGTTGGCGGCGCCCTCGTTTTCAAGGGCGCTGGCGACCGCGCCCAGGCCGAGTTCGCCGTTGACCGCCTTGAAGACGCCGAGCGTAAAGCCGGGCAGCGATGGCGGCGCGGTCGTACCCGAACCGAAGCCGGCGCGCGCGGCGGCGGCCAGGTTGACGATGTTGTTGGTGTTGCCGGGGCTGAACGACTGCAGGGCGCCGACGCGGTACTTGCTGTTGTCGGTCCCCGACAGGCCCAGCCACTGGACGCCGAATTCGGAGGCTTTCTGCGAGTTCATCTCGACCACCAGCGCCTCGATATACACCTGGGCGCGGCGCACGTCGAGCTGGTCGATGACGCCGCGCAGGTTGCGGTAGACCGCGTCCGGCGCCGTGATGATCAGGCTGTTGGTGGAGGCGTCGGCCTGGATGAAGCCGGAACCCTGGCCGCCGCCGGCGCCGCCCGCGGTCGCCTGGCTTTGCTGGGCAAAGGTATTGCCGGTGCCGCCCATGCCGATGCTGCTTTGCTGGCCCTGCTGGCCGCCGAGGTTGCCCCCGCCCTGGGTACCACCCTGGGTGCCGCCCTGGATCGAGCCGCCCGAGGTGCCCTGCTGCTGCACCGGCACCGCCGAGGCGTCCTGCGAGACCACCGCGCGCAGGGTTTGCGCCACGCGGCTGGCGTCGGCATTCTTGAGGTAGACCACGTGGATGTTGCCGCGTTCGCTAGTCGGTTGGTCGAGCTTGGCGATGAGTGACTTGGCGAGGTTCGCGCGCGCCTGCGATGGCGCGCGCACGACCACCGAATTGGTACGCGGATCGGCCAGCACGGTGACACGGCCCGAGTCGCCACCGGCCGCCGGCTCCATCAGGCGCGACACCAGCACGGCGATGTCGCTGGCGATGCCGTTGCGGATCGGCACCACGTCGAGGTCGGCCGCCACCGGGGCGTCGAGCGCGGCGATGATGCGCGACAGGCGGCGCAGGTTGTCGGCGTAGTCGGTGATCACCAGGCTGTTGTTGCCCGGATTGGCCATGATCGAATTGTTCGGCGACACCAGCGGGCGCAGCACGGCCGTCAGGTTGGCGGCCGATTCATAGGCGAGATGAAACACCTGGGTGGCGATCTGATCGCCCTGCACGCGCGTGCCGCGTTTACCGACCAGGGTCGGCGACGATTGCAGTTTCGCTTCGGCTTCCGGCACCACTTTCGCATAGCCCTCGCCCGTGGTCACCACGGCAAAGCCCTGCAACCGCAGTGCCGAGGTCAGCAAACCAAAAGCCTGGCTCTTGGTCAGCGACTTTTCCGACACCAGGGTCAGCGTACCTTTGACGCGCGGGTCGATGATGAAGGTCATGCCGGTGTAGTGGCCGACCGCCTTGATCACCGATTCGATGTCGGCATTGACGAAGCTGAGGGCGGCGGCGTTTTCCTGGGCAACAGCGGGCGCCGGCGGCAGCGCCGTGGCAACCGCGCAGCACAGCAGGGCACCGGCGGCGATGCGGCGCAGGGGCGGGAATCCAGGGGTGCTACGGAAGGATGTTTTCATTATCTGAACTCTAATGCGATTATGTTTTTACCGTTCACCATGCGGCGCTGTCCCAGCAGGTTCAGCATATTGCCCAGGGTCTCTTCATATCCTTCGGCGGCCGACGCCTGCCCCGAAAAGCGCAGGCGTCCATTCTGCAATGTTCCATTTCCCGACAACAGCAAGGCACCACGCACCGTGCGCAGCACCAGGTCGGCCTGGGCGCCACGCCAGTCCATCGCCATTTCGTAGCTGCCCAGCGGCCGGATCGGCGACATGCGCGACCCCATGTCGGTCATCGACAGCACCGTATGCCCCGTCACCGCCACGCTGTTCGGCTGGCGCGCGAGGTCGAGCCGGTTCCACGACAGGCGGATCACGCCGGTGGGCGCCAACGTATTGAGTGGCGCGCCCAGCCCGGCCAGGCCCTCGGCCGGCAACAGCAACTGCCCTTCGCTCACCTGCCACTGCGACCAACTGCCGTCGATGCGCACCGGCGCCGCCAGCGCTTGGGGATTTTCCAGGTGCATGTTCACGCGCCCGAACAGGACCAGCGGCGACAGTTGCCAGGCAAAGCGGCCCGGCAACAGCGGCGTCACCGAGCCACCCTCGCCCGGCGCCCCGCCGACAAAGGCTGAGCCGTTCCAGAGCGTACCCTGCGCATCCCCGAGTGTCAAACGGCCGCCGGTCTGACGCTCGACGACCGTGCCGAGCCAGCTGGCCGGCAAGAAAGCGAGCACTGTCAGCGCGATTGCCAGGGCAACAACGATCAACCACCCCAATGTTCGCTTCATCGGGCGCCGGTTCCCGTGTCCTGGCGCAAGGTCAGGTTGGCATTGACCTGGCCGACCGGATCCTGGGCGCTGAAGCTGCCTTCCTGTACGGCGATACGGTTCTCGCGGCGCTGGGCGTCGAGCCAGGCGACCAGGTTGGCGAACGACACGCCGGTAACCTGCAGGCGCGCGAATTCGCCGGTCAGCGTGAGCGAATCGGGCTTGATGCCGCGCGCCGTCAGGCTGGCCACCAGGGTTTCGCGCGTCATGGGCGTGACCGGCACCGGCGCCTGGCCGGCCAGCGCACGCGCCTGGCCGGCCAGGCTGGTCAGTTGCGCGGCCTGCTGGCGCAGCTCGGGCAGCGAGCGCTGTAGTTGGGCGCGCCCTTCGACCGCCGGTTCGATCAGGCCCATGTACACCAGCGCCAGGGTGACGACGACAAAACCGGCCGTGAGATAACGGCGTTCCTGCTCGGTGCGCGCGATCCAGTAGGCCGCGGCGCGCTCGCGCGCCCGGCCGACAGTATTACCCAGGCTCATTGCTTGACTCCCGTGCTGCGCACCACCCAGCTGGCCGGTGCGGATGCTTCCAAAGTGAGGCCGCGTGCGGCCATGGCCGCCTGCAGCTGGCGCAGCGCGTTCGGGTCGACCGTTTCTGGTTTGACGCCTACCCGCAGAGTGCGTTCCTTGTATTCGATTGATGTAATCCCGGGTGGGCTCATCAGTTCCCGGCTTGCCTCGCCGAGGGCGCCGGCCAGGTAGATGAATTCGTCAGGCCCGACCTGGCCGCTGCCGGCCTGGGCCCGTGCGATGCTCTGGCGCATCTGGGCAACCGGGTCGACCATCGGCTGGTTCGGGTACACCGAGGCGAAGGTCTGCGCCATCTGCTGGCGTACCGCATTTGCTTCGCCGCGCAGGCGCAGCCATTCGTAATTGATGCCGGCCAGGTTGACCACCACGCCGAGGAAGGCGAGCGCGATCGGCACGCGCCAGCGGCGCCAGTCGCGCTGGCGGGCGCCGGCCGCGCCCAGGCCGGGCACCAGGTCGAAATTGACGCTGCGCGCACCGGCGACCCAGTGCGCCCAATCGTCGGCCTCGAGCACGGTACCGGGACCGGCTTCGGTCAGCAGCACATTGTATTCGCCCAGCTGTTCGCGCGGCACGTACAGCGTCAGGAGCGCGTCGCCGGCCAGCGCGCGCGCGGTCTGCAGCGCCACCGCCGGGTTGGCGTCGAGCGCCAGCCCGAGTCCGGCGTATTGCCCCTGGCGCAGCAGCAGTTCGCTGCCGCTGATGGCGGCGCTGACGCCACCGGGCGCCAGCGGCAGGCACAGCTGCGCGGGCAGCGCGGCGACGGCCCGTGCTCCTTGCGCCAGCAGCGTGCGCACCAGCGGTTCGAGCCAGTCGCGCGCCACCACCGCCACTGGACGGGTACCATCGGCGGCCGCAGGACCGGCCACCAGCACGCAATCGAGCGGGTCGCCCAGGATATGCTCTTCCACCAGGCCCGGAAGCGCCGCACGCAGGCGCTGGCCGGACAAGGGCGGCACCTGCAGGGAAAGCAGGTTGACATCGGCGCCGGCCAGCAGCAGCACGACGCGGCGGCTGGCCGCGACCATGTCGGTCAGGCTGCGCAGCGGGCCTTCGCCCTGTTGTTCGATATTGCCTCCATCGCCGACGACGGCAAAACGGCAGGGCGCGCCTTCTCCTTCTGCGCGCGCCGGATGCCGGATATAAAGTGTAGTCAAACCGTCTCGCTTTCTTTTAGTTTTGACGAACCCAGACAACCTTGACGCCACCGCCGCCACCGCTGAGCGGGTTGGCGCTGCGCTGGATCAGCGACTGCGCATTCAGTGCGGCGCGCTCCAGGCGGATCCGGCTGTTGACGAGGAACCAGTCGCTTTTTACGCTCACCGCTGTGGCATCGGGGCGGCCTATTTCCTGTTTGAATTTTTCAATGTTGTCCCATGGCACGTTACGCCGCCGCGCCAGCAATGCATTGGCCTCGGACAGCGAATAATTCGGGATCACCGCCGCCAGCACTTCGGGCGAGGCCGTGTTCACGTTCACGTCCGTGCGTTCTGGCAGCACGATCACGAACGGGCGCAGCCGTTCCAGCATTTCCGGCGTAAAACCTTTCACGGCCAATAAATCCTCGACCTCCATGAACTTGATCGGGGCGCCGATGCCTTCGCGCGATACCGGCAGGCTGTTCTGTTCGTTCGCCTCCACGCCGGTGCCGGGGTCGGCATTATCCTCGTTGATCCCGCGAATGCCGACCCCGCCCACGGCGGCCTCCGGATTGCCGCCCTGCGACGGATCGCGTTCCTGGCCGCCGATCTCCTCGCCGGTCAGCGGATCGACCGCACCGGGCGATGCGATCACCGGCTGGCCGGCCGCAACCAGGTTCGCCGTGGTGCGCGCCAGCGCCGGATTGATGCGCAGGTTCGTCAACAGACGCTGGAAAATTTCCAGCTGGGCCTTGTCGATCCTGTTTCCGTTTTCCAAGTTTCGCAGATTGTAGCGCGAGGTGGCGTCCACGATGTCGCCCGACAGGCTGGCGTCGAAGTTCTCGCCTTCGACGCGCTCGCGTTCGATATATTGGTCGAGCCTGGTTTCGGCAAGCGGCGTGGCCCAGACGTGGGTCAAGGCCGTGTAGCGGTTGTTATCGTAGGCATCCTGGCGCAGCACCAGCGTGGCCCAGTCGAGCGCGCCGCGCAGGATCCAGCGCGTCTGCTGGTTCAATCTCTGGTTTTCCATCGAGCGCACCTCGACCTGCTGCTGCCAGAACAGGCTGGCGACGATCGAGATCGCCAGCGTGGTCAGCAGCAAGGCGGTGATCACGGCGACGCCGCGCTGGCGCCGCGGCAGGCGGTAGGCGCACAAGTGGGGACGCATCAGATATTCCCCAGCAAGAAGGATTTGGTGAGCGGCTGCGGGTAGCCGCGCGTGGCCAGCACCACCTGCAAGCCGGTGACGCCGGCGGCGACCGGGTTGTTCTGGGCCGTCGGCTCGGGCTGCTTGCGCCAGGCGTTGTTTTGCCACACCAGCACGCCCATCGAATCGACGCCGCCCTGCAGCCGCACCGCCGGCGTGGCGTCGGTATCGCTCAGCGAGGCCTGCCACAAGGCGTCGAGCTGGAGCAGATCGCGGGTGGCGATCGATTCGCGCCGCAGCAAGTCGCCGTTCACCAGCCGGTAGGCGACCACCTGCAGCCGCGCCGGTTCGTTTTCGTTGAACACGGTGCGGATCAGGGTGATGCGGTTGTCTTCGTGCTGCAGGTAAGGACGGCGCCCCAGCAGCGTGGGGTTGGCCGCATGCTCGCAATCGCTTTGCAGCTGGGCAAAGGCGAGCTGCATGCCGCGCGTCATTTCCATCTGATCAGTCAGGGCCACACGGGCGCGCACGATGCCGTCCAGCCCGCGCCAGCCGAGCACGGCCACCATGGCCAGGATGGCAATCGCCACCAGCAATTCGACCAGGGTAAAGCCGAGGCTGCCACCGCGTGCGCGCCTCATCGCGGCCTCAGCACGAGTTGGACCAGTTTCAGGATGCGGCGGTTCGGGTTGTCCATGTCGAACACCGAGACTTCGACCCGGCGCAGCTGCGGATTCGGGCTGACCAGGACTTCCTCCTGGCACATCAGGCGCAAATCCCCCTGGCCGCAGGCATAGCTGCGCTTGCCCACTTCCGGGAACTCGCGGCCAAGGCGGATCTGCACGAGGCGGTTCTCGGCCGACCAGGTCGCCATCATCGAGGCGCGCAGCCCGGCGCTGTTCGAGGCCAGGCTGCCGACCGCGCGCAGGCCGGCGCCGAGCGCGGTGCCGACGATGACCAGCGCCACCAGCACTTCCAGCAAGGTGAAACCACGGCAGTTACGTGTATGCAGCATGTCATTGGTCCGGTTCGACGACCGTGAAGTGACCGACGCCGTCGGCACGGATCGCCACGCTGTTGTTGCCGCTGGCCAGGGTCAGCACGAAAGGCTTGTCGACCGGTTCGCGTCCGAACGTGACGCGCATCGATTCGTTGACACCCGGCGCGGGCGGATCGAGCAGCAGGCGCACGGGCGCATTCCGGAACGGCCGCTCGCGTAATAAATCGTCCTGGGTCATCGGCACCCAGCCGGTATCGGTGCGCACCAGGAAACGGTAGCGCTCGGGGGTCGCCTCGAACGCGACCTGCCGGTTGCGCACGATGGCTTCGTCACGTGCCAGCTGCAACAGCAAAGTCAGGCGCTTCGCTTCGTTCTCGAGGTCCTGGCGCGGGCTGGGGATGGCATTGAGCGAGGCCATCCCCAGCGTGATGCCGATGATGACCATCACCACCAGGATCTCGACCAGGGTGAAGCCGGCAGCCGTGCGCGCCGGTGAAAAATCCTCCATGGCGGCTTTGCATTCGTCTCGCCGTACCAGCGTACTGTCTTCGACGATGCGCCGCGTCTTGAGGGCTCCGCCCTCACGACCCCTGACGGTTTTTTCACACGCTCGAGGCGGCGCGACGGCAGCCATGGTGGAACTTATCCCTGCCAGGAACCGACGTCGGCGTCTTCGCCCTCGCCGCCGGCCTGGCCGTCGGCGCCGAACGAGAACACGTCGATTTCGCCATGGATGCCTGGCGACAGGTACTGGTAAGAATTACCCCACGGATCCTTCGGCAGCTTTTCGACATAGCCGCCTTCTTTCCAGCCATTTGCCGCCGGACCCGAGGTCGGTTTCGTGGTCAGCGACTGCAGGCCCTGTTCGGTGGTCGGGTAGCGCTGGTTGTCCAGTTTATAAAGTTTCAAGGCTTGCATCAGGGTGGCGATGTCGGTCTTGGCTGCGACGACGCGCGACTCGCCTGTGCGGCCGAGCAATTTCGGCACGACCAGGGCGCCAAGGATACCGATGATCACCACGACCACCATGATTTCAACGAGGGTAAAGCCGCGCGCGAAACGCCGGCCGACTGCACGGTGCGAAACGATCTGCATAGTCAATCTTGGATAGGTGGAGTGGAACAACCGACTTAGTATAAGGCCGAACGGCGGCAGCGGGCCACCGGCGGGTGCAACATTGTAAGGCAGAGAGAAAAGGTGCCGCAGTTCAACCGTGCGCGGGTCGTTCGGCGCACACCGGGCAGGCCGGATCGCGCGCCACCTGCACCGCCGTCCACTCCATCGCGCGGCCGTCGAGCATCAATAAACGCCCGGCCAGCGGCGCGCCGATGCCCAGCAGGATTTTGAGGGCCTCGGCTGCCTGCGCCGCGCCGACGATGCCGACCAAGGGCGCGAACACGCCCATCGTGCTGCAGGCGACGTCCTCGGCGCCGCTGTCCTCGGGAAACAGGCAGGCATAGCATGGGCAGGCCGGACGGCGTGTGTCGAACACGGACAGTTGGCCGTCGAAACGGATCGCCGCGCCCGCCACCAGCGGCACGCCGGCGGCGACACAGGCGCGGTTCAGGGCCTGGCGCGTCGCAAAATTGTCGCTGCAGTCAAGCACGACCGAGGCACCGCGCACCAGTTCGCGCAGGCGTTCGGGTCCGGCGCGTTCGCACAGCGCGGTCACTTCGACCTCCGGGTTGATCGCTTGCAGGGCTTGCCGGCCGGATTCGACCTTTTTTACGCCGATGCGTTCCGTCACGTGCATGACCTGGCGCTGCAGGTTCGTCAGGTCGACCTCGTCGTCGTCGACCAGGGTGATGCGGCCGACGCCGCTTGCCGCCAGGTACAAGGCCGCCGGCGAACCGAGGCCGCCGGCGCCGATGATCAAGGCGTGCGACGCCAGCAGGGTCGATTGGCCTTCGATGCCGATCTCGTCGAGCAGGATGTGGCGCGAGTAGCGCAGGAGCTGGTTGTCGTTCATGGGTGAGGATGATGTTGGCACAGCCGGCTGGCTCTGCGGCATGCGGGGGACGTAGGGTGGACGGCTCTGTCCGGAACGTAGCATGCCCGCGGCCGGTGCGCCGTCCACGCGCTCAGCGGCGCATGCAGTGCCGCGACGTTTCAACGGCTGGTTGAACGCGTGGACGGCATTCAAGTCGGCGGTGATGACACTCCCGGGTGTAGCCGTCCACCCTACGTTTATTTCTTGGAACCCTTCAGTTCCGGCGGTTTCGTTTCGGCACCAGGCAACTCTTTCGGCGCGGCTTCGGCGTCGCGCGCGTCAGACTTGGCCAGTTTGACGGGCAGCCCCTTAAAATGGTTCAGGGCCTGGGCGAGTTGAAAATCGTCCTTGCCGCCGAGTTCGAGCGGCTTGCGGTTTTTCAGCAGAGCCGCTGCGCGTTGCTGCTGCTCCGCGCTGTCGCGCGCCTCTTTCGTGGCCGCCGCGCCCGTCTTTTCGCTCTCGCCGCTCAAGTGGCGCTGCAGGTCGACTTCGCGCACGCGCAGCGCGTTCAGGCCATCGCCTTCCGGCGTTTCGTCCACCGCCAGGTCGGGCTTGATGCCGCTGGCCTGAATCGGCCGGCCTTTCGGCGTGTAGTAGCGCGCCGTGGTCAGCTTGATGGCGGTATCGGCCGACAAGGGTCGCAAGGTTTGCACCGAGCCTTTGCCGAAGGTCTGGCTGCCCATCACGATCGCGCGCTTGTAGTCCTGCAGGGCGCCGGCGACGATTTCCGAGGCCGACGCGGAACCGCCGTTGACCAGCACCACCATCGGCACCGTTTTCAGGGCGGCCGGCAGTTTCGCCAGCGGGTCGGCGCCGCGCGGCGCATAGAATTCGCGGCGGCCGTAGTAACTCTGGTTCGAGTCGGGCAATTGTCCCTTGGTCGAGACGATCAGCTCTTCCTTCGGCAGGAAGGCGGTCGACACGCCGATCGCGCCCGGCAGCAGGCCGCCCGGATCGTTGCGCAGGTCGAGCACCAGACCCTTGATATTCGGGTTATCGGCGTACAGCGCCGCGGTTTTGGAGGCCAATTCGTCGAGCGTGGCTTCCTGGAACTGGCTGATGCGCACCCAGGCGTAATCGGGCTCGACCATCCTGGCCTTGACGCTGAGTACCCGGATTTCCTCGCGCGTGACCGGCACCACCCACGGGCGGTCGTCGCCGGTGCGGGCAATGGTGAGCGTCACCTTGCTGCCCGGCTTGCCGCGCATTTTTTTCACGGCGTCGTCGAGCGACAGGCCCTTGACGGGGACGTTGTCGATGCGGGTAATCACGTCGCCCGCCTTGATGCCGGCGCGGTAGGCCGGCGAATCCTCGATCGGCGAGACGATTTTTACATAACCGTCCTCGGCCGCCACTTCGATGCCGACGCCGACGAATTTGCCGGCGACGCTTTCGCGCATCTCGCGATACGCCTTCTGGTCGAGGTAGACGGAATGGGGGTCGAGCGAGGCGACCATGCCGCCGATGGCCTCCGAGAGGAGTTTCTTGTCCTCGACCGGCACCACGTAGTCGCTTTTGATGAGGCCGTAGACATCGGCCAGCTGGCGCAGTTCGTCCAGCGGCAGCGGGCCGGCTTCTCCCTTCTGCGCCCAGGCCGACACCTGCACCGTCAGCGCCACGCCGGCGACCACGCCCAGTCCGACCAGGCCCATGCTTTTCACTTTGTTGCCCATCGCTGCCCCTGACCTAGAATTTGACCCAGCTCGCCGGGTCGAAGGCTTTACCGAGATGCCTGAGTTCGAAGTATAGACCTGATTCTTCGTTACCGCCGGTATTGCCCGCGCTCGCAATCGCCTCTCCTGCGCGCACCGCATCGCCCAGGCGTTTCAACAGGGTCTGGTTGTTCGCGTAGATCGACAGGTAATCGCCGCCGTGGTCGATGATAATCAGGTTGCCGAAGCCGCGCATCCAGCCCGAGTGCACCACGCGGCCGACGGCCACTGCGCGCACTTCGGTGCCTTCCGGCGCCTTGATGAACATGCCTTTCCAGCTCGGGCCATCGCCACCGCGCTTGGCCCCGAAGCGCGCCGCGATGGTGCCGCTGACCGGGCTCGTCAGGCGTCCGCGCATGGCGGCAAACGCGCCCTTGGGTGCGGCCGGCGCCAGTGAAATGTCGGGTGTGCGCTCCTCGGCCGGCGGCGGTGTTTCGGCCACGCGCGGCTCTTCCGGCAGCGGTTTTGGCGGCGGTTTGCCCGCTTTCGCGGCTTCGCGCGCCAGGCGGTCGCGCTCGGCTTTCGCGGCGGCGCGTGCCTGTGCCCGGGCTCGCGCTTCGGCGGCGGCCTTGGCGCGCGCGGCCGCCAGCGCTTCCTGTCTCTTGCGTTCGGCTTCGGCCTGCTCGCGGATCAGGCGCGTCAGCCGGTCGACCAGGCCGCTCATGCGCTGCTCGTCGCGCTGCAGGCTGTCGACCTGTTTGCGTTGGGCGACCAGTTTGCTCGACAGCTCGTTCAGCAGGGCTGCCCTTCTGGTCTTTTCCTTTTCCAGCACGGCCTTCTGGTCGCGCTGCTCCTGTGCAATTTCCTCGAGCTCGGTCTTGGCGTTCTCGACCTTTTCCCGGTTTTCTTCGACCTGCGCCAGGTTCGCGTTCAGCGAGGCCAGCAATTTTGCCTGGGCCTGCGACACGTAAGCCATCATCTGCAGGTCGCGGTTGATGCGGTTCGGGTTGTCTCCCGACAGCAGCAGTTTGATCCTGTCTTCATTGCCGGCAACATAGTGCTCGCGCAGCAGTTTGGACAATTGTTTTTTCTGATCAACAATTGTCTGAGCGAGCCGTTCCTGCTCGGTGCCGAGGTCCTGCAGGCGTACGTTCGTTTCGCGCTGCTCCTGGGCCAGGTCACGCAGGGCGCGGTTGGCATTCGAAATGGCCTCTTCCGATTCGGCCAGGTTGTCGGCGACGTCTTCCTTTTCGCTTTCGGTGGCGCGGATTTCTTTTTTCAGGGCCGTCAGCTTTTGCTGGATACCGGCGCGCTTGGCCTCGGCAACCGCCTTCTGGCGGCTGCGCTCGGTCGGCTTGCCGGCCGCGACTGCCGTGGTGGCAGGCGCAGCCAGTCCCAGCGCCAGGGCGCACAGCAGTGCGCCTCTGGCCAACTTCTTCTTTGGGAAACGCAAGACTTATTTCGCCTTCCCTTGGTTCGCCACGGCCGCCACGGCAGCGGCGATCGCTTCCTGGTCGCCCAGGTAGTAATGGCGGATCGGGCGCAGGTTTTCGTCCAGTTCATAGACGAGCGGCTGGCCGTTCGGGATGTTCAGACTGACGATGTCTGTGTCGCTGATGTTGTCGAGCATTTTGATGAGGGCGCGCAGGCTGTTGCCGTGGGCCGAGATCAGGATCTGCTTGCCGGCACGGATGGCTGGGGCAATTTCTTCTTCCCAAGCCGGCATCACGCGCGCCACCGTGTCCTTCAGGCATTCGGTCAGCGGAATGCTCGCCTTCGGCAGGCTGGCGTAGCGTGGATCGTTGAAGGAGGCGCGTTCGTCGGACTCATCCAGCGCCGGCGGCGGCGTGTCGTAGCTGCGGCGCCAGACCAGGACCTGCTCGTCGCCGTACTTGGCGGCGGTCTCGGCCTTGTCCAGGCCCTGCAGGGCGCCGTAGTGACGCTCGTTCAGGCGCCAGTCGTTCTTGATCGGCAGGTACATCTGGTCCATCTCGTCGAGCGCCAGCCACAGCGTGCGGATCGCGCGTTTCAGCACCGAGGTGTAGGCGAGATCGAAGGCGAACCCGGCTTCGCGCAGCACGCGGCCGGCGGTCTTCGCTTCGTTGATGCCCTTGTCCGTCAGGTCGACATCGACCCAGCCAGTAAAACGGTTGGCCAGGTTCCAGGTGGATTCGCCATGGCGCATGAATACGATTTTGTACATATGCTCTTCTTTGCTATCGATTAAAAAACTTGCGAAAGGCGCCCGCTGCGGCTGATCGAGCCCTTAATAATATTCCTGTCCGGCTTCTATTTTATAATGGCCGGATTGCGTTCAACCATTGGAAGCCTTGTGAAATTCATCCTCGATAATATCTTCATCGTCGCCATTGCCGTCGTTTCCGGTGGCGCGCTGCTCTGGCCAGCGCTGGCGCCAAAGGGTCGCCGTGCAACCGCGCTGCAAGTGACCCAGCTGATCAACCGCGGCAAGACCACGATTCTGGACGTGCGCGGCGCCGACGAATTTACCGCCGGCCACGTGCGCGACGCGAAAAACATTCCACTGGCAGACTTGGGCAATCGCATCAGCGAGCTGGAAAAGTCGAAAGCCCGCACCCTGGTCGTCGTCTGCCAGACCGGCACCCGTTCCGACAAGGCCGTCCGCCAACTGAAGGCGGCCGGCTTCGAAGACGCGCTCAGCCTTGAAGGCGGCATGACGGCCTGGAGCGCTGCCGGCCTGCCGGTCACCAAGTAAATCAAGACAGGAAGGAAAATCATGACTGCCCACGTTGTCCTCTATCACACCGCCAGCTGCCCGTACTGCGTCCGCGCCGAGCGCCTGCTCGAAGCGAAGGGCGTGACCGAAATCGAGCGCATCCGTGTCGACCTCGACCCGGAACAGCGCCAGATCATGATGCAAAAGACCGGTCGCCGCACGGTACCGCAGATCTATGTCGGCGAAACGCATGTCGGCGGCTTCGACGACCTGTACGCGCTCGACCAGGCGGGTCGCCTCGATCCACTGCTCAAGGGCGAATAAGTGAGCAAATAAGCAACGCAATCGTAGGCCATGCGGGGCCGGGAGTGGGTCTTGAGCGCCCCCCTCGCCGGCGCTATTGCATCCAAATTGATTTTGATACAATTGCCGTTGCGTTTGACTCCAAGCCCATCGGGGGCGGCGCCTTGCCGTCCCTTTTACTTCACAACGAAAGCGTTCCATGTCTGACGAAAACCTGCAACCAGTCTTCCAAATCCAACGCGTCTATCTG
>JBBWZO010000331.1:0-39796 GCA_039649125.1 Massilia sp. | reverse complement strand
CGCGCCTGCTGCTGCAGATCTTCTCCGAAACCCAGCTCGGGCCGGTGTTCTTCGAGTTCATCCAGCGCAAGGGCGACGACGGCTTTGGCGAGGGCAACTTCAAGGCGCTGTTCGAGTCGATCGAGCGCGACCAGGTCGAGCGCGGCGTGATTGGCGCAGCTGAGCAGGCCGCCTGAGAGGGGACCGACATGAAGATCGAAGAGATCCACCACGTGGCCTACCGCTGCCGCGATGCGAAGGAAACCGTCGAGTGGTACGGCACCATGCTGAAGATGGACTTCGTGCTCGCCTTCTTCGAGCTGCCGAACCAGCCGGAGATGGGCCGCGACCCGAACACCGCGGCCTGGGTCCAGCACATCGCGTTCCGGGACCACCTCGCCGCCCGTGGCGTCGATGTGCTGGGGGTGACCGACCACGGGATGTTCCATTCGATTTACTGCTTCGACCCGAACGGACACCGCGTCGAGCTGGCCTGTCCCGATCCGGAAGAGGAGGCGATGATCGCCCGCGCGGACGCCGTCAAGTGGCAGATGCTGGAAGCGTGGTCGCAGACGAAGCGTGCGCCGAAGCACGCGGCCTTCCTGCACGCGCATACCGGAGGCGGCCATGGCGGCCACGCTTGAATCCACGCTCGATCCGCAGGCGCGCAGCTGGGTCGAATCGGCCAACGACCCGGCAACCGACTTCCCGATCCAGAACCCGCCCTTCGGGCGCTTCCGGCGCGAGGAGGGCATGGACTGGCGCATCGGCGTGGCCATTGGCGACCAGATCCTCGACCTCAAGCGCGCCCGCCTGATCGATTCCTACGATATGAACCGGCTGATGGCCTGCGGGCGCGAAGCGCTGCGCATCGCCATTTTCGACGGCCTGCTCGCGCGCAGCGTGAAGCGGGCGGAATGGCTCGGGCGCGATGCATTGGTGCCGATGGCCGGCCCTGCCGACAGACCATGGCGGCCGACGGCAGCCAGCCCGTCGCAGGCCCGGCGCGACGGCTGGAGCGCGCGCGACATCCAGGCCTGGGAATACCAGCCGCTCGGGCCTTTCCTGTCGAAGAACTTCGCCACCACGGTCTCGCCGTGGATGGTGACGCCGGAAGCCCTGCTGCCGTTCCGTGCGCCCTTCGAGCGGCCGGACGGCGACCCGGCGCCGCTGGCCTACCTCGACTCGCCGCAGAACCGCGCGGCGGGCGCCTTCGACATCACGCTCGAAGTCCGGCTGCAGACGGAAAGCATGCGGGAAGGCCGCCTTCCCGCTGAGCGATTGATGCGCTCGAACTACCGCGACGCCTACTGGACCGTGGCGCAGATGATCGCGCACCATACCGTCAACGGCTGCAACCTGTGTGCCGGCGACCTGCTCGGCACCGGCACCCTGTCCGGTCCAAAGCCGGAGCAGGGCGGTTCGCTGCTCGAATTGAGCGGCGGCGGCAAACGCAGCATGCGGCTGACGAACGGCGAGGAGCGCACCTGGCTGGAAGACGGCGACACGGTCATCCTGCGCGGCTATTGCGAGCGCGAGGGTTACCGCCGGATCGGTTTCGGCGACTGCGCCGGCACCGTGCTCCCGGTACGCCACGCGGGCTGATGCAGGCGCGGCGCCGGGATCGTCGCGGCGGGGCGGACATCGGGAACAGTGGCCGGCGCACCGGCTGGTGCCGGTCGTGCCGCGGCTTGCCGGATGAGCGGGTCAGATCGTGCCGGAGCGGCCCTGGGCAGGCCTCAATCGTCGAGCGGCTGGGCTTCCTCATGCGCACGCGACGTCCGCGCCCGCGCGGCCAGGAAATCCACCAGCATCCGCGCCGCTGGCGACAGCGTCTCCAGGTCGCGGTAGCAGACCGCGAAGCGGCGCCGCGCCCACGCATCGCGCAAGGGCACCACGCGCAGGTCCATGCTGACCGCGTACGGCGCGGCGATTTCCTTCGGCACGATGCTGATGCCGAGCCGTGCGCGGACGACGCGCAGCGCTGCGTCGAAGCTCGAAACGATGGCACGGTGGGTCAGGGTTTTTTCGCAGCGCGCAGCTGCGCGCGCCAGCATGGCCTGCACCGCTGCCGACGGGGGCATGCCGACGTGGTCGAATTCCAGCGTCTCTTCGAACCAGGCCCGCTTGCGCCCGGCCAGCGGGTGGCCGGGATACACCACCACGGCCAGGTGGTCCGCATGATAGGGCACGGAGCCCAGTCCCTCGAGATTGGCCGCGTCCCAGCAGATGCCGACCGAGGCGCTGCCTTCCTTCAGCGCGCGCACCACGTCGCGGCTGAGGTGTTCCTCGATGTCGACGCGGATGTCGCGGTTCGCCGGCTGGTGCAGGAAGGCCGCTACGTCTTCAGGCAGCGACTCGGCGATCGAAGACACGCTGGCCAGGATGCGTACCTGGCCCTTGATGCCTGCGCTGTAGCCGGCCATGTCGCGGCTGATGCGGTCTGCGCTGGCAAGCATGCCGCGCGCGTGTTCCAGCAGGGTTTCGCCGGCCACCGTCGGCACGACGCCGTGACGGCGCCGTTCGAGCAGCTTGGCGCCGACCGTGTCTTCCAGTTGCGCCAGGCGCTTGCTGATGGCCGAGGCCACGATGTTTTCCTGCTCGCCGGCGCGTGCCATGTTGCCGGTCACGCAGACGGCGACGAACAGGCGCAGGGTCGTCAGGTCGAGGTCTCTCATGCGAACTTTCCATGAAGTTTGTCTGTTCTATGGACGACATTCTAAACCGGAACTTCAATGGCGACGAAAGCCATTTTCAAGCGGTTTTTGGAAGGTCACAAGCAGCGGCGCAAGGCTGTTTCTCCCCGGTGGCCGGGCTTTCCGGCTTGTTGCGGCCGTATGGATTCACCATTCGGAAAGTCCCCCGTTCCGCTTTACCACCGTGTCGCCGAGCTCCCGTCATTACTATCGGATTGCTATCAAAAGTTCAGCCGCTCCGTACGGAGCGGACTCGATAACAAACAGGAGACGACATGAAGAAAACAGCAATCGCACTCGCCGTGCTGGGCGCAGCCTGTGCCACGGCGCAAGCGCAAACCAGTGTCACGATGTATGGCATCGTCGATGTCTCGATGCGCCACGATACCGACGTGCAGGCGGGCCGTGCCAGGACCGCGATGGTCAGCGGCATGATGAACACCAGCCGCTGGGGTTTCCGCGGCACCGAGAAGCTGGCCGACAACCTGAATGCGCACTTCCAGATCGAAGGGGGCCTGAATCCGGATACCGGCACGCAGTCGGAACCGGCCTCGCTGTTCGACCGCCGGGTGTTCGTGGGCCTGAGCGGAAAATGGGGCAAGATCGACATCGGCCGCACGCCGACCTTCGGCTGGGACTACACCCCGGTGTACGATCCGCTGGGCGGCGCCCTGGCCACGCCGACGCCGACCTCGCGCGCAAGCGGCCGCGCCTCGCTGCTCGTCAACGGCTTCATGTTCGTGACGAACAACCCGTACAACAATTCGAAACTGCGCGACAACAGCATCAAGTACGTGTACACGGCCGACAGCGGCCTGCTGGCCGCGGTGGCCTACAACGTCGGCGAGGTGCCGGGCGACAGCAGGAAGCGCTCGGGGCGCCAGGCCGCGATCGGCTACATGAAGGGATCGGTGAATGCCATCGCCGCCTATGACCTGCTGCACGACGCGAACAACCTGGAGCAGCGCGTGATCACGGTCGGCGGCAACCTCAAGTTCGCCGACAAGTACAAGGCCACGCTTGGTTACGCGGTGCTGAACGCCGACGCCGCCTTCGCCCCTTCCTCGAACGCGGTGACGGGCGCGATGGCGAACTACATCTCGACCTTCGGCGTCGCCCCAGGCGGCGAAATCGAGGTGGCGACGACGGCCGCCGGCCTTGATTTCGCGTTCACGCCGGCCTTCACCCTGACCGGTGCGGTCTACCGCACGCAGGTGAGCGGCACGGGCATCGCGGACAACGACTACGATACCTATGCCTTGTTCGCGAAGTACGCCTTTTCGAAACGCACGGCGCTGTACGGCGCCCTGGACCGCCAGCGGACGACCAACAACGGCACGGTGGCGTCGGTGAGCGGCAGGCGTACCAACTCGGCGCTGACCCTGGGAATCCAGACGCGCTTCTGATCAAGCGGCACGGGACCCATCGGGAGACGGCCGAGGTCACTCATCTTTGATTGGATGCATCGCGGCGCGGCGCGGCGCGGCGCGGCTTCGGATTCGCTCGGGCCCGTCATCACTGAAATGTAACTAACCAACGGTAAATTGAAAGCCGTCAGACTGACCAGAGGCTAACGACTACGGGGAAAATAACGCTGCTCCGGCGAGCATGCAGGGAGGAGGCGCACACATGGCCTGCATGTCCATCGGCCGCCCGCTTGCCGGTCCATGCGCTCCCCGGATGAATGTGCCAGGCCGCGCCGGCGGTCCGCGCGCGGACCTGTGTACCGAATCGGCTCCGGCAGGGCCCGCGGCATCGGCCCTCAGTGGTGGCGCGCGTGTCCGTGGCGCTCGTGTCGCACCGGCTTGCCGATGACCTGGCCGGCCGCCGGCATGTGGTGCAGGTGCCCGCCAGCCGGCAGCGGACCGACCGCGAACCGGTGCAAGGCGAGGATGTCGCCAAGCGCGCCCAGCGCCTGGCGCGCGAGCGCCGTGTCCCCTGTTTCGACCTGGGGCGTGACCCGGTGCAGGGCGCGCAGGGCGCAGGCATTGTCGGCGCGATGCCGCTGTAGGGCGGGGTAGCCCAGCCGCTCCATGATGCTCTCCTCGTGGCGGAATCCGGCTTCGACCTCGGCCACGAAATCCGTCCAGCCGGCGATGAATTGCTCGTCGCCGGCGCCGGAGAGCAGCCTGATCCGGCTGCAGAGCCGCTTGTGCGTATGGCGCATCGCCAGGCCGATGGCCCGCGCCCGATTGTCGCTGACTTGATGTGCCGGCATGAGACATCCCCTATCGTTTTTGTCGTAAAACAAAAAGTATCACCGGGGTACTTTCCGGCGTATTTGATGCACATCAAGTACCACGCAGTCGGGAACCTGGTCACGGGTAGGGCCGAAGCACTTCAGATCCCGGAGAAGAAGACTTTCTCTCGCTTGCGCCCCCAGATGGACACTGACGTGATCTGTCATTGCCAGATCATCAACCTCGAAACCTAAGCGGCGGAGGACAAGGCCATGCCCGGCTGTATGCGGCCGGACATGGCTGGCCCGGGGTATCCCTGCCCTGAGGTGACGATCGGCGCTGTCGCGGCCGGACGAAGCCTATTTTGACTGGCTGCACGTTTTACATAGGAGCCAGGGCGGAAACGACGGATAATGTCGGATTCATCGTTTTCAGCACCGCTCCGGAATTCTCCTATGGAAATCAAAGTCAACTTCCTCGACAAACTGCGCCTCGAAGCCAAGTTTGACGACTTCACCGTCATCGCCGACCAGCCGATCCGCTACAAGGGCGACGGCTCGGCCCCCGGTCCCTTCGACTACTTCCTGGCCTCGTCGGCCCTGTGCGCGGCCTACTTCGTGAAGTTGTACTGCAACACCCGCGATATCCCGACCGAGAACATCCGCCTCTCGCAGAACAACATCGTCGACCCGGAAAACCGCTACAAGCAGATCTTCAAGATCCAGGTCGAGCTGCCGGCGGATATCCTGGAGAAGGACCGCCAGGGTATCCTGCGCTCGATCGAGCGCTGCACCGTGAAAAAGGTGGTGCAACAGGGGCCGGAGTTCGTGATCGAAGAGGTCGCGAACCTGGATGCCGATGCGCAGGCGCTGCTGACCTTGCAGCCCGATGCGGCATCGCAGACCTACATCCCGGGCAAGGACCTGCCGCTGGAGCAGACCATCGCGAACATGTCGGGCATGCTGGCGAGCTGGGGCATCAAGATCGAGATCGCCTCCTGGCGCAATATCGTGCCGAACGTGTGGTCGCTGCATATCCGCGATGCGCATTCGCCGATGTGTTTCACCAACGGCAAAGGCGCGACCAAGGAAAGCGCGCTGGCCTCCGCCCTGGGCGAGTATATCGAGCGCCTGAACAACAACCATTTCTATGCCGGCGTGTACTGGGGCGAAGACATCGCCAATGCGCCTTTCGTGCACTACCCGAACGAGCGCTGGTTCAGGCCCGGCCCGGACGATGCGCTCCCAGACGGGATTCTCGATGAGTATTGCCTCGACGTTTACGATCCCGATGGCGAGTTGCGCGGTTCGCACCTGATCGACACCAACTCCGGCAATGTGGCGCGCGGCATCGTGTCGCTGCCTTTCGTGCGCCACTCGGATGGCGAGACCGTCTATTTCCCGTCGAACCTGGTCGAAAACCTGTACGCCAGCAATGGCATGAGTGCCGGGAATACGCTGGCCGAAGCACAGGTGCAGTGCCTGTCCGAGATCTTCGAGCGTGCCGTGAAACGGGAAATCCTGGAAGGCGAGCTGGCCTTGCCGGACGTGCCGCAGGAGGTGCTGGCGAAATACCCGGGTATCCTGGCCGGCATCAAGGGGCTGGAAGAGCAGGGCTTCCCCGTATTGGTAAAAGATGCGTCGCTGGGCGGGCTGTATCCGGTGATGTGCGTCACCCTGATGAATCCACGCACCGGCGGCGTCTTCGCCTCCTTCGGCGCGCACCCGAGCTTCGAGGTGGCGCTGGAACGCAGCCTGACCGAATTGCTCCAGGGGCGCAGTTTCGAGGGCCTGAACGATTTACCTCAGCCGACCTTCACCAGCGAAGCCGTGACCGAGCCGTACAACTTCGTCGAGCACTTCATCGATTCCAGCGGGGTGGTGTCGTGGCGCTTCTTCAGCGCCAGGTCCGACTACGATTTCGTCGAATGGGATTTTTCGGGGCAGGGCGAAAACTCGAATGCCGAGGAGGCTGCGACCCTGCTCGGTATTCTGGAAGAGATGGGCAAGGAGGTGTACACGGCGGTGTACGACGAGCTGGGCGCCGTCGCCTGCCGCATCCTGGTGCCGGGCTATTCGGAAATCTATCCGGTCGAAGACCTGGTCTGGGACAACACCAACAAGTCGCTGCTGTTCCGCGAAGATATCCTGAACCTGCATCGCCTGGATGATGACGCGCTGGCCGCGCTGCTGGATCGCCTGGAAAACAATGAGTTGGACGAGTACTCCGACATCGCCACCCTGATCGGCATCGAGTTCGACGAGAACACGGATTGGGGACAGCTGACGGTGCTCGAATTGCGGCTCCTGATCAACCTCGCGCTGAAGCGCTTCGAGGAGGCGCACGAACTGGTCGGTGCCTTCCTGCAGTACAACGACAATACCGTCGAGCGCCGCCTGTTCTATCAGGCGCTGAACGTGGTGCTGGAAGTCGTGCTCGACGCCGAGCTGGAGCTGGAAGATTACGTCGTCAACTTCCGCCGCATGTTCGGCGACGTTCGGATGGACGCGGCGCTGGGCTCGGTGGACGGCAGCGTGCGCTTCTTCGGCTTGACGCCGACCAGCATGCAGCTGGAAGGCCTCGACCGCCACCATCGCCTGCTCGACAGCTACAAGAAACTGCATGCGGCACGGGCCAGGGCGGCGGCCGCATCGCGCTGAGGAGACGAGTCAGAGACGAGTCAGTGACGAGTCAGCGCCGGGCAGCCAGGGGTCGCTGTGCGGCCGCGGAAATTCCCCGGCCATGAAGTCGACGAAGCTGCGCACCTTGGCCGACAGCAGGCGCCGGCTCGGATAGACCATCATCACCGACAGCTGGCCCACATGGTGGCCCTGCAGCAGCTGCACCAGGCGGCCGCTGTCGAGGTCTCCTTCCAGCGTGAACGACGTGCGCGGCATGATGCCCATCCCGGCCAGCGTCGCCTCGCGCAGGATGTCGCCGCTGTTCGACACCATGCGGCTGGTCACCGGCACGTCCACCATCTCGTCGTTCCATGCCACCGGCCAGCTGTGGCGCAGCTGCTCGAAGGCGAAGTTCAGGCAGTCGTGCTGCGCGAGGTCGGCGGGGCTGGCGGGGGCGCCGCGGCGAGCCAGGTAGTCCGGGGAGGCGGTCAGCACCACGTTCGAGGTGGCCAGGCGGCGCACGATCATGCTGGCGTCGAACTTTTGCAGGCCGATGAAGATGCCGACGTCGAAGCCCTGTTCGACCAGGTCGACATCGTCGTCGGCCAGCGTCACGTCAAGCACCACCTCGGGCGTGGCCTGGGCGAAGCGCGGCAGCAGCCGGGCCAGTTGCGATTTGCCGAAGGTGGGGTGGCAGTAGATGCGCAGGGTGCCGCTCGGCTGGCGCGAGCTCGACGAAGCAGCGGCCTCGGCGTCGTCGATGTCGAGCAGGATCTGGCGTACCCGCTCGAGGTAGTGCTGGCCGGTTTCGGTCAGCGACAGGCGACGCGTGGTGCGGTTCAGCAGGCGCGTGCCGAGGTGGGATTCGAGGTCGGCGACGTTGCGCGTCACCACCGCAGCCGACATTCCCAGCGCGGCGGCCGCCGCCGCAAAGCTGCCTTGCTCTACTACCTTGGCAAATACCCGCATCGACATCAGCCTGTCCATCCCGCCTCCATTATTTCGGTTTGCGCAATTATACCTTGCGAGAAATGTCATTTATTGCGACCGCCGCAAGGGCTACACTGGGTGCATTCGAGCTGAAACGCTCTCCACGCAAGCTTTACCGCCTGCCCAGTATTCTCAGGAGATAGTCATGAACGCCAGGAATTTCATCGCCGCCGCAGCCGTGTTTGCCCTCGCTGGTACCGCCTTTGCTGCGGAGACGCCGGAACCGGCCGCCAGCGCCACCGCCACCGCGGCCACCACTGGGAGCGCGTCGAGCGTCGATGCAGCGGCCGCACGCAGCGATGCGAAGCAGGAAACCGCTGACTTCGTCAAGAGCTACCGGACGCCGCTGACGATCCAGCTGGACCAGTACAAGAACTGAGCAAGAACGGATCCGCCTGCCGCTCGAGGCCCGCCTCGTTCGATGAAGAGCCCACTTCGGTGGGCTTTTTGACGTCCGCGCGCCGCGTCGGAATGCTTGCCGGGCCAGCATATGTAATTCCGGCGCCATGAATTCCACCGGCGGTCATGGCACCAGCACCAGTTCATGCTCCTCCAGCCTGGCAACCTGCGTGCCGAATCGCCGTCCCTCCCGGTTCAGCGTCTCCACCAGCCAGCGCACGCCGGATTCCGGGGCGGCGTTCACCCGGAAACGTCGGGTCTGGGTGGCCGTCATCGCCAGGCGGGCCAGCCGGCCATCCACAAGGGTGGGAAAATACATCAGCGCGAGGTCGCCACGGAACTGCTCGTAGCCGCCGATCCCTTCGTAGTCGTTGAGTAAGTCGCCGCAGCCGTACAGGATGGGTTTCTCGCGGTAGACCTCGATGCCCTTCACGTGGTGGGAGGAGTGGCCGTAGACCACGTCGACCCCGGCCGAGTCGAGCAGGCCGTGGGCAAAGTCCCGCTGCAGCGGCGATATGTCGAAGCCCCAGTTACCGCCCCAGTGCAGGGAGGCCACCACCAGGTCGCCGGGCTGTTTTACGGCGTGCACCTGGCGCGCAATCGTCTTCAGCCTGCGCGCCGTCAGGTCGGGCAGGACATTCACGCCCGGCCGCGCCGGGCCCGCACGCCACGCCAGGGGCACGCCACAGTCCTGCGTGGCCCACGCGAACACCCAGACCCGGCCCTTGCCGGGCACGTCCAGCAGGGCCGGCGCCGCCGCCGCGTCGGCGTCAAGTCCGGCGCCGGCCGTGGCGATGCCGGCGCGCCGCAGGCTGGCGAGCGTTTCCTGCAGGCCGCGGCAGCCCCAGTCCAGCACATGGTTGTTGGCCAGTACGCAGCAGTCGATGCCGGCGGCGGCGAGGCAGGGAAGGTTGGCGGGATGCATGCGGTAATGGATGCCTTTGCCGGGCCAGGCATCCTCGCTGGCGGTGACCGCGGTCTCCAGGTTGACGATGCGCAAGTCCGGCGCCGCGCGCCGCAGGGCATCGAGGGCGTCGCCCCAGACGGCAGCGAAATCCACCGGCCGCCGTAGCGGGCCGTTTCTCTTTTCGGCAAGCTCCACATAGCCGAGTGCCGAACGGACGCAGGGTTCGAAGAGGCGGGGCTTTCCGGGGTGCGGAAGGATCTGGTCGATGCCGCGGCCGGTCATGACGTCGCCGCACAGGAACAGGGTGATCGCGCTTGAGGGTGCTTCCGTTGGCATGATGTTCCTCGACTGTCCGAGGGCGTCGATACGCCGGGACTGCCGCACAAGGTATTGACGGCTGGCTGCGCATGCGACTCTAAGGCTTCGCTGCGATCCAGAGCGCGCGATAGGCCTCGGACCGGTTGAGCAGGGACGAGCGCATCTCGGCCAGCCGCTGCGGGTGGGGCTGCGCGCGATGGTGGTTGAACGCGCTGAAACCGAGGCCGAGGCGTCCGCCGTCCACCACGAAGCCGCTGAATTCGAGGATCGTCGGCAGCACATCAAAATGCACCAGCTCCTCGCGGTTTTTCGCCGGCGCGCCCTGGCCGATGAATGCGTTGTACAGCGAACGCTCCGGCAGGCGTTCAAGCCTGTCGGATAGCGGATTGCGGCGGGCCAGGTGGTCGCCCAGGATCACGATATTCGTATCGGCCAGGTAGCCACGCTCACGGGCAAAGTGAACGAAGGCGGCGACCTCGCTGGCGGTGCAGCGGATCACTCCTTCGAAACCGGCATGGCCGCGGCGGGCACAGCTGCCGGACAGATAGCCGGCCGGCTCATGGCTGTCCACGGTCAACAGGGTCAGGTTGAAGCGCTGGCCCGACGCATGCAGCTGGCTGAGCTTGACGCGCGCACGCCTGAACAGCTCGTCGTCGAACAAGCCCCATCCATTCATCCGGCTGTCCGCCACGCCCTGGCGTTGCCAGTCTTCCTTCCCGAGGACTTCCTGGTAGCGATGGGCGCGCAAAAACTTGCCCTTTCCCGAGAACGTGGGCGAGGCGCCACCCATGAACACATTCCGATAGCCGTGCTTGGCAAGAATGTCGCCCAGGCAGGTGGCGTTCGGCAGGAAGGACTGCACCATTTCGCCCTGCGTATGTTCGTCGAACACGGTGACGCGCTTGAGCGGCAGGCCGCATTGCGTGGACACGATGGCCGCGATCGTCCACCCGGTACCGGGCATTTGCTGGTAGGAGGCGAAGCTGGTCGCGTCGAGCGTGGTCAGGGGCGCGATCAGGTTGTCGCCAAAGACCCGGCGGTTGCCATAGCCCGATTCCATGCTCTCGACATAGATGAGGATGAGGTTTTTCGGCGCCACGCTGCGAACGGCGACGGTGGAAGGCGGCAGGTAGTGGCTGGCGAAATAGTCCGGTCCGGCGCTGGCGCGCGCATACTGCAACACCGACAGCTGATACAGCCAGATGGCCACGGCCGCTGCCAGCGCCGCCGCCGGCAGCACGGGGCGAAGGTATGCCGCGAAACGCTCACTGCGCAAGGCGGCCCGGCGTTCGAACGCCAGCACGGCTGCCAGCAGCACCAGCGGAACCAGTACGCACCAGCGCACGAATCGGCGCAGCAGCGCGGGATCCGACGCCGCGAAACCCTCCACGCCGAACTGCAGGTGGTAGGCGATCTGGTCGATATCGGGCGGACCGAAGAAGCGGTTGATCCAGTAATTCAGGCAGAACAGCCAGATGGCGGCAAGATAGCCGCCCGCGCGGACCAGGGTGGACGGCCGGAAGGGCAGGGTGATCCTGGAGATCCCCACGGCTGGGCTGGTTTTCATGACGGGCTGGCCTGGATGGTGCGCTGGTTGAGGGATGTCCGCGGTCCGCGGCTATTGCGCGGTCCACGTCGGCAGGGAGGCGCTCTGCCTTGGACCGGTCTTACTCTGCACGCCGATCGCAAGGTGGATGTTGAGCACGGCCACCGAACCATGTCGGCTGGATGGGAACTTTTCGATGCCGTAACGATCGACAGCGCGTCGTTTCGCTACGGAAGACGCCAGGCGTCGTCACGGCCTTGGTGGGACTCTGCACCACTGGGTTCTGCTTGAGAGGCCGGGCAAGAGCAGCCAGGCACCGCGGTCGCGGCGGGTTATCAAGTTCAAAGAGCACCCGGCACCCGCCCTGGCGTGGCGCTCCGGGTCCCCGGCTCTTTACAGCACGTCGGCCACCGGCAGCCCGGCCGCGGGTCCCTGGTGGTCACCGCTGTCTGCGGCGGTCAGCGGGAAAGGCGTCCCCCAGTAGACGTTGTTGATCGCCACGACGTTCGACGAGTTCCTGTCCACGTAGACGCCCGCGCGGGTGGGGCGCGCAAGGATGTTGCTCGTCACAAGCGTGCGGGAGCCGTAAATGTAGTCGAGCTGAATGTGTGCGTAGAACCGGCTTGGCGCGTTGAGGCCGCTGCGTCGGCCGATGACGGCATACGTGCAGTTCGTATCCAGGAGATTCCCCGCGATCGTATGCCCGCCGGTGTCGGGTATGCTGCCGGGCGCACCGCCCCCGTATACCTGGATGCCGTTTCCCTCGTTGTTGGCGATGTGGTTCCAGTACACCGCGCAACGGATGACGCCATCGTCCAGGCCGATGCCGACGCCTTCGGAACCGTTGTCCACCGGCCCCCCATAGTTGTAGTTGTACCTGCAGATATTGCGGCGGATGGTATGGCCCGACACGGTGCGGATACCGTGCGATGCGGGAGAACCGCCGCCGCGGTGATAAACGGTATTGCCGGTTATCCGGATGTCGTCGATGCCGGTATTGCCGGCCACGAGGCTGCGATGGTTCGCATGCGCGGGACCGCAAGCCACGACGTCGAGCGCGCAGCCCCTCACCGTCACCTCGTTCTTTTCAAAGATATGGACGCCGGCGCAGTTCGAGGTGAGCGCGATGTTCTTGACAACGCAACCGTGGCCCAGCCAGATGATGGCGACGTCGCTCGCTTCCGGCAAGTCGGGATTCCGGATGTCCAGGTCGCGGTAGGTAATGAAATCGCGTTCCTGGCCGAAGACCGCAATCGAGCCGCCGTCCTGGGGCGTGACCGGCCTGCCCGGGAGAAGGATGACCGGCCTGGGCTGCGATGGATCGTCGGAGCCGTCTTCGCGGTAGTAGGCGCCGACGGTGATGCGTTCCAGCCTGGTGCCGCTGGCCGCCAGCCGGAATACGCCCGCGTACACGGTGCCGCGCTTCTGGAGGTAAGTGTTGCCGGGCGACCAGGCAATCCTGGTCCAGCTATTGAAGGGATTGGACAGCGTGCCGTCGCCGGGGCCGGCAGCGCCGGGGTCGACGTAGAAGGTCGGCATGATTCTTACCTCGCATTCAAGGAAGCCTTGGCCTGCGCGCCGCCGGTCGGGCTGCAGGGCGACGGAGAAGGGCGGGGCGGGCCGGCGATTCCAGCTTATCCGCCTCGCATGAGCGGGCGGTTATGACGTATCAACGGCTGGCTTCGCCGGTTCGGCCGCGCGCGGGCAAGGGCATGCTGGTGGAGCGCAGGGCGCAGGACGGCGGGATCGACATGGCGGGACTGCCCGCGGTGGCGGGTGTCGGGGAGCTGGATGGGCTGTGCCGGCAGGTGGCTGTAGCTAACTCATCACTAAACGAGGTGCAATTTTCCCGGTTCTCAGCACATAATGTCCGTGTCTTCTGAGGAGAACCCGGATGCGCGACGCAATCATCATCGGTGGCGGCCATAACGGCCTGGTCTGCGCCTTCTACCTGGCCCGCGCCGGATTGAAGGTCACGGTACTGGAGCAGCGCGAGGTCGTCGGCGGCGCCGCCGTCACCGAGGAGTTCCACCCCGGCTTCCGCAACTCGGTCGCCGCCTATACCGTCTCCCTGCTCAACCCGAAGGTGATTCGCGACATGGACCTGGCCGGGCACGGCCTGCGCGTCGTCGAGCGCCCGCTGTCCAATTTCCTCCCGATCGACGACAGCCGCTACCTGAAGCTCGGCGCCGGCCGCACCGCGGCCGAGGTGGCCAGGTTCTCGCAGCGCGACGCCGCCCGGCTCGCGGCCTACAACAGCCACCTCGATGCCGCCGCCGACCTGCTGCGCGAGCTGGTGCTGCAGACGCCGCCGAACAGGGTGCAGGGCAGCTGGCTGGCGGCGCTGCCGGAACTCATCAAGGCCGGCAAGCTCGGCAACCGGATGCGTGCGCTGTCCCTGCCCACGCAGCGCGAACTGCTCGACCTGTTCACCAAGTCGGCCGGCGACTACCTCGACGGCTGGTTCGACAGCGCGCCGATCAAGGCGGCCTATGGTTTCGACAGCGTCGTGGGGAACTATGCGAGCCCGTATGCGCCCGGATCGGCCTATGTGCTGCTGCACCACGTGTTCGGCGAAGTCAACGGCAAGAAGGGCGCCTGGGGACACGCCATCGGCGGCATGGGCGCCATTACGCAGGCGATGGCGAAGGCGGCGCAGGCGCTGGGCGTCGAGATCCGCACGGGGAGCCCGGTGGCCGAGGTGCTGCTGGAGAAGGGCCGCGCCACCGGCGTCGTCACGTCGAACGGCGAACGCTTCGATGCGCGCGTGGTCGTCTCGAACCTGAATCCGCGCCTGCTGTACACCCGGCTGGTCGACCCGGGCGCGCTTCCCGCCGACTTCCTGCGCCGCATGCAGGCCTGGCGCTGCGGCTCCGGTACCTTCCGCATGAACGTGGCGCTGTCCGAACTGCCCAGCTTCACCTGCCTGCCCGGCAAGGAGCCGGCCGAGCACCACGGCAGCGGCATCATCATCGCGCCCAGCCTGCAGTACATGGAACGCGCCTACATGGATGCGCGCACCTTCGGCTGGTCGCGCGAGCCGATCGTCGAGATGCTGATTCCGTCCACGCTCGACCCGACGCTGGCGCCGCCCGGCCAGCACGTGGCCAGCCTGTTCTGCCAGCACGTCGCGCCCCAGCTGCCCGACGGGGCGAGCTGGGACGCGCACCGCGACACGGTCGCCGACCTGATGATAGCCACGGTCGACCGCTGGGCGCCGAATTTCAAACGCTCGGTGCTGGGACGGCAGATCATGAGCCCGCTGGACCTGGAGCGCACCTTCGGCCTGGTGGGCGGCGACATCTTCCATGGTGCGCTCGGGCTCGACCAGCTGTTCGCGGCGCGCCCGATGCTGGGCCATGCGGATTACCGCGGTCCGATTGCGGGCCTGTACACCTGCGGATCGGGCACCCACCCGGGCGGCGGCGTCACCGGCGCGCCGGGACACAATGCGGCGCGCGAGGTCTTGCGCGATTTCGCGAAGCGCGACAGCCGCCGCAGTGCCTGATACCGGGTGTTCAAGGTGCCGCACAAGCATGCGTGATCGACAGGGAGGCATATGATCCGTAGCGCACTGTTCGCCGTCCTCCTGCTGGCAGGCGCCGCAAACGCGGCGGCCGCGCCGGTAACCCATCCACCCGCAGACCTGGTGTACCGCAACGGCTTCATTTACACGGTCGACGAACGGGACAGCGTGCAGCAGGCGCTGGCCGTGCGCGCCGGACGCATCGTCTACGTCGGCGACGATGCCGGCGCCAGGCCGCTGGTCGGCAAGGGAACGCGCGTGATCGACCTGGGCGGCCGCATGCTGATGCCGGGGCTGGTCGACGCCCACATGCACCCGCAGTCGGGCGGCAGCCGCCTGCTCGACTGCAGCCTGGATTACAAGCGCCTGAGCGTGCCGCAGTTCCAGGCGCGCATCCGGGCCTGCCTGGAACGCACGCAGGGCAGGCATCCCGACCGTCCGCTGGTGGTGGTCAACTGGTTCCAGCAGGGGATGCGGCCGGAAGGCGCGCTGGTCACGGCGGCGACACTCGACGCGCTCGGCACGACGCGCCCCATCATCGTGCGCTCCTCCTTCGGCCACTCGGCCCAGCTCAATTCGCGCGCCATCGCGCTGGCCGGGATCGAACGCGCGACGCCGGATCCGGCCGGCGGAAAGATCGTCCGCGACGCCGGAGGGGAGGCCACCGGCCTGCTGGAAGACGCCGCGCAGGACCTGGCGCTGCGCCTGGTGCCGCCCTTGACCCCGGCGGAAAACCTTGCCGCCTCCGGCGCCGCGCTGGCGGCGATGCGGCGGCAAGGCATCACCACTTTCCTGGATGCCTGGACCGATCCCGAGACGCTGACGGCCTTCGCCACCCTGCAGCGCCGGGGCGAGCTCACCGCGCGTGCGCACTTCGCGGTGCTGGTCGACCTCGACAAGGGCACGACCCCGCAGGAGGCCGTCGCGGACATCCTCAGGCAGCAAGGGCAGTTCGACCAGGGCGCGACGCAGGCGGCGCCGTCGATGCAGGTGCGCCACGCCAAGCTCTTCATGGATGGCGTGATCGCCGCGCCGGCCTTTACCGGCGCGATGCTGGAACCCTACCTGGTGAACAAGGGGAGTCCCGGGCAGCCGGACTGGCAGCCGGGCCCCAGCCGCGGGCCGGCCAGCTACCTCACCCCGGAAGCCTTGCGCGCCACGCTGGCCGTACTGGCGCAGGCCCGGGTCGAGGCCCACATCCACGCCGACGGCGACCGCGCGGTGCGCGAGTCGCTCGACGCCATCGCATGGCTGCGCAGCACGGCGCAAGGCCGGGGCGCGCGCCCGGCGCTGGCCCATGCCGAGATCGTTGCACCGGGCGACTATCCGCGTTTCGCCGCGCTCGACGTCGCGCCCGTGCTGTCCTTCCAGTGGGCCAAGCCGGCGCCCGACACGGTCGGCGCCCTGCGCGACTACCTGGGACCTGCGCGCTACGCGGCCGTCCAGCCGCAGGCCCTGCTGCTGGGCGCCGGCGCCCGGGTCAGCTACGGCAGCGACTGGCCGGTCGATCCGCTCGATGCCTGGTTCGCGCTGAAGGTGGCCGTGACCCGCACCGCCGCGCCCGATGCGGGCAAGGAGTTCGCCGGGCGGCTGTCGGCGCAGCCCGGCATGCCGCGCGCCGCCGCGCTGCGCGCCATCACCATGAACGCGGCCTATACGCTGCGCCAGGAAGCGGTGCTGGGGTCGCTGGAGGTGGGCAAGCTCGCCGACCTCATCGTCCTTGACCGCAACGTGCTGCGCATCCCAGGCGAGGAGATTGCGAAGGTCAGGGTGCTGCAGACCGTCGTGGGCGGCAGGATCGTGTACCAGGCCAGGGGGATGCCCAGGTAAGACCCCGGGCGCGCCAGGCTGGGCGCCACGAAACCCCGTGCAGCCGTAGAGTAAGCGGCGTATCCTGCACAGTCAGGAGAGAACGATGGCGACAGGCCGGTCTTCGCTCGTCTTCGCTATACTGCGCGGCAGAGCACGTCTCTTCCCGAGAGGCAATGCATCGCCAACCGGCTACCGATACTCTTGAATAAGCAACGCCTCCGCCACCTTGGCGTGCTGTCCGTCGCCGTCCTCACGACCGCCGCGCTTGCCAGCGTCATCCAGACGCAGATCAATCTTGCCGAACTGAGCGCACTCGGCGCGCCGGTCGGCGCCGGTACGCGCATCGCGACGACCCTGGAAGACCTGGCCCGCTTCGGGCCCGTCACGGTGGGCATCACGGCGGCCGCCTTCCTGCTTTCGCTCACGGCCGGGCATGTTGTGAGCAGGAGGATGTCCGCCAGGCTACGCAGCGTCGTGCTGGCACTCGCAGGCGCCGCCGGACTGTGGACGGCGTTCTGGCTGCTCGGTAAAGTCAGCCCGATGCCGGCGCTGGTCGAAGCGACCGACAGCGTCGGCGGCCTGGCGGCGGTCTGCCTGAGCGGGCTGCCGGGCGGCGCGCTGTATGCCAGGATGACGGCGGCCGGCGCTGGGCGGCAGCCGGCGCGGGGCAGGCTGCGGGCCGTGCTTCCGCTGGCAGCGCTCGTGCTGGTGCCGGCGCTGCTGTTCTACGCGATGGCGCCCCGCCCCGGCGCGGCTGTTGCCGTCACCTTCGCCCGCGCCGATCCGACCAGTTACCGAGTACAAACCATCGCGGTCGGACTGCAGCGGCCCTGGTCGGTCGCCTTCCTGCCGGACGGCCGCACGCTCGTCACGGAACGGGAAGGGCGCCTGCTCGCGCTCGGGCGCGACGGCAAGGTGGCGGCCATCGCGCTGGACGGCTTGCCGCCGGTGCCGCGCGCGGGAGGCGGGCCGCTGATGAACATCGTCGTCGACCCGGATTTCACCCAGAACCGCCTGCTGTACCTGACCATGGGCTATGGCGGGCCCGGCGCGAACGGCACCCGGCTGCTCAGGGCGCGGCTGGCCGGCGACCGGCTCGAGGACGTGCGCGTGCTGCTCAGCTCCACCCTCAAGTCCAGCCCCGGCAACAACGGCGGGGCGCTCGCCGTGCTGGCGGACGGCACCCTGGTGATGTCGGTGGGCGACGGCCACCGCCGCGAACAGGCGCAGGTTCCCGGGCGCTGCAACGCGGCAGGCGCCCCGTGGCATAATCCAGAACCCAGGCGTGGCTGCGTCCGATGACGATCGCGCGCCGTTCGTATGTCAGCGAAAGGAAAAACGATGGTACTCGAGAGTGCGGAACTGTTGATCAAGGCCGGCATGGAAGCCGAATTCGAGGCGGGCGTGCGCCAGGCGGCGCCCCTGTTCCAGCGTGCGCGCGGCTGCGAAGGGATGCAGTTGCAACGCGGCATCGAAAACCCGCGCGCCTATCGCCTGCTGGTGCGCTGGCAGACGCTCGAAGACCACACCGTGCATTTCCGCGGCAGCGAGGACTTCCAGGCCTGGCGCGGCCTCGTCGGCCACTGCTTCGACGGTGCCCCGGTCGTCACCCACCTCGACACCGTGCTCGAGGCTTTCTGACTCCGAGCGAACCATGTGCGTCAACTACCGTCCTCCCACGCCCGAGCAATTCGGCAAACTTGGGAAACTCGGCGCCTTCAGCGACTTGCCGGCCGACTGGCGCTGGCCGGAAGAAACCTGGAAGGATTACCTCGCGCCGGTCCTGCGCAGGGGACGCGATCGCCGGCCGGAAGCCGTCCTGGCAAGCTACGGCATGGTCCCGCGGCGCCACATCCCGCCCGAAATCAAACCCTTCGACACCATGAACGCGCGCGCCGAATCGCTCATCGAGCGGCGCTCCTTCGCGCCGGCCTGGCGCCGGCTGCAGCTGTGCGCGGTGCCGATGGCCTGGTTCTACGAACCCTGCTACGAAAGCGGGCGCGCCGTGCGCCATGCGATCGGCATGGCGGACGAGTCGCTGTTCTTCGTTGCCGGACTGTGGCGCGACTGGCAGGAGGCCGACGGCACGGTCGCCTCGTCGTTCACCCAGATCACCATCAACGCCGACGACCACGAGCTGATGCGGCGCATGCACAAGCCGGGCGACGAAAAGCGCTCGCTCGTGATCCTGCCAGGCGAGGAGGTCGAGGACTGGCTGGCCTGCTCCGATATCGAGACGGCGCGCAGTTACCTGGCCCATTTTCCGGCGGCGCGCATGCGCGACTGGGCGGCGCCGCCCGCGCCCACACGGCGCAAGGCGGCCGCGCCCTCGCCGAACCTGGAACTGTTCTGACCAGGCCGGCGCGGGCGCTCTCCGACGAATGACTCAGGCCGCCAGCGCCGCCGCCGGTGCACCCTGCGCGTGCTGCGCCATGTGCCGGTTCACCGCCGACAGCACGGCCTTGAAGGACGCCGTCACGATATTGCTGTCGATTCCGGCGCCGAACAGCGTCGCCCCATTCCCCACGCGCAGTTCGACATAGCAGGCGGCGCGCGCATCCGCGCCCGAGCCGATCGCATGCTCGTGGTAGTCCATCACGCGGATGTCCAGCCCGAGCGCATGGACGAAGGCATCGATCGGGCCGTTGCCGGCGCCATGCAGGGTGCGCTGGGCCGCGCCATCAAAGACCGCCGCATCGACCTGCACGCCGGGCCCGGCGCGTCCGTTATCGGTCATGCGGTGCGATCCGTAGCGGTACGGTCCGTCCTGCTCCAGGTATTCGCGCACGAACAGCGCGTGGATGCTGGACGCGGCGATCTCGCGCCCGCTGCTGTCGGCCAGTTCCTGCACCACGCGCGAGAACTCGATCTGCAGGCGGCGCGGCAGGGCGAGGCCGTATTCCTGCTCCAGCAAATACGCCATGCCGCCCTTGCCCGACTGGCTGTTCACGCGGATCACGGCGTCGTAGCTGCGTCCGAGGTCGGCCGGATCGATCGGCAGGTAGGGCACTTCCCAGATGGCGTCCGGCTGCTGCTGCGCGAAGCCTTTCTTGATCGCGTCCTGGTGCGAGCCCGAGAAGGCCGTGAACACCAGGTCGCCCGCATACGGGTGGCGCGGGTGCACCGGCAACTGGTTGCACTCCTCGACCAACTGGCGCACGCTGTCGACGTCCGAAAAATCCAGGCCCGGGTGCACGCCCTGGGTGTAGAGGTTCAGGGCCAGGGTCACCAGATCGACGTTGCCGGTGCGCTCGCCATTGCCGAACAGGCAGCCTTCGACGCGATCGGCTCCGGCCAGCACCGCCAGTTCCGCCGCCGCCACCGCCGTGCCGCGGTCGTTGTGCGGATGCACGCTGATGACGAGCGACTCGCGCCGCTCCAGATGTCGGCACATCCACTCGATCTGGTCGGCGTACACATTCGGCGTGCTCGCTTCCACGGTCGAAGGCAGGTTGACGATCATCGGACGCTCCGGCGTCGGCTGCCACTCGGCGCTGACGGCGTCGACGATGCGCTTCGAGAATTCCAGCTCCGTGGTGGAGAAGGACTCTGGCGAGTATTCCAGGCCCCATTCGGTCTGTGGGTGCTGCGCGACAAGTTCCCTGATCAGGCGGGTGCCGCTGACGGCGATGTTCACGATCTCGTCGGGCGACATGCCGAACACGACGCGGCGGAACACCGGCGCCACCGAGTTGTAGACGTGGACGATGGCGCGCTTCGCGCCGGCCGCCGCCTCGACGGTCCTGCGGATCAGCTCCTCGCGCGACTGGGTCAGGACGATGATGGTCACGTCGTCCGGAATCCGGTTTTCCTCGACCAGCATGCGCACGAAATCGAAGTCGGTCTGCGAGGCCGACGGGAAACCGACCTCGATTTCCTTGATCCCGATTTTCACCAGCATCTCGAAGAAGCGCAGCTTCTTCTCGGGGCTCATCGGCTCGATCAGCGCCTGGTTGCCGTCGCGCAGGTCGGTGCTCATCCAGATCGGCGGGCGGGTGATGGTGTTGTTCGGCCATTGGCGGTCGCTGAGTGCGACGGCGGGGAAGGGACGGTATTTGGCGGATGGGTTGGTCAACATGTCAGGCTCCTGCTAAGGGTATTCGCGATTGAGAACGGTGCGGGAGTGGCGGCGGGCTGCCGGACGGGCCACGGAACGCTAGGCCCGGCAACCGATCGGTAGCTTTAGTAGGAGACGCAGGTAAGCGCGTGCGCCGACGGACAGCGACGGGCCGATGGTGCCGGTATTGCAGATGGATTGCGGGTTGGAACGGGATGGAACGTACATGGTGCGACTTCCTGTAACTACTTGAAAACCGGCAAGGCCGGGCGCGAAGAGTCAGGCGCGTAGTAGTAGCGCCGGCGCTTGTAGGCCGGTTAGCGGTAGGACAGTCGACAGATGCAGTTGGGTGAACATTGACTTTACTCTAAGCGCGAAGATCTCTGCCTGTCAAGCACTTCCGTCGATTCGTGTTCGGAGGATCGCGGGCGGCCGGACCATGTCCTGCTCGTTGGCCCGGGCGCGCAGGCCGCGACGGTGCCGGCGCCCGCGAGGAGGCCGGCACACGCGGAGCCTGGCTCAAGCCGGGCCTGCCTCGAGGTAGTGGACGTCCGGCAGCTCGCGCAGGCGGGCCGCCGCCTGCTCCGGGGTCAGGTCGCGCTGGGCCTCGGCCAGCATCTCGAAGCCGACCATGAACTTGCGCACCGTGGCCGAGCGCAGCAGCGGCGGGAAGAAGTGGGCGTGCAGCTGCCATGGCGTGTTGTCGTTCGAGTCGTAGGGCGCGCCGTGCCAGCCCATCGAGTAGGGGAAGGAGGTCTGGAACAGGTTGTCGTAGCGCGTGGTCAGCTGCTTCAGCGCGAGCGCCAGGTCGTCGCGCTGGGCATCGTTCAGTTCTTCCAGGCGCTGCACCGGGAAGCGCGGCAACAGCAGCGTCTCGAACGGCCAGCTCGCCCAGTAGGGCACGACCGCCAGCCAGTGTTCGGTGCCGACGACGACGCGCTCGCCGGATTCGGCCTCGCGCCGGACATAGTCGAGCAGGAGCGGTTGCCCGTGCTCGGCGAAATACGCGCGCTGGCGCGCGTCCTCCTTGGCCGGCAGGTCGGGCACGTAGCTCGTGGCCCAGATCTGCCCGTGCGGGTGCGGGTTCGAGCAGCCCATCACCGCGCCCTTGTTCTCGAATACCTGCACCCAGCGGTAGGTGACGCCCAGTTCGGCGCTCTGGGCGGCCCAGGTGTCGACCACGCCGCGGATGGCCGGCAGCGGCAGTTCGGGGAGCGTCTTGCCATGGTCGGGCGAAAAGCAGATGACGCGGCTGGTGCCGCGCACGCTCATGTCCTGGAACAGCGGATCGCTGCCGGGCGGCGCCTCGGGCGTATCCGGCGCCACGGCGGCGAAATCGTTGGTGAACACGAAGGTGCCCTCGTAGGGCGGATTGCGCTCGCCGTTGACGCGCAGGTTGCCGGGGCAAAGGTAGCAGTTCGGATCGTGGGCGGGCCTGGCGCTGCGGTCGACCGCTTCCTGTTGCCCCTGCCATGGACGCTTTGCGCGGTGCGGCGATACCAGCACCCATTCGCCGCTCAGCGCGTTGAAGCGGCGGTGGGGGTGATCGGACGGGTTGAACATGGTTTTCCTTGTCGGGTTGGTGACGAAACCATAGCGTACCGCCATCCGGGCGCGAGCGGTGGACGGTAGACCCGGCGGGTTCTCGACTATCCTTGCCGCTGCCGCCGCAGGCTACGGCAGGCTACAACAGGAACGCGCGCCCGCCGCTGTCCGCCAGCGCGTCCGCATCCGTCGTCTCGTCCTTGAGGTTCACGCCGGTCAGCTGCCGCCTGCGCGCTTCCCGCAGCAGGTAATGCAGCTTGCATACGGCCGCATCGATGCCCAGACCGGCGGGCCGGACGTTCGAGATGCAGTTGCGGCGCTCGTCGGTCAGGCCCGTGCGTGGCGCCCAGGTGATGTACAGGCCCATGCTGTCGGGCGAGCTCAGTCCCGGCCGCTCGCCGATCAGGACCACGACGATGTTCGCACCGAGCAGCTCGCCGACTTCGTCGCCGACGGCGACGCGGCCTTGTTCGACGATGGCGGCCGGCGCCAATTCCCAGTCTTCCCCGCCGAGGCGCGTGCGCAGTGCCGCCAGCAGCGCAGTAAGCAGAAGAGGCGCGCCCTGCGTGACGGCGAGGGCGGAAAGGCCGTCGGCGGCGACGACCGCCAGGTCGTATGTCCGGTCCTGCGCACCGCGCCGGGCAGCGAGGAGGGCGCGCGAGGGTGCATCCAGCCGCCGGCCCAGGTCGGGCCGCTGCAGGTAGACCTGGCGGTCCGCGGCCGCGCTGTGCAGCAACAGCGGCGTTCCCGGCCAGGCCGCCGCGAGCGCCCGCAGCAGGCTTGCGGTGTCGAGCGCCTGGTGCACGGCGTCGCGCGCACGGGCGTGGGCCAGCTGGAAGTCGAGCTGGGCCCGGGTCGGCTGGCTGACCCCGGTATGCCCGAGCGCGATGCGGGCTGCCGTGAAGCGGCGCAGCGCCTGCCAGCGGTCGGCGCCGGGAGCGGAAGCGGAATCGGGCTGGGAAGCGGCGGTCAGGTCCGGCATGTCGTCTCCTTCAGGAAAGCCCCAGCAGCGCGGGCTGGAACGGCGCCGGCACCGTGCGGCCCAGCTGCGGCTGGGTGTCGCCGCTGAAGATGCCCAGGTCGCGCAGCCAGGCCTCGAATTCCGGCGCCGGCTGCAGGCCGAGCACGCGCCGTGCATACAGGGCGTCGTGAAAGGACGTGGTCTGGTAGTTCAGCATGATGTCGTCCGCGCCGGGCACGCCCATCACGAAGGTACAGCCGGCTGCCCCCAGCATCGTCAGGAGCACGTCCATGTCGTCCTGGTCGGCTTCGGCATGGTTGGTGTAGCACACGTCGACACCCATCGGCAGGCCGAGCAGCTTGGCGCAGAAGTGGTCTTCCAGGCCGGCGCGGATGATCTGCTTGCCGTCGTACAGGTATTCCGGGCCGATGAAGCCGACCACGGAATTGACCAGCAGCGGTTCAAAGGCGCGGGCCACGGCGTAGGCCCGTGCTTCAACTGTCTGCTGGTCGAGGCCGTGGTTGGCGTTGCTCGAGAGGGCGCTGCCCTGGCCGGTCTCGAAATACATGAGGTTGTCGCCCAGGGTGCCGCGGCCCAGCGACAAGGCGGCCGCGCGCGCCTCGCGCAGCAGCGCCAAGTCGATGCCGAAGCCGGTGTTCGCGGCCTGGGTGCCGGCGATCGACTGGAACACCAGGTCGACCGGCGCGCCGCGTTCGATCGCGGCAAGCGTGTTCGTCACATGGGTCAGCACGCAGGACTGGGTCGGGATCGCGTAGCGCTTGATGATGTCGTCCAGCATGGTGAGGAGCTTGACGACCTGCGGCACGTTGTCGGTGGCCGGGTTGATGCCGATGACGGCGTCGCCGGCCCCGTACATCAGGCCGTCGAACAGGCTTGCCGCGATGCCGGACAGGTCGTCCAGCGGGTGGTTCGGCTGCAGGCGGGTCGACAGCGTGCCGGGCAGGCCGATCGTGTTGCGAAAGCGCGTGACGACGCGGCACTTGCGCGCCACCAGCACCAGGTCCTGGATGCGCATGATCTTCGAGACGGCGGCCGCCATTTCCGGCGTGATGCCCGGGGCGACTCGCGCAAGCACGGCGGAGTCGGCCTCGTCGCCGAGCAGCCAGTCGCGCAGGCCGCCGACGGTCAGGTGACGGATGGGCGCGAACCCCGCGGCGTCATGCCCGTCGACGATCAGGCGGGTGACCTCATCAAGCTCGTAAGGCACCACGGCCTCGTTCAGGAAGGTCGTCAGCGGCAGGTCGGCCAGGGCCATCTGCGCCGCCACGCGTTCCTCGGCGCTGCCGGCGGCGACCCCCGCCAGGTAGTCGCCGGAGCGTGCGGGCGATGCCTTCGCCAGCAGCGCGCGCAGGTCGGCGAAGGCATGGGTCCGGCTGCCGACGATGTGGGTGAACCGGCTCATGATTCCCTCCGCTGCGCATGTACAACAATGCGCAACAAGTTTCGTTTCAAGCATCCTGCCCGGCCTCGGCATCAGGAAGGATGCTGCCACATTTTACCCTTGCCGTGTACACCGGACAGCCTGGAACTGTTGGCCGCCGCCCAACGGGGGCTGAGCGACCTGTTGGTTCCATTCCGACAGCCGGGACTGCGGCGAGCGCCGCCGCCGGGCATCCGCGGCCTGGCACGTTCCATGCATCGCTGTCAGCGAGCGCACCTGGCTGGCTCATTCCTTTCACTTACATCGAGGAGCACGATCATGAAAACCTTAATCATCGAGGATCTGGCATTCACGCAGGGGGCGGCGCCCGAGGGAAGCAGCGGCGCGCGTTCGCTGTCGCGCGAGGAAATGCAAGGGGTACACGGCGGCCGCGCCATCTCCGTGCTGGTCGACGGCAGGCCCGGCGGGGTGGTCGACGACTTCCAGCTGCAGATGGCGATCTTCAAGGGCGATATCGGCGTCCGGGTGGTCTAGGGCATTGCCGGGGGCGTGCGTGGAACAAATTCCACGCACGGAAGTCCCATGATGGAGGCGGCGGCGGATTGCATTTCGTCCGTCCGGCTGCTACAACACAAGAAGGTAGCGGTGGATGCCTGGTGCCCGCCTGGTGTTCCGCTGCCCGCAGCGGAAGAACGAGGCCGAGGAGAATTCATGGCTGGGATTGTGCGCATCGACGACGAAGTCATCGACACTGACTTTTTCATCAGGACATTAAAGCTCACCGGGCAGTTCGAGGGACTTGTCGAGCAGCTGGTGCGCGAGAAACTGACCGTGCTGGCCGCGAAGAAGCAGGGGCTGGCGCTTCCGCCCGAGGAAATCCAGGAGCGTGCCGACCAGTTCCGCCGTATCCAGGGACTGCACCGGGCGGCCGACATGAACCATTACCTCGACACGTTGGGAATCAGCCTGGACGAATTCGAAGACTTCATCACCGAGGGCCTGTACCACGAAAAAATGATGGCGCAGGTGTGCAGCGCGCAGGCGGTCGAGCAGTATTTCAAGCTGAATTCCCCCAAATTCGACAGCGTCGACATCAGCCACATCGTGCTCGATTCGGAAGGCAAGGCCAAGGAAATGATGTCGGCCCTCGCCGAGGATCCGGACAGCTTCGCCGAGATGGTGAACGAATATTCGGTGGGCGAGGCGCGCGAGAACGGCGGGGTGATCGGCAAGGTGCTGCGCGGTTCGCTCAGGCCCGACCTCGAGGCGCGCGTCTTCAATGCCGCGCCCGGCGAGCTGCTGGGGCCGTTCCCGTCGCCGGACCGGGCGTTGTACGAGATCTTCGTCGTCAATGCGCGGCATGCGGCGACGCTCGACGAGGAAACCGCAGTCGAGGTGCGCCGCCTGCTGCAGGAGGAATGGCTGGCGGCGCGGGCGCAGGAGCACATCATCGAAGCGTGCCCGGGGCGCTAGGGCGGCGGCCGGCCATGCCCGGCCGTCTTGACTCCAGCGCTGACGGGCGAGCCTGGCGGGCCTCCGGATGGACACATCAACGCAACAAGGGCAGGCCGAGGGCAGCTCAACCAGCAGCGCAGCAGGCGGCTTCCTGGCCTCGGTCGAAATCCTCTCGGCCTTCACGCCGCAGGAACTCGAACAGCTCGCCGAGGCGGTGGAGCCGCGTGCGTATGCGTTCGGGGACACCATCTGCAACGCCGGCGAAGCGGCCGAGGGCCTGTACGTGGTCAAGTCCGGGTCGGTACGCGTGTTCAGCGAGGAACACGGCAAGGAAACCAGCATGGGGGTGCGCAAGACGGGCGAAGTCTTCGCCGAGGTTGCCGTGCTGCGCCCCAGCCGGCACGAACTGTCGGCGCGCGCCGCGCTGAAGACGGAACTGTGGTTCATCCCGCGCGCCGCGTTCGAGCCCCTGCTGGCCCGGAACGCCGCGGCCCTCGATTTCATCAACAACTATGTCGCGATCAGCTCGGCGGGCGGACTGGTGGCACGCCTGTTCGACCTGCGCGGCAAGGTGAGCAAGCCGGAGCTGGACGAGTTCGTGCGCAGCGTTGGCGTCAAGCGCGTCGGCCTCGGCAAGGAGATCCTGAAGCAGGGCACGCGCGAAGACCGCCGGCTGTATGTGGTGCGCCAGGGCCAGGTGCGCGTCGTGGTCGAGGACGCGGGCGACGAGTATGTGCTGGCCACGCTGGGGCCGGGCGAGATATTCGGCGAGAAGGCCTGCCTGATGCGCCAGGAACAGCCTGCCTCGGTCGTCGCCGGCACCGACGCGGTGCTGCTGGTCATCCCGGAAAAGTCGGCGCACTTCATCCTCGAACGCAATGCCCGGTTCCGCGAGGTGATCGAGGACCGGGTGCGCTTTTTCGAGCGCGAACTCCAGCGCCAGAAACGCCTTGCCGAGCGCCGCAAGCGCCCGGTCATCCTCGACCTGGCATCGACGCCGAAGACCGGCGAAAAGATCATCAAGCGCTTCGCCTGGGTGGAACAGGCCGAGGAAATGGACTGCGGGGCCGCCTGCCTGGCGATGCTCTGCCGTCACTACGGCATCAACATCACGCTCGGCAAGCTGCGCGAACTGGCCAACGTCACCACGCAAGGGGCAACGCTCGACAGCCTGGCCCGCGCCGGCGAAGCGCTGGGTTTCAGTGCGCGCGGGGTGCAATGCACCTTCGACGCGCTGCTCGGCTTCGAGTTGCCCTTCATCGTGCACTGGGAGGGCTACCACTACGTGGTCGTGTACGGCATCTCGCGCGACCAGGTGTGGGTGGCCGACCCGGCCGTGGGCTTCCGCAAGATGAGCGTGGAAGAGTTCGAACGCGGCTGGAGCGGGACCTGCCTGGTATTCACCCCGGGCCCGCAGCTGGGGCAGATGGCGCAGTTGCAGACGGCGCGCTCGCCCTGGCTGCGTTTCGTCGGCTACCTGCGCCCGTTCAGGAAGATCCTGCTGCACCTCTTCCTTGCCACCTTCGTGATCCAGATGCTCGGCATCGTGCCGCCGCTGATCATCCAGAACATCCTCGACGGCGTGCTGGTGCACCAGAACCTGGGCCTGCTGCATTTGCTGATCCTTGGGCTGGTGATTTCCACCCTGTTCAGCCAGGCCATGTCGACGCTGCGCGCCTACCTCTCCAACTACATGGTGCGCAACCTCGATTTTTCGATGATGGCGCAGTTCTTCAAGCACACGATGTCGCTGCCGTACTCGTTCTTTGCCAAGCGCAAGACAGGCGACATCCTCGCGCGCTTCTCCGAAAACCAGACGATCCGCGCCTTCCTTACCGAGTCGACGGTGACCACGCTGCTGAACCTGCTGATGGTCTTCATCTACTTCACGATCCTGTTTTTTTATAACGTGAAGCTGACCCTGCTGCTGATCGGCTTCGTGATTCCGATCATCGCGCTGACCGTGCTGGTGACGCCGAAAGTGAAGGACTATGCGCGCGAGGTCTTCAATGCCTCCACCGACGCCCAGGCCTTCCTGATGGAAGCGCTGGGCGGCATCGAGACCGTCAAGGGCATGGGCAGCGAGCGCCCGGTGCGCCTGAAATGGGAAAAGAAATACGTCAAGGCCCTGGAGGTGCAGTACCGCGCGCAATCCTTCAACATCCTGGTCGGGCTGGCCAGCCAGCTGCTGAATGCGGCCACCACCATCGTGATCCTGTGGGCAGGTGCCAGCCTGGTGCTGGCACGCGAGCTGACGATCGGCCAGCTGATGGCCTTCAACGCCCTGATGGGCAGCGTGCTGGGGCCGCTGATGGGGCTGGTCGGCCTGTGGAGCCGGATGGCGGACGCCACCGTCGCCATGGAAAGGCTGGGGGACGTGCTCGACATCGAGCCGGAGCAAAAGCCGGCCGACCTCGCATCCAGGGTGGTGCTGCCCGACCTGCAGGGCGAGCTCAGGCTCGAGCGCGTGTATTTCCGCTACGGCGGCGAAGACACGCCCTGGGTGCTGGAAGACATCAGCATCGACATCAAGCCCGGCGAACTGGTGGCCGTCGTCGGACGCAGCGGTTCGGGCAAGACGACGCTGGCGAAACTGCTGGTCGGCTTTTATCCACCGGTCGACGGCAAGATTGTCGTGGACGGCTACGAGATGAGCGCCATCGACAAGGACTACTACCGGGCCCAGGTGGGTTATGTCATGCAGAGCAACCTGCTGTTTTCCGGCACGATCGCCGAGAACATCGCCAGCGGCGACGAGAGCCCGGACCGGCGCCGGATCGAGGAAGTGGCGAAGATGGCCGACGCCCACGGTTTCATTTCCAAGATGCCGCTGGGTTACGAGCAGGTGGTGGGCGAGCGCGGCGTCGGCCTGTCCGGCGGCCAGGTGCAGCGGCTGTGCATCGCGCGCGCCCTGTACCACGACCCGCGCCTGCTGGTTTTCGATGAGGCGACGTCGGCGCTCGACACCCAGTCCGAGAGCAACATCATGGCCAACATGGAAGCCATCCTGAAGGGACGCACGGCCGTCATCATCGCGCACCGGCTCAGTACTATCATGCGGGCCGACAAGATTGTCGTCCTGTACGAAGGAAAGATCGTCGAACAGGGGCGCCACGAGGAGCTGATCGAACGGCGCGGCATGTATTACGAACTGGTGCAGAAACAATTGAGTGCAGGATTGAGCTGATGAAACTGTACAACCCCGATGGCGGCCCCGGCTCGGCGATGTCCTACGCGGCCCTGCTCGAAAAGATCGAAATCATGCGCTCGACGCTGCGCTGGGCGACCAGGCTCGAACGGCCGGACGTCGAGAAGCTGCTGCGCCAGGCGAACGTGCTGCGTGACGAGGTCATGCGGCTGTCGCACAAGGAGCGCTTCATGCACGCCATCGATACGGAACGGCGCCTGGATGCCGCCGGCGAACCGGTGGTGGAACCGGCCGCCGCGCTGGCGACCGGCGAACGGCGCCATGCCTTGCTGGCGCGCAGTTTCGTGTTCGAAGGCACCTTCGGCGACAATCCCAAGCTTCTCGACGCCCTGGAAATCGCGGAAAAGGCGGCGCCGACCGACCTCCCGGTGCTGGTCGACGGCGAGAGCGGCACCGGCAAGGAGCTGATGGCCAAGGTCATCCACGCCAACGGTGCGCGCGCCGACAAGCCCTACGTTTCCGTCAACTGCGGCGCGATCCCCGACAGCCTGCTCGAATCGGAACTGTTCGGCCACAAGCGAGGGGCGTTCACGGGCGCGGCGAACGACCGCAAGGGCAAGTTCGAAACCGCGCACAAGGGAACCATTTTCCTGGACGAGATCGGAGAATTGCCGCTGCCCGGGCAGGTGAAATTGCTGCGCGTGCTGCAGTCGCACGAGATCCAGCGGGTCGGCTCCGACGAGACCATCAATGTCGATGCGCGCATCGTCGCCGCCACCAACAAGAACCTGCGCCGGCTTATCGAGCAGGGGAGCTTTCGCGAAGACCTGTTCTACCGGCTCAGCGTGATCCACGTGACGCTGCCGCCGCTGCGCGAGCGCAGGGACGAGATCCCGCTGCTGATCGCGTATTACGGCGACGAGGCGGCCGAGGTCCTGAAGCGCCGGCCGGTGGGGTTGACGCCGCGCCTGCGCGACTTCCTGCTGCGCTATGCGTATCCCGGCAATATCCGCGAGCTGCGCAACCTCATGTACCGCGTCTCCTGCCTGGCCGGCGAAACGGCCGACCTGGCGCACCTGCCGGAAGACATCCGGCCGCCGATGCCGGGCGCGGCGGCTGCTGCGGCTTCGGCATCGGCTGCGAACCCGGTCATCTCCATGGCCGAGGCGAAGCGGGTGGCCAGCGACGAGGCCGAACGCAGCTGCCTGGAGCGCGGCCTGCAGGAAGTCGGCGGCACGGTGGCCGAGCTCGCGCGGCGCTGGGACATGAACCGCTCGCACCTGCAGATCCTGCTCAAGAAGCATGGGCTGCATTCGAAGGATTTCCGCAAGGAGCATTGAGGCTCAAGCATCGCAGGGTGGTACATGCAGGGTGGAGCGGGCGGCGAACCGCTCCTGACTCCACGCGTTTTGGATCCGTTGCACAGTCCTACTGTCGGGCTCAGCTAAGGGCTGAATTACTGGCATGAGACCAGTGGCCTCGATGACCGCTCCACCCACATGAACCGCATTGTTCAAAGCGCCGGATTCACTACCGTCTTGTCGTCCGAATGATCGTCGGCCCGCAGCACGACCACCGTGATGTTGTCGCGTCCGCCGTTGGCGAGTGCCAGGGCGACCAGTTCGCTGGCCGCCCTGGCGCAGTCGCCCGGGGCCAGGGTCGCTGCGATTGCCCCCTCGTCGACCGGGGTACTGAGACCGTCACTGCACAGCAGGAAGATGTCGCCATCGCGCACCGTCAAGGTCGCCAAGTCGACCTCGAGCGTGTCGGCCGCACCGACCGCGCGCGTGATCATGTTGGCGCTGGCTGCGGCGCTTTCCACGTCGGCGCCGCTTGCCTTCAAGGCCTCGAACTGGCTGTGGTCACGGGTGAGCTGCTGCAGGCGTCCCTGCCGGAACAGGTAGATGCGGCTGTCGCCGGCCCACAGGCAGGCGGCCTCCACGCCACAGGCGAGCAAGGCGACGACGGTACTGCCGATCACGGGCACCTGGCGCGCACGCGCCTCCAGGCACAGCGCCTCGTTCACCCGCGCCAGGCAGTCGCGCGCCAGCGCGATGAAGTCCGTGATCCGCTCGCATGGGGGAAGGGCGGCGAGTCCATCCACGACGGCCTTGCTGGCGACGTCGCCGAATGCGTGGCCACCCATGCCGTCCGCGACCGCCCACAGGCCGTGCGGCGTGTGCACGAGGTAGGCATCTTCGTTGCGGCTGCGCACCAGGCCGACATCGGTGCGCGCAGCGCAGGTCCAGAGCAATTGACTGTCGAAGTCCATCGCGTCGTCCGGTTGGAGTGCTCCCAGGCTTGGTGTAGCAAGCTGCTCTTGCTCTTGCCTCTCGTTCACATCCCGTGTTCAATCCGCCCCTAACGCAGCGCATTGTTCACGCTGCTCTCATCCACCGTCACCTGGAGCGTGGCGTTGTTGCCGGAATTGATCACCGAAACCGTCTGGAACTGGTTGATCATCTGGTCGGCAAAATTATTAATCTGGTAGAAGTTAATGACCGGATGCTGGCTCGGGGCGTGGGGGACGAAAGGCCGGATCCATCCGAACACCCAGGGCGCGCCGGCGCCGCGGATTGCCGACATCGCCTTGCGATCGAGCGTCGTACTGGCCGGAAGGTCGCCGATGGTAATGTGGGCCATGATGCATCTCCGTTCATAAAGGGCTGCACTGGGAGAAGACTGGTCTTCTCCCAGTGTAGTTCAATTTTCGGCACCTGCTAAATTCGTGGTCGATTTAGCGCCGGACGATCTTGTTCTCGCCGTGCTGGTCGACGTTGCTGTCGACGTGCACGCCGTGGACGAAGGCCGAGCCGTTGGCGGTCGCCGTCAGGACTTCCTGCATCTGCGCCAGGTTCTGGGTCGCGGCGATCGACGAGTCGTGGCTGCCGGCGAACTTCACGTCGCCGAAGGTGTAGGCCGGCATGCCGGTTTTCCAGCCGCCGCGCACGGCGGCCATGGTCGGGCGGTCGAGCTGTTCGTTGCGTGCCAGGTCGGTGATGGTCAAGGTGTTCATGGAGTTTCTCCTGAGGTAAAAGGTGCTTGCGCTTTTCCGGTTTGATCAGGGCGCCGCGCGGCGGCCGGGACCACCGCGCACGCGCGGTTCAAGCTGCTGAATCAGCCGATGATCTTGTTCTCGCCGTCCTGGTGCACGTCGCTGTTCACATGCACGCCGTGGACGAAGGCGGAACCGTTGGCCGTGGCGGTCGTCACGTCCTGCTTTTGCAGCAGGTTCTGCGTCGCCGTGATCGACGAGTCGTAGCTTGGTGCGTAGCGCAGGTCGCCGGCCTTGAAAGGCGGCATGTAGCCTGGCGAGCCCATGCTCCAGCCGCCGCGTACGCCGGCCATGGCGCTGCGGTCGAGTTCTTCGGTACGGGCCAGGTCCTTGATGGTCAGGGTGTTCATGGTGATGCTCCTCGGATGTGGGAATGGTCAGGGTGTTGGACAAATCAGCGGCGCACGATCTTGTTTTCGCCATGCTGGTCGACGTTGCTGTCGACGTGCACGCCGTGGACAAAAGCCGAGCCGTTCGCGGTGGCGGTGACGACCTCCTGCATCTGCGCCAGGTTCTGGGTCGCGGTGATCGACGAATCGAAGCTGGGGGTGTAGCTCAGGTTGCCGCCGTAGCCGAGCGGATAGCCGGGCGTGCCCATCTTGTAGCCGCCGCGCACGAGCGTCATGGCCTTGCGGTCGAGTTCTTCGGTACGGGCCAGGTCGGTGATGGTCAAGGTTTTCATGTGATTCTCCTGAAGTGGTAAATGGTTTCGTTTGAACTGCCGGTTCGGTGCGAGGCATTTGGTTTGCGCTCAATGGACATATAGCGAAAGGCGTGCCAGCTTCGCGAAACCGCTTTTTGGAATGCGTAAGTCATTGAATTACAACCGAATTATTGGGTGGGCGCTGGCGCCGGGAGAGAGCCGCCAACATGCACCAGGAGGAGGGTGATGGGACCAGGCAAACATGTTTTCGCGACCTGTGCGGCACCGGGCAACAGGTCTGAAGGCAAAGTGCAAGGCGGGGCAAGTGTGCGCCCAGGAACGCAGGCGGCAGCGGGCGCAGCTGTTCACGCCGTGTGACCCTGCGACAGGCAATGAGAACCGCCTGCATGCCGAACCGGTAGCGGACATCCGTAGGGGCACAGGAATAACATGGGCACGCAGGGCGGCGTGATGTGGAAGGAAGTCACCGTGAAGAACGGCGAGTCGATCGAGGGCATGTTGACCAATAAGAAAGAGGGCTCAAACAGCAACGGTTGACGTTTGTCATCGATCCAGGCTGTCTGGAACCGTTGTTCTCGCAATGCATGCGGTCGTTGAACGCTCCCAATACGCGGCGCTTGACGGTCCGCTTCGGGTCGATTGCAAAAGTAGAAATGCTCCGTGTACGGAGGTGTTCGCTTCGTAGCGAACTGGAGGGTTTCTCACGCGCTCCGAGGTCGCTCGGCCAGATGTTTCAGGCAGGGGCGGGAGAGGAACAGTGGGCGGGGTGTTGTGGGGGGCGAAGATTCTTCCGTGCCGCAGCGATACGGCAGGCCGCGCTTTGCGCGGCCTGCCGTACATGCTCATTTCTCATTGCTCTTTGCCCGGTGCTCACGCACGCCGGGGCAGCGTCGGCGCGCGCACGACGATGGCCCTGGCGTCCGCTACCGCGGCCTGGCGCGCCGTCGGAGCCGCTCCCGCGGCGGTCGCTTGCGGCAGGCTGTCGTAAGCGAGCTTGCCGGCGCCGACGGCGGCAAGCGTGACGACGAAGATGGCTTCCATGTGCTTGTGGATGTTCATGATGTTCCCCTTGTTTGCTGGTGTCGAAAAAGGTCGGGAGCGTTGGTGTCGCCCACGGCGTCAAGACAGCACGAGGCGTGCCAGGCCTGGCGGGGAGGAGAGAAGGGCATGTTGCAGGGGACGCGGCCCTCATACGGGCCTTTGTCGAGCGCAAGACGTGGGACCGCGGCCAACAGGCTGCGCCGGCGGTGTCGGCTCCGGCCCGACACTGCGCCCGGAGCGGCCGAAAAAAAACCGTCCAGCTTTCGACTGGACGGTTCGGGATGCCGCGCACGGTCCTTCAGCGTGGCGGCCTGGTCGCAGCCGGCCTGGCGCTGCCGACCGGCGACAGGTCGAACAGATGCAGCTTGCGCGCTGCGGGCAGCGGCGCGCCCGCGCCGGCGGCGCGCAGGCGGGCGCCGCCGGCAATCGCCAGCATTGCCCGGCGATCGAGTTCGACGTTTTCCTGCAAATCCCTGATGACGATAGTGGCCATGGTGCCTCCTGGAGAAAGTTAACGGACTCCATCCCGTTGCCGGGATGGAGGAGTGAAGCGGGCGGCGGGACCAGGTCAGAATACCACTTCGTTCTTGGCCCAGAGCTTGGCGGCGAGGTCGATGTCCGGACCCTTGAAGCCGGCGCCGATCACGCCATTGTTGTTGAGGACGTTGATGCCGATCTGCTGGAACTGCCCGATCTGCTGGTCCACGTCGACATTGACGGTGACGTCCTTGCCGAAGGCGTTGCCGCCGTGGACGGCGGACATGGCACGGCGGTCGAGTTCGGCGCTGTGCGCGAGGTCTGCGATGGCGATGGATGGCATGGTGTTCTCCTTAACCGATGATCTTGTTCTGGCCGTCCTGGTGGACGTCGCTGTTCACATGCACCCCGTGCACGAAGGCCGAGCCGTTGGCGGTGGCGGTCACGACTTCCTGCATCTGCGCCAGGTTCTGGGTCGCGGTGATCGACGAGTCGAATTTCGGGGCATAGGTCACGTCGCCGAAGGAATAGCCGAGCTTGCTGCCGGGGCCGCCCATCTTGCTGAAGCCGCCGCGCACGAGCGACATCGCGCTGCGGTCGAGTTCTTCGGTACGGGCCAGGTCGGTGATGATCAAGGTTTTCATGGTGAATCTCCTGAGTGGTAAGTGGTAAGTGCTAAGTGGTGAGGCATGTTGTTTGCGCTCGATGGACATATAGCGAAAGGCGTGCCAGCTATCCGGGAGAACCTCATGGATCAAAGCAAGCCGTTGAAAACAAAGGACTTATTCAGTTTGAGAGGCCGGCCGCGGCAGGATCGGCCAAGACGCGGGGGCTGCAGATGCATGTCCGCTGCCAACAGCGCGTGAAGGGGTGTTGGGCGCGGCCCGACATGCCTCACAGCCGGTCCGGATTGAGATGCCGCAAGGGCTTGATCATCGGCCGCTTCATGCTAGTCTCAAGCTGGCGGCCCGCCATTCCGAACGCGCTTACCCCCAGACATCATGGACAGTTTCGCTCACGCGATCCATCAGTTGCAGAGCGGCGCCTTGCAGCATCCCGCGTTCCTCGCGCAACTCGACCGGTTGCTCGAGAATGCGCCGGAGAGCCCGGGCCGCCTGCTCGAGCTGCTGAGCGAGGAGCATGCGCGCATTCCGCTGCCAGGCGATGTGTACAGGGAAGTGCAGCTGCGCATCGGGCGCCTGATCGCCGCGCGCCAGCGCCTGGGTAGCGACGACACCTTTGTCCAGACCAAGCCCGGCGCCCGCGCCACGCCGCAGGCCGACTCGTCGCCATCGCCGCCAGCCCCCGGGCGCGCGGGGAACGACCCGTACGGCGGGGCGTTCGGCGCAGAGCCGGAGCGCATGAAAGGGGTCGGCGACACGCTGAACGGCCGCTTCGTACTGGAAGAATGCGTCGGCTTCGGCGGCATGGGCACGGTCTACAAGGCCCTCGACCTGCGCAAGCTCGAAGCCTCCGACCGCAATCCCTACATCGCCATCAAGGTGCTCAACGTCCAGTTCCGCGGCCATCCGAAGTCGCTCATCGCCCTGCAGCGCGAGGCGAGGAAGGCGCAGGCCCTGGCGCACCCGAACATCGTGTCGGTCTACGACTTCGACCGCGACGGGGCGATGGTGTATCTCACGATGGAATACCTGCAAGGCAAGCCGCTGAGCCAGGTCCTGCGCGCGCCGGGCTTCAGCGGGCTGCCTTACGCCCAGGTGCTGCCCATCGTGGTCGGCATGGGCAATGCACTGGCCTACGCGCACGGGCGCGGTTTCGTCCATTGCGACTTCAAGCCCGGCAATGTGATCCTGACCGACGCCGGGGTGGTGAAGGTCATCGATTTCGGCATCGCGCGCGTGTTCCACAAAACCGAGGAAGACGCCGACGCCACCGTGTTCGACCCGGGCAGCCTCGGCGCGCTCACGCCGGCTTACGCCAGCCCCGAAATGCTGGAGCAGCGCGAACCCGACCCGCGCGACGACATCTACGCGCTCGCCTGCATCACCTACGAACTGCTCACCGGTCACCATCCGTTCAACCGCCTGTCCTCGGCCCAGGCGCGCGGCGCCGGCATGAAGCCGCAGCGTCCGGCCGGGCTCGGGCGCACGCAGTGGCATGCGCTCAAGTGCGCCCTGGCGCTGGAGCGCGACGCCCGCACGCCCAGCGTGACGAAATTCCTCAACGGGTTCGGGGCGGGCGGCCTGCATTCGCACACCGGCCTGGTGGCAGGGGCCGCCGGCGCCGTTGTGGCCGGTGCGCTGGCGATGGCCGGCTGGCATTTCATGGTCCGCGACGCCGCATCTCCGGAGCCTGCCGCGCCACCGCAGGCCGCCACCCAGGCGCCTGCCGCTCCGGAAGCAGCCGCACCTGCTTCCGAACCTGCTTCTACATCCCCTGCTGTGCCCGCTCCTGTGCCGGCACCCGTGCCGCCGCCCGCCATGCCGGCCCCGGCCGCCGTCGCCGCCGCGCTGGCGCGCATTCCCTGCTCGGCGCTGGCCGGGCGCGTCGACGCCGATACGGTCGCGGTGCAGGGTGTGGTCTCGACAGCGGTGGGCACGGCCGGGGTGCGCGCGCCGCTGCTGGCGCTGCCCGGCGTGACCAGGGTGGATCTCGACCTGCGCGAAGTCGATCCCGCCATGTGCCAGGTGATTTCGACCTACGCGCCTTACTGGGTGGCGCACCGGCAGGCGGGCGGGGGCGCGGCGCTGCGCCTGGCCGGCGCACGGCGCTCGGCGAAGTCCGGCCTGTCCGAGGGCGACTCGCTGATGGTCGAGGTGAGCACCCCGGGCGCGCAATCCTTCATGACGGTGGACGCCTATTCGCCCGACGCCAAGGTAATCCACCTGCTGCCGAATGCGCTGGCGCTGGATAACCGGGCGCCGCCGCACCACAGGGCGACCGTCGGCAGGCCCGGAGATTGGGTGGTGGGAAAGATGCCGGGAGCGGGCATGGTGGTCGTGCTGGTCACCACGCCGGTGCCGCTGTTCGGGACGCTGCGGCGCGAGTTCGAGCCGAGCGGTCCGTACCTGGCGAGCGTTGCGGGCAGCCTGCAGCAGATTCGCGCGCGCAGCAGCCCCGGCGCGATCGGGGTCGAGTTCCTGCCGGTCGCCGTCCGTGCCCGCGGAAAATAAACAGTGTTAAATGAAAATTACTTCAGGCTGCGCGCCACTCTGAACCCGTTCTGCGACTGGCGCACGCTCGCGTCGTAGCGGAAGCGCGTGGAGGTGACCATGTAGTCGGCCCCTTCGCGCCAGGAGCCGCCGCGGATCACCCTGACCCTGCAATTCGGTTCGTCCCATGCGTGCCCGTCGTTCGGCGCCTCTTTGAGGTTGTTGTGCCAGCAGTCGGCCACCCATTCCCACACGCTGCCGCTGGTGTCATGCAGTCCGTAGCCGTTGGGGGGGAAGGAACCCGCATTGGCCGGCCTGTCGCTGCTCCAGGGCTGGCCGCACTCCTTGCAGTTTGCTTTTCCCTGCACCATTTCTTTTCCCCACCAATAGGGGGTCGTGGTGCCGCCCCGGGCGGCGAATTCCCATTCGGCCTCGGTCGGCAGGCGGTAGGCTTGGCCACTGATCAGGGCGAGCCATTTCACGTACTGCTGCGCATCGTCCCAGCTGACGTCGCGCATCGGCGCACTCGGGCTGGTATTCGGCGCCTGCGGTATCCGCGGGCAGCCATTGGCGGTCACGCAGGCATTCCACTGCTGCACGGTGACCTCGAATTTTCCGATCGCAAACGGCGCGGCTATGCTGACCTGGTGCGCCGGCCTTTCGCTGGGGTCGCTGGCATTGTTCCCCATGGTGAAGGTGCCTGCGGGAAGGGACACCAGCGCAGGGCAGGACTGGCAGTCCCTGATCTCTCCGCTGTTGCGCACCACGGCGGCCGGGGGCCTGGCCGCCGCGACCGGTGGCGCTGCCGGCTTGGCAGGCGTGGCTTTGGCTTTGGCGGGCGGTGCGCCCTGCGCCGTCGCCGGGCTCTGTGCCGTTGCCGCACCCTGCGCAGGCGCCGCGCGCAGGCGCGCTACCCGCGCTTGCGCCAGGGCCGCGAAGCGCCCCTTCGGATACGCCTTCAGGTAGGCCTCGTAATCGCTGGCGTGGGTGCTGTCCTTGATCGAATTCCAGAACGCCAGCTCGAACTGTTCGGGACTCGCTCTTGGGACAATGCCGGCCGGCCTGGTGCCGGACGCGCGTTCCTGTGCGTGGACGCAGCACGCAAAGGCAGGGCCCGCCAGTGCGCAAACGATCAATAGCTTGTGCCACATGGCGGCTCCTCCATCTTCCTGCGTTTGACAGGAATTGACTTGCGATCTCAATGAGAGTGTGACAGATTTGGAGGTATCGATGCGCACATCCATACGACCCCGGCTGGAGTTTTCATCATGCGCGACACCATTGTCCTCGCTGCGCTGTTGGCGGCAGTGCTGCCGGCCGCCGCAGCAGGTGCCGGCGCGGCGGCCGGGCCCGCGCCCGAGCCCGCTCCGGCCGCCAATCCCGCCGCGCCACTGGTGTACTTCATCTGGCCGCACGACGGCACGGTAATCGGCGGCGGCAAATTCTGGGTGCGGATGGGGCTGCGCAACATGGGCGTCGCACCGAAGGGGACGGCGGTGCCGAATACCGGCCATCACCACTTGCTGATCGATACCGAACTGCCGCCCATGACGGAACCGATTCCCAGCGACCGCAACCACCTGCACTACGGCGCAGGCGAAACCGAGGCCAGGGTCGAACTGCCGCCCGGCACGCACACCTTGCAATTGCTGCTCGGGGACATGAACCACGTGCCGCACAATCCGCCGGTGGTGTCGAAGAAGATCACCGTCACGGTCCGCTAGCTTGCAACGGAGAACGCCATGCGCACACTGTTCGCCGCCCTGACCCTGACGACGCTGCTTGCAAGCGGGGGCGCCGGCGCGACCAATGCGCCCGCCAACGCCTACTGCTACATCGGCTGGCCGGTCGACGGCCAGGTGCTCCCGGCGGGCAAGCCGTTTCGCGTGTGGTTCGGCCTGCGC
>JBBWZO010000327.1:0-12668 GCA_039649125.1 Massilia sp. | reverse complement strand
CTGTACGGCGAGACGCTGCAACGCAGCCATGGAGGTTTTGTCTGGCGCTCTCAAGCTCGTGCTATCGCGTTTGGTGCGCTTGATGCATGCGTCCAGTACAGCGCGGCCCACGCCCTGCCCGCGCGCTTCCGGCAGAACAGATCGGCATCTGATGTAAGCGTCCCAAGCCGCGAAGCGAGTTCATCCGTGCCCGGCATGGCGGAGGCCAACTCGCTCCAGGCATCTCGCACTACCTGATCTACAGCCAGCTCGTCTGTTTCTAAATAATCTCTGATCATTCACTAGAGCATCAACAGGTTGCCGAGCGTCTTGGCGGCCTCGTTCAGAGGATGGAAATACCTGGTAGCCGCTTCCTGCGGCGACGGCGGCCGCCCTTGCAGCGGGACATTGATCCCAGTACGCGGGGATGCGGCGCCCCGCGTTCAAGGACGGCGAGATCACCCGCGACGCCGACGAGCGCGCGAGATACACGATCTCGTCGCTGTCGAGCACGGCCAGCGAACAGCTCTCGCCGGTCTCTTCCCCGAGCCGGTCGAGGATGGGCTGGGACAGCATGGCCAGCGGCGAGGCCGACAGGTAGGAATGGCTCACCGACAGAATGCGCGGCCGCAGGTAGAACAGGTTGGCGTCGTCCATCGCCACGAAGCCGAGCTTGGCCAGCGTGTGCAGGCTGCGCCTTGCCGCGGCGCGCGCAATGCCGGTAACATGGCTGACCTGGGCAATCGGGATGCGGCGCCGCCTTTCCGACAGCGCCATCATGACGGCCAGGCCGCGCGCCAGGGCGGTCACGAAATCCGCATCGTCCTTGTAGTGTTCCATGGCCGCGGCCATCTGTGCCTGTGCGTCGAACGCGAGCGGAACGGAGCGACTGGCTCGGGGTGTCGTCTTCGGTGCCGCGGGCACGGCCGGCTGGGGAATTTCGGCTGGGCTTTTCATGGCACTCTTACGCATGGAAAGACGCCGATATCATGGCGTCGGACCATGGAATGGGCGCATGTCGGGCAGCGTGGCCGCCACGCGCGTGCAGAACGTCCGCGCCGGGCCGCGTCGCATGTGCGTCTGCAGCAGCCACAGCCCGGCGCTCAGCGTTGCAAACACCAGCGCCGGCAAGGCTAAGTTGATGACGAACTTGCCGAACACCCGCATGTCCGCCTTGCCGAACAGTCCCATCCGCGTGGCGGCGTAGCCCGCCAGGATGGCGATATAGATGGGGCTGATGATCGCAAGGATGTCGGACACGCGTTCGTTTTCAGGAAAGTGGATCGTGGCTGTATTGCTGGTTGACCGGGTGCTCGCCGCCGTGCTGGCTGGCCCAGGTAGCCAGCGCCGCGAGCCGGAAGGGCGCGTTGCCGGCGCCATAGCCCTGGTAGCCGTTGCGCCTTTCGATCAGCTCGAAGAAGAAGCGGTTGTCGAAAGGCGTGCTGTAGGCATGCAGGATTTCGCCCTCCCCGCTGCGCTCCAGCATCACGCCCAGCTCGCTCCAGGCAGCAAGCGTGGCCTGCTCGATGCCGTACTTGGCGCCCAGGTCGTCGTAGTAGTTCGCTGGAATCGCCAGCATCGGCATGCCGCGCGCGCGCAGCTGGCGCACGGTGGTGACGACGTCGTCGACCGCGATCGCGATATGGTGGATGCCGGCGCCGCCGAACTGGCCGACGGTGCGCCCGACCGCGGTGCCGGGACGGTCCGACACGTTGAGGGCATAGCGCACTTTCCGGTTCGGCGCCTCGAGCGCGCGGCTGCGGATGATGCCGTAGGGGTCGTGCAGGACCGCGTTCGGGCGCGGTTCCAGTCCGAGCAGGGCGCGGTAGAACAGGACCCAGCTGTCGAGCTGTCCGGCCGGCAGGACGGCGGCGATGTGGTCGATGCGGGCGGCCGTGCCGAGGCAGGTGGCCATCGCCGCCTGGCCCTCCGGCGCAGCGTCGAGGACAAAATCCGCTTCGAAGCCGTGGCTGCCGCCCTGGTGGGTGTCAAAAAAATACACCAGGCTACCGTCCGGCGCCCGCACCGCCGGGATCGTCAGCTCGTTCGGGCCGACCTGGCCTTCGACGCGGGTGGCGCCCAGCGCTTCGGCGCGCGCGAGCGCCGCGGCCGCGTCGTCGCAGGCGAGCGCCACCGCGCAGGCCGAGCTGCCGTGCTGGTCGAAATAGCCGCGCGCGAAGGAATCCTCTTCGAGGTTGAGCACGATGCGCACGTCGCCCTGCCCCAGCAATTCGACGTTCTTGGAGCGATGGCGGCCGATCGGACAAAAGCCGAGCAGGAACAGGAATTCGCGCAGCCGGCCGGCGGTCGGGCCGTCGACCGCGAATTCGACGAAGGCCCAGCCGTGCAGGACGGGCGGCGCCGGCGGATCGAGCAGCACCGCCCGCCCCAGCTGGCCGTGCGTGCGCTCCGGGTGCTTGAGCGAAGGCAGGCGCCGCACCTGCTCTTCCAGCCACAGCAGCGATCGCATGGCATCAAGCGCGGTGCTGCGCGCCGGGGCGGCACGGACCTCGTCGCTGAAAATCTCGAGCGACATTGGGCCGTTGTAGCCGCTGTCGAGCACCGCGCCGACGAATCCGGTCACATCCATCTCGCCCTGTCCGGGGAAGCAGCGGTAGTGGCGGCTGTGGGTGAGCGGGTCGGTATTCACCCAGGGCGCGTCGGCCAGCTGCATGAAGAAGATGCGCTGGCCGGGGATGTCCTTGATCGGCTGCCAGTCGTCGCGGATAGCCAGCGTGTGGAAGCTGTCGAGCGCCACGCCGAGGTTGGGACGGTTCGCGCGCTGCACGATGTCCCACACCTGGCGCCAGGTCCTGACCGCGCCGCCCCAGGCCAGCGCCTCGAAGGCGATGCGCAGCTTGCGCCGCGCCGCCCGCTCGGCCAGCAGCGCCATCTGCTCGGCGCGCAGCTCGAGGTCTTCCGAGGCGTCGGCCGAGATGTTGGCGCACACCAGCAGCAGTTCGGTGCCGAGCTGCTCCATGACGTCGAACTTGCGCTCTGCGCGGTCCAGGTTGCGCAGCAGCTGGTCTGGGGCCACGCCCTCGAAATCGCGGAAGGGCTGGAACATCTCGATCCGCAGACCGAGGTCGGCGCAGATGCGGCGCACCTCGCCCGGCGTTCCGGGGAACTGCAATAAATCGTTCTCGAAAATCTCGACCCCGTCGAAACGGGCGGCGGCGGCGGCTTCCAGCTTCTCGGGCAACATGCCCGAGAGCGAGACGGTGGCGATCGACTTGCGCATGGCGTGCTCCGTTCAGGCCTGCTGGTCCCTGGCCGCGATCATCGCGCGGAAGTGCGCGTCGATCCGGGCAGGGTCGGGCTCGAGGCCCGTGAACAGCCTGAAGGCGCCGACCGCCTGGCCGACAGCCATGCCGCCGCCGTCGGCCGTGGCGCAGCCGCGCACGCGCGCCGCCTGCAGCAGCGCGGTATCGAGCGGGAAGTAGACCACCTCGGACACCCACAGCGAAGGCCGCAGTAGTTCCTCCGGCAACGGCATGCCGGGAACCGAATACATGCCGGTCGGGGTGGCGTGGATCAGGCCGCTCGCGCCCTCGAGGGCGGCGGCGATGTCGGTGCTGGCGCTGACCCGTCCCGCGCCGTGCTGTGCGTTGAGTTTGGCGGCCAGGGCCTCGATGCGGCCCGGGTCGATGTCGACGACCGTCATCTGCCCGACACCCATGCGCAGCGCCGCGTCCGCAATGGCCGAGCCGGCGCCGCCGGCCCCGAGCAGCACCGCGCGCGACAGGTCGGCGTCGGGCAGCGCCCGTTTGAACCCCCAGGCCCAGCCGGAGCCGTCGGTGTTATGCCCGATGAGGCGGCCGCCGACATTGACCACGGTGTTCACCGCGCCCATCGCCTGCGCCTCCTCGGACAAGCCGTCCAGCAGCGGCAGGATGGCCTGCTTGTAGGGGAAAGTGACGTTGAAGCCGGCGAAGCCGATCGCGCGCAGCGCCTTGACCAGGCCCGCCAGGTCTTCTTCGCCGGCGCCCGGCTCGGCCAGGTCGATCAGCTGGTAGTGCAGTGCGATGCCGTGTTCGCGCGCTTCCTTTTCCTGCATCGCCGGGGTCATCGAGTGCTGGATGCCGCGGCCGACCAGGCCCACCAGCAGCTTGCGCGCCTTCGCGGCACCTTCCGCACCATTCGTCGTGCTCATGATCGTGCTCCTTTCGAGTTCAGGACCGGGCCTGCACGGCCGCGATGGCGGCGCGCAAGCCCAGCAGGTAACTGTCGACGCCGAAACCGGCAATCTGGCCCAGCGCGATGTCCGCGATCACCGAGGTGTGGCGGAACGGCTCGCGCGCGTGGATATTCGACATGTGGACCTCGACGATCGGCACCGTGAGGATGGCCAGCGCATCGCGGATGCCGTAGCTGTAGTGGGTCCAGGCGCCGGCGTTGATGAGGACAGCGTCAAAATCTTCGCCGTGCGCGGCATGGATGCGGTCGCACATCGCGCCTTCGCAATTGCTCTGGAAGCTTTCTACCTCGGCGCCCAGTTCCTTGCCAAGCGCGCGCACGCGGTCGTCGATCTCGGCCAGCGTCACCGTGCCGTACTGCGCCGGGTCGCGCTTGCCGAACATATTCAGGTTGATCCCGTGGAGCATCAGAATGTTCATGGTCATGCCCTTGTAAGGTGTATCCGATAACGGAATACTACCCTGCGCAAAGTGGACAATGGGGGCGTACAGCGACTAAGTGTGCGCTAAGCGCCCGCGTTTCGCGCTTCTCTCTGGGTAGCTCGTACCACATCATCCTGTCTAGACCTTGAAATCCCTGTCGCAGGCGTGGCCCTGATCGTCGGTATCGACCGGTTCATGTCCGAAGCCCGTGCCTTGACCAGCCTGATCAGCAATGCCGTTGCCAGCGTGGTGGTGTCGATCCGGGAAGGCGCTTGCGACCGCACGACCCTGAAACGTGAACTGGACAGTGGATTCGTCGCTCCCCTCCCCGCCGCCGAGCCTGCGCGACTACTGCCCACAGCCGCTTAAGAGCGCCTTACAACCCCTCCATGGCTGCGTTGCAGCTCCTCGCCGTACAGGCGTGCTGCTGCGTCGCGGCGTCAGGGGGCCGCATCCAGGGCCGCCGGCCTGCCTGCACCGATCGCCGGTATCACGGCCGCCTTCAACGATGACGCCGCACTGCGCAGCGACTTCGACCTGGCGAGGGCCTGCGGCTTCGGCGCGAAAATGTGCATCCACCCCAGGCAGATCGCTACCGTCCACGTCATGCTGGCACCGACACCGGAACAACGCGACTGGGCCGCGCGAGTCCTGGCTGCGGCCCAGTCCGGGACAGGAGCGGTGCAAGTCGACGGAAAAATGGCCGACCGTCCTGTCCTGCTCAGGGCCAGCGCCATCCTCAACCAGCCACCCGCAGAGCCGGCTGCCCGAATTTACCCGCTGAATTTACCCACGAATCATCGGAGGCTCATCATGGCCGCAACAATCATCGACTCGACCCTCTCTGGAAACATCTTCAGCACCCCGGCGATGCGCCATGTGTGGTCAGACGAAAACCGGACCCGGAAATACCTCGAGATCGAAGCGGCGCTGGCCCGCGTGCAAGGGCGCCTCGGGATCATTCCGGCGGAAGCGGCCGAGGAAATCGTCAGTAACTGCGTGTTCGAGAAAATCGATATGGCGAAACTGGCCGAGCAGACCCAGCGCATCGGCTACCCGATCCTGGGCGTGGTGTCGCAGATCAATGCGCTGTGCCGCGACAAGCTGGGCGAATACGTTCACTGGGGTGCGACCACGCAGGACATTACCGACACCGCCACCGTGCTGCAGCTGCGCGAAGCGCTTGACCTGGTCGACGCCGAACTGGCCGCGATCTCGGGCGCAATGGCCGACCTGGCGGCGCGCCATCGCGATACCCCGATGATCGGACGCAGCAGCCTGCAGCAGGCGGTGCCGATCGCCTTCGGCTACAAGGTCGCCGGTCTGCTGAGCGCGATCGAACGCCATTGCGAACGGCTGACGCAGCTTCGTTCGCGCGTGCTGGTCGGGGAATTCGCCGGCGCGTCGGGCACCCTTGCCTCGCTTGCCGAGGGCGGGCTCGCCACGCAGGAAGGCTTGATGCAGGAGCTGGGACTGGGCCGCCGGCGAAGCTGCCGGCGACAGCCGCGCGAACCGGCAGCTGGGCGGGTCGGTCGGCTACGCCCTGATGCTCGGGTAACGCGGGCGCCCAGACCTCCTTCATCCCGACGCTCACGCTCGGTATCCCGTCCCACGCCGTGATGGCCCTGATGATTGGCGCCATGATTATCCAGGGAATCCAGCCCGGTCCAGGCGTCATCGCGGAGCAGCCGGCCCTGTTCTGGGGGATCATCGCATCGATGTGGACAGGGAACTTCTTCCTGATCGTACTCAACCTTCCGATGATCGGCCTGTGGGTACGCATGATCATGGTGCCCTAGCATATGCTCAATCCAGCCATCCTGTTTTTCTGCGCGATCGGTGTGTTCAGCCTTAACAACAGTGATTTCGACATCTATCCGATGGCTGTGTTCGGACTGTTCGGCTATCTCTGCGCCAAGCTTGAATGCGAGCCCGCACCCCTCATGCTCGGCTTCATTATTGGTCCGGTGATGGAAGAGTATTTACGCCGCGCCCTGCTCCTGTCGCGTAGCGACCCGATGGTGTCCTGGGTAGTCCGATCAGCGCAACGATGCTGGCCATGTCGCTCATAGCGATGGTGATGGTGATGTTGCCTGCCCTGCGCAAGAAACGGGAAGAAGCGTTCGTAGAGTACGTCTGGTTCGACGCCGCTACAGGTGACCCCAGCGCGTGCTGACGTCACCTGGGTGCCTGAAAATTGCAGGTGGGATCCTCCTGACCTAAGGATGTCTTCCGTCACGCGGCCGGTGCATTGCAGCGCGGCCCCTCAACCGAACAGCTTGGCTGCGGTCTTCGCCACCAGCTCGCCCTGGTGGCGCGCCCCGTCGAGTTCGTTCCGGCTCGGCTGGCGCTGGCCCTGGCCGCCGGCGATGGTGCTGGCGCCGTAGGGGCTGGCGCCGGTAATCTCGTCCAGGGTCATCTGGCCGGCGAAGCTGTACGGCAGGCCGACGACGACCATGCCGAAGTGCAGCAGGTTGGTGATGATCGAGAACAGGGTCGTTTCCTGGCCGCCGTGCTGGGTGGCGGTCGAGGTGAAAGCGGCGCCGACCTTCCCGTGCAGGGCGCCGCGCGCCCAAAGTCCCCCGGTCTGGTCGAGGAAGGCGCCCATTTGCGAGGGCATGCGGCCATAGCGGGTCGGCGCGCCGATGACGATGGCGTCGTAGTCGGGCAGTTCGTCGACCGTCGCGATCGGCGCCTGCTGGTCCAGCTTGAAGTGGGCGTTGCGTGCAATTTCCTCGGGAACCGTTTCCGGCACACGCTTGACCGTCACTTCCGCGCCGCCGGCGCGCGCGCCTTCGGCGACGGCGTTCGCCATCTGTTCGATGTGCCCATACGTAGAGTAATACAGAACCAGAACCTTCGCCATGCGACCCTCCTTTTGGAATATGGATACGACGCCGACGGCAGTCGGCCATGCGCAGCCCGTCTGCGCATTGTCCTATGCTACGCCAGTCCGCTGCCGCGCCCCGCACTGCTCGGACCGCGGCGCCCGCTCACGTCTCGCGCTTCTTCTCCACCGAGGCGATGATCTCGTCATGCCGCTCATGGTCGGTCTTGTGCAGGTAGGCCGCCGTGGTGGCGATGTTGGCGTGGCCCGCCGTGTCCTGCAGGGTTTTCAGCTGGACCCCGTTGTTCGCATGGTTGGTCAGCATGCTGTGGCGCAGCCAGTGGGCGGAAGCGTGGCGCAGGCTGGCCGCGATGTCGGCTTCGCCGGCCTGCGTCGCCGCCGACGCCGCCTCGGCGAAGATCGCTTTCAGTGCCTCGGCCGCCGCCTCGTCGGTCAGCCGCTTGAGCGCCCTGCTCCGGCTCGAGAGCACGAGCGGCATGCGGTCGGCGCGCGCGGTCAGCGGCGGCAGGTCGTAGGCTTCCCGGTAACGCCTGAAGGCCTCGAGCATCTGCTCGGGTACCGGCAGGCGGCGCGGCTTGTTGCCCTTGCCGAGCACGTCGATCCACCAGCGGCCGTCGCCTTCGGAATAGATCGAGCCCATGCTCGCGCCGACGATCTCGTTCAGGCGTGCGCCGGTGTGGGCAAAGGCGATCAGCAGGAAGCGGTCCCGCTCGCGCCGGCGCAGCGCCGGGGGCGAATCGGGCGCCCGGCGCGACACGGTTTCCACGGCCAGCGCGATCGCCTCGGGCGTGAGGTAGCGCGTGATGCGGCTTGCCGCCGGGGCACGGACGTTGCGTACGAGCGCGCCCGGATTGCGGCGCAGGTAGCCGGTCTGTTCGGCGAACGCGAGCAGTCCCTTCACCGCGATCATCGCCTGGCGCCGGCTCGGGTCGGACAGCGGCCCGGTGAACGGCCGGTAGCGCGGGTCGCTGCGTGGCCACTTGGTCTTCGAGATCCAGTCCGGCGGCGGATTGCGCAGGAATTCCTTGTAGGCGTTCAGATCGGCCACGTTCAGCCCGGCCAGCGGCTTCTTCGCTTCCTCCCGGCACCATGTGAGGAAGCGGTACAGCTCCTTCTGGGTATTTGCGATCGACTTCGCGCTCAGTTCGCCGTTGGCGATGAACTCGCGGGCGATCTCGACGTCGGTTTGCGCCTCGGTGACCGGGTCGTCGGCCACCCGGAACATCTTGACGTCGAGGCGTCCGCTGGCAACACCCGGGGCAACACCGGACTCGTCGGCGGCGGGTGAGGCGAGGTCGAGCGGGAGGAATTTCGTCATGGCTGGGCTGCGTATACTGTGTTTTTATACAGTATAACACCGCAGCGCCCGCCCATCCATATCGTGCTTGCTGGCATGCTAACCTGTCTCAAACTCCCCCTTCCCTAACAGAAAGGACATCGCATGCAAGCCCTGCACCTCCAGGCGACCGACGCCCTCCTCATCGTCGACGTGCAGTACGACTTCCTGCCCGGCGGCAAGCTGGGCGTGCCGAACGGCGACCAGGTGCTCGATCCGATCAACCGGCTGATCGCGCTGTTCGCCGGGCGCGGCCTGCCGGTCTACGCCTCGCGCGACTGGCATCCCGAGAACCATTGTTCGTTTGCGGCGCGCGGCGGGCCATGGCCGCCCCATTGCATCGCCGACACGCACGGGGCCGCGTTCGCCGACGCCCTGCAGTTGCCGGCCGATGCCATCGTCGTGTCCAAGGCCGATAGCGCCGATGCCGACGCCTACTCGGCCTTCAGCGGCACCGTGCTGGCCGAGCACCTGCGCTCGCACGGGGTGCGGCGCGTGTTCGTCTGCGGCCTGGCAACCGATTATTGCGTGCTCAATACCGCACTGGATGCGCGCGCCAACGGCTTCGAGGTCGTGATCGTCCCGGAAGGAATGCGCGCCGTCGAGGTGAACCCGGGCGACGGCGAGCGTGCGATCGCCCGCATGGTCGAAGGCGGCGCGACCCTGGCACGGGTGGACGAACTCGCCGCCGCCTGAGCCGACCTACAAAAAAAACCCGACTTCCGGCATGCGCCGGTAGTCGGGTTTCCGTGCACGCCCGGCCAGGACCGGGCGCGGCGACGTCATGCTTATGCGGGCGCCTTGTTCAGCACCGAGCGGTGACGGGCGTAGGTGAAGTAGACCAGCAGGCCGAGGGCCAGCCAGATGCCGAAGGCGATCCAGGTGGTCACGCTCAGGAAGGACATCAGCGCCAGGCAGAAGATGATGGCCAGGCCCGGGATGACCGGCACGCCCGGGCAGCGGAAGGCGCGGTGCAGGTCCGGGCGCTTCTTGCGCAGGATGATCACGGCGACCGAGACCAGCGAGAACGCGGCCAGGGTACCGATGTTGACCAGCTCGGCCAGCACGCCGAGCGGCACGACCGCGGCGATCAGGCCGAAGATGATGCCGACCAGCCAGGTGGCGAAGAACGGGGTGCCGTATTTCGGGTGCACGGCCGACAGCTTGGCCGGCAGCAGGCCATCGCGCGACATCGCGTACAGGATGCGGGTCTGGCCGTAGGCCATCACCAGGATCACGGTGCTCATGCCCAGGATCGCGGCGAGGTCGACGAAGCCGGCGATCCAGTTCTGGCCGGCGTATTGCAGCGCCAGCGACACCGGATGGTCGACGCCCTTGAAGTTCATGAAGGGCACGATGCCGGTCATGATCGCCGAGACGGCCACGTACAGCACGGTGCAGACCGCGAGCGAACCGATGATGCCGATCGGCAGGTCGCGAGCCGGATTCTTGACTTCCTCGGCGGCCGAGGTGACGGCATCGAAGCCGATGAAGGCGAAGAACACGAGCGCGGCCGCGCTCATCACGCTGCCCGCGCCGAAAGGCATGAACGGCTGCCAGTTGTCCGGCTTGACGTAGTTGACGCCCACGAAGATGAACAGCAGGACGACGCCGGTCTTGATCAGGACCATGACGTTGTTCAGGCGCGCCGATTCGCGCACGCCGAGCGACAGCATCCAGGTCAGGACGATCATGATCAGGAAGGCCGGCAGGTTGAAGACGGTGTCCACGCCCGGCTGCGCACCCGGCGCGGCGCGCAGGGCTTCCGGCAGCACGATGCCGACGCCCGCGAGCAGCGACTGGAAATAGCCCGACCAGCCCACGGCCACGGTCGAGGTCGCCAGGCCGTATTCGAGCAGCAGGTCCCAGCCGATCATCCAGGCCACGATTTCGCCGAGGGTGACATAGGAATAAGTGTAGATCGAACCGGCCACCGGCACGCTCGAGGCGAATTCCGCATAGCACAGCGCGGCAAAGCCGCACGCGATGGCGGCGATGACGAAGGAAAGCGTCAGCGCCGGGCCTGCGGTGACCGCGCCAGTACCGGTCAGCACGAAGATACCCGTGCCGACGATGGCCCCGATACCCATGAGGATCAGGTCCATGGGCCCGAGGACTTTCTTCAGCCCGCCAGGCGTGCGGGCATCCGCGACCATGGTATCGAGATTCTTGGTTCTAAAAAGACTCACTAGGTGTTCTCCTGTTTTGCATTATGCCTCCCCCGGAAAGACGCCGGAGCGTTCCGGTCCGCCTTTCCCGCTTTTCTGCGGCCCAGCCGATTTTCGCCGGTCCATGTCCTGCCTGCGCGCGCCCTGCCGCGCCGGAGAGGTCAGGTCAACACTTCGCTACCACGAAAAAGCGCCTGCGATACCGCCAGGCGCCGATCGACCCACTCCGTTCGGTGCGTCCGCATCACGGACGCCTCTGAAAAGCACTGACAATAAGCCAGCACATCCGCATTATTGCTCCGCCACCCCCGGTTCAGCAAGCGCTGCCCGCGCGGGGGGGCGCTTCATGTCGGCTTTTTCGGTCGCCGCACAGGAAGCGCTTGCCTGGGCGCTGGAGCGGTGGCGGGCCGGCGCCGGCGCCACAAGCGGCGGCGCAAGCGAGCATACAGCGCCAGGTTAATGGCCAGTACCAGGCCCGCCAGGACGCATTGCAGCGCGCGCGTCAGGGCGCCGGGATAGAGCAGCCCCAGCAGATAGTGCTCGACGAAACCGCCCGCGTAGCCGGCCAGTCCGGCGCGCAGGCGCAGCAGGTTTTCCAGCGCCGTCAGAGGACAACCACGCCCGCTCAACTCGACGAACACGCCCCAGCCGGCCGCCGGCAGGTGCAGCCAGGCCAGGCGCGGCCGGCGCTGCACGAGCAAGGCGCCAAGGACCACGAACAGCACGAAGCCCAGGTGGACCAGCAGGACCAGCACGGCGAGGGCGGCGTAGAGCATGGCTGGCCCGCCCGGTCCCGTCAGCGTGGCGCGCCTGCGCGCGCCGCCGCTTCCGTCCGGACGCGTTCGCGTGCGAACTGGGCCAATGCGCCGATCGCGTTCGCCGCCGAGCGCAGGTAAAACGCCTGCAGGTGAAACACATGCCAGCGACCGCGGTGGAGCTCGAAGCGGCAATCGACCCCGCAGGCGCTGGCGTGCTCGACCAGCTGCTGCGCATCCGGCAGCAGGATTTCCTCGTCGCCCGCCTGCACCAGCATGGGCGGCAGTCCGCCCAGGTCGCAGCGCAAGGGATGGTGGGCGTCGACCTCGGGCGGACAGGCATACCATGCGATGCCCTGTCGCACCCAGGCGGCGCGCACCATCGGATCGAGCGCGGCATGCGGCTGCGCCTCCGCTTCCGGCGCCGGTATCCGGGTCACCGGGGAAATCAGCGCGAGCGCGGCCGGCGCCGGGCCGCCGCGCGCGCGCAGGCGCAGCGCCACGGCCAGCGCCAGGGATGCGCCGGCCGAATCGCCGGCCAGCACGATCTGCTGCGGGCGGATGCCCGAAGCCAGCATCGCGTCGTAACAGGCGAGCGCATCGTCGAGCGCGGCCGGGTACGGATGCTCTGGAGCGAGGCGGTAGTCAGGCACCCAGACCGGCATGCCGGCGCCCTGCGCCAGGCGCGAGGTGATGCTGCGGTGGGTGCGCGGGCGGCCCAGACAGAAGGCGCCGCCATGCAGGAACAGCAGCGCACCCTCGCCCACCTGTTCGGGCGTGACGAGTTCGACCGGCAGCCGGTCCACCAGCAGCTCGCGGTAGCCGACGCCACGTACGCCGGGCATCAGCGGCGCCAGCAGGTCGACGGCGCGGCGCTGCGCGCGCGCCCCGAACGGCGGTCCGATGAGCGGCTTGAAGCAGGTGCGCAGGAAGGCGCGCTGAAAAGCGGCGCTCATCCGTTCC
>JBBWZO010000325.1:0-14367 GCA_039649125.1 Massilia sp. | reverse complement strand
GGGGGCGGGCGCCCCCCCCCGCCCCCCACGCCTGTTTTGCTTTTGGAGACCCGATGATCAAATTGAAGATGCTCGCCGGCGCGGCGGCGCTGCTGGCGTTCAGTGCGCCGCTCCTGCCTGTGCTGGCCCAGGAAGTGCGCCAGGAGGCGCGGCAGGATAGCGCCCAGCGCGCGCCCGAAATCGCGACCGGCTATGCCGAGAAGGCCGGCTGGGCCGCACGCAAGTACATGGTGGCCGCCGCCAATCCGCTCGCGGTCGAGGCGGGTTACCAGATCCTGAAGAAGGGCGGCAGCGCCATCGATGCGGCGATCGCCACCCAGATGGTCCTGACCCTGGTCGAGCCGCAAAGCTCGGGCATCGGCGGCGGCGCCTTCCTCATGCACTACGACGGCAAGAAGGTGCAGGCCTTCGACGGCCGCGAGACCGCTCCCAGGGCCGCCGACGAACACCTGTTCCAGAATCCCGACGGCACGCCGGTCTCGCGGACCGCGGGCGTGGTCGGCGGGCGCTCGGTCGGCGCACCCGGCGTGCTGCGCATGCTGGAGATGGCGCACAAGCAGCATGGCAAGCTGCCGTGGAAGACGCTGTTCGAACCGGCCATCGCCTTGTCCGAGCGCGGCTTCGCCGTCAGCGGCCGCCTCAATGGCTTGCTGACCTGGGATGCCCACATCCGCAAGGACCCGGTCGCCGCCAGCTATTTCTATGACAAGGACGGCAAGCCCTGGCCGGTCGGCCATGTGCTGAAGAACCCGGCGTTGGCGAAAACCCTGCGCGAGATCGCGCGCGGCGGCGCCGACGCCTTTTATGAAGGCCGCATCGCGCGCGACATCGCCGCCAAGGTCAAGGCCCACCCAACCAACCCGGGCCTGCTCACCGCCGGCGACATCGCGAATTACCGCCCCAAGCTGCGCGAGCCGGTCTGCAGCGACTACCGCGCCTTCACTGTGTGCGGCATGCCGCCGCCTTCGTCGGGCGGGATCGCGGTGGCGCAGATGCTGGGCATGTTCGAGACGCGCGACATGGCAAAACTCGCGCCCGTCGATGGCGTGCCGGGGCCGGACGCCGTGCACCTGTTCTCGGAAGTCGGGCGCCTGGCCTACGCCGACCGCAACCGCTACGCGGCCGACACCGACTTCGTCCCGCTGCCGGGCCGCGGCGTGCCGAGCCTGATCGACAAGACCTACCTGGCGCAGCGTGCCGGCCTCATCAAGGAACGCTCGATGGGCGAGGCCCCGGCCGGCAATCCGCCCGGCATGAACGTCGCGTGGGGCACGGACAACGCCATCGAAACGCCGTCGACTTCGCACCTGGTGGTGGTCGACGGCCACGGCGCCGGCCTGTCGATGACGACCACGATCGAAGATGCCTTCGGCTCGCGCCAGATGGTCGACGGTTTCATCCTGAACAACCAGCTGACCGACTTTTCCTTCGATTCGCGTGATGCGAACGGCCCGGTCGCAAACCGGGTCGAGCCGGGCAAGCGCCCGCGCAGCGCCATGTCGCCGACGATCGTGTTCGACAAGAAGACCGGGAAGCTGGTGATGGCGGTCGGTTCTCCCGGCGGTCCGGCCATCATCAATTACGTGGCCAAGGTGCTCGTCGGGACGCTCGACTGGGGCCTGAACGTCCAGCAAGCCATTTCGCTGCCGAATTTCGGCAGCCGCAACGGGCCGACCGAGCTGGAAGCCGCACGCTTCCCGCAGGCGACGGTCGACGCACTGAAGGCGCGCGGCCACGCGGTGCGCCAGAGCGAGCAGAATTCCGGCCTGCACGGCATCATGCTGCTGCCGATCCACGGCGAGCCATGGTGGTTCGGTGGTGCAGATCCGCGACGCGAAGGTGTCGCAAAAGGTGACTGAAGGGAAATAATCTCCCTCATGGTCAACTTTGTTTGCTAACCTTTAGGGGTGGACAGCAAACAAGACACCGGATCGATGATGGCAGGAAGAGGGGGGTACCGTTTCCTGCCCGTTTTATTGCATGCCCGCCTGGCCCGTGCGTCGGGCGTGGCCGCGCCATCGGCTCGCGAATTCCTCCGGCCATGAAGGCGCTGCTGTTTACCTTGCTGCTGGTGCTGGCCGGCTGCCTCGCCACACCGGCCTCGGGCGCGCCGGCGCCGACCCTGCGCTTCGAACACCTGAGCCTCGAGGATGGCCTGGCCCAGGAATCGGTGCTGTCGGTCGCCCAGGACAGCGACGGTTTCATGTGGTTCGGCACCCAATACGGCCTGTCGCGCTTCGACGGTTATCGCTTCCTTAATTTCCGCAACGTCGTCGGCGACCCGACCACCCTGCCCAACAACTGGATCGAGGTGCTGCACGTCGACCCCAGGGGCCGCATGTGGATCGGCACCGACGGCGGGCTGGCGCGCTACGACCCGGCCACCCAGGGCTTCCGCCACTACCTGCCTGACGAACCGGTCCGGCGCGGCAACGGCAACCTGCACGTCCGTGCGATCGTCGACGACGGCCGCGACGGCCTGTGGATCGGTACCGCCGACGGCCTGCAGCACCTCGACATCGCCAGCGGCCGCTTCACCACCTGGCACCACGTTCCCGGCAATCCGAAAAGCCTGTCCAGCGACGACATCGCCGCGCTGGCACTGGACAAGCGCGGCCGCCTGTGGATCGGCAATGAGGGCGGGCTCGACAGTTATGATCCGGCCAGCGGTCGCTTCGAGCACCACCGGGGCGCTCCCGGTCGCAGGGAAGCGGTCCAGGCCCTGCTGGTCGATGCGGACGATATGCTGTGGATCGGCCTGTTCGACGGCGTCGAACGCATGCCGCTCACCGGCAAGGGGACGGGCCAGCGGCGCCGCTTCGGGCCGGCCGACGGCATGCCGCAGGTCTGGGTCACGACCTTCTACGACGACGGCCGCGGCCAGCTCTGGGCCGGCACCCACGACGACGGGGTCTACCGCTGGGACGCACCGCACGGCCGCTTCGAAGCGCACCGCAAGGTGCTCACCGACAAGCACAGCCTGGCGGACGACCACATCTCGGCGCTGTTCCGCGACCGCGTCGGCACCTTCTGGGTCGGCACCTGGTATGCCGGGGTGTCGCGCGTCGACCTCGGCAGCGGCGGCTTTGCCCGCATCGTGCGCGAGCGGGACGGCCCGGGCGTGCCGGCGGACAACCGCGTGCGCGGCATCGACAACGACGGCAGCGGCCGCCTGTGGCTGGCCTCGGCCAGTTCCCTGCAGTTGTTCGACCCGGCGGCGCCGAAAGAAAAGGCCTACCGCATCTGGCGCCACGCGCCGGACAATCCGAACAGCCTGATCGATTCCTCGGTCAATGCCGTCGTGCGCGACCGCGACGGCATCGTCTGGGTCGGCGGGCGCGTCGGGATCACCCGCTTCGACGTGGCGGCGGGACGCTTTACGCGCCAGGTGCTGGTGCCCGGCGACGTCAGTGCCAACAATGTGCGCGCGATGACGCTCGGGCGCGACGGCGCGGTCTGGATCGCCACCCGGGGCGGCCTGCACCGGCTGGACCCGCGCACGCGCGCGCTCGAAACCTACCGCCACGATCCCGCCCGCCGGTTCAGCCTGTCGGACAACATCGTCCGTCCCGTGCTGGAAGACAGCCGGGGCCGGATCTGGGTCGGCTCCTTCAACGGCCTCGACCTGCTCGACCGTGCGAACAAGCGTTTCCGCCACTTCCGCCACGACCGGTACGATCCGGCCAGCCTGAGCCACGACGAAGTCCACGCCCTGCTGGAAGACCGGGCCGGCAACGTCTGGGTCGGCACCGCGGCCGGCCTGAACAAGATGATCACCGCCGCCGACGGCTCGGTCAGCTTCGTGCGCTACACCGCGAGCGACGGCCTGGGCGACGACTCCGTGGCGGCCATCCTGGAAGACCTCGACGGCCGCATCTGGGTCAGTACCGCCGGCGGCCTGTCGCGCTTCGATCCGGAACAGAACAGCTGGCGCAGCTATACCGCGGCCGACGGTACCATCGATGGCGCCTATTTCGACTGTTCGGCCCTGCGCACACCCGACGGCACGCTGTATTTCGGCGGCTTCCGCGGCATCACGGCCTTCGACCCGCGCGCCCTGCGCAACAACGGCATCGCGCCGCGCGCCGTCATCACCGGCATCCAGATCTTCAACCGTCCCGTGCAGCGTGCCTACCCGCACCTGCTCGCCGGGCCGATCGAAAGCGCACAGGCGATCACGCTGTCGAGCCAGCATTCGGTGTTCTCGCTCGAGTTCTCGGCACTGCACTACGCCGCCCCCAGGCGCAACCGCTTCGCCTACAAGCTGGAAGGTTTCGACGAGGGCTGGGTGCAGGCCGATGCGAACAAGCGCTTCGCCACCTACACCAACCTCGATCCGGGCCACTACGTGTTCCGGGTGCGCGCGGCCAACAAGGACGGCGTCTGGAGCGACAGCCCGGCCACGCTGGAGATCACCATCGAACCGCCGGCCTGGGGCACCTGGTGGTTCCGCGCCGCCGCGCTGCTGCTGGCCGCCAGCCTGTGCCATGTCGCCTATACCCTGCGGATGTACAACCTCTCGCACCAGAAGGCGCACCTCGAGCGCCAGGTCAACGCCCGCACCGAGGAGATCGCGCTGCAGAACCGGCTGCTGGAGCGCCAGACCGAGGAGCTGCGCGAGCGCGAGCGCGAAGTGCTGCACAACACGGTCGAGCTGGCCGAGGCGAACCGCGCGCTCTACGAGAACGAACAGCGCCTGCAGCTGGCCAAGCAGCGCGCCGAGGACGCCGCGCGCCAGAAATCGGAATTCCTGGCCAACATGAGCCACGAGATGCGCACGCCCCTGGCCGGCGTGATCGGCATGCTCGGTTTTGCGCTGCGCGACGAGCGCCTGCGCGAGGCGACCCGCGAGCAGATCTCGCGCGGCCAGGCGAATGCCCGTTCGCTGCTGGCGATCATCAACGACCTGCTCGATTTCTCGAAGATCGAAGCCGGCAAGCTGACCATCGAGAATATCGACTTCGCGCTCGACGCGGCGATCAACAACGTGGTCGGCCTGTTCGCCGAACAGGCGGCCGCGCACAGCGTCGGCTTTGCGATCGAGCTGGCCGACAACCTGCCGCGTTTCGTGGTGGGCGACCCGACGCGCCTGCGCCAGGTCCTGATCAACCTGGTCGGCAACGCGTTCAAGTTCACGCCGAGCGGGCAGGTGACGCTGCGCGTGGAACGCCGCCCTGAAGACCAGGCCGCCGCCAGGGACGCGAGCCGGCACATGATTTCGCAGCACATGAGCCCGCAGCACATGATCCGTTTTTCCGTGCAGGACACCGGCATCGGTATCGCGCCGGACGCGCTGCCGCGCCTGTTCCAGAAGTTCGAGCAGGCCGACACCACCACCACGCGCCGCTACGGCGGCACCGGGCTCGGGCTGGCGATCTGCCGCCAGCTGGTGGAGCTGATGGGGGGCAGCATCGGCGTCGAGAGCCGGCAGGGCAAGGGCAGCACCTTCAGCTTCGTGCTGCCCCTGAGCGATGGCGTCGAGCCGCCGACGGTGGAACAGGCGCCGCTGATGCCGCACACGCACCGGCTGCGCGTGTTGTGCGCCGAGGATTACGCCACCAACCAGATCATCGCGCGCATGATGGTCGAGGAGATGGGGCACCAGATCGACATCGTCGACAACGGTGCGCTGGCGGTGGCCGCCTGCGCGCGCACGCGCTACGACATCATCCTGATGGACGGGCGCATGCCCGAGATCGACGGCGCCACCGCCACGCGCCTGATCCGCGCCGGCGGCACGCTCGATGCCCCGGTGCTCGACCAGCACCTGATGATCGTGGCGCTCACCGCCAACGCCAGCGACGAGGACCGCGACCGCTACCTCGCCTGCGGCATGGACGGTTTCCTGGCCAAACCGATCGACGAGGCCGCGCTGCACGTCCAGTTGAGCCACGCGATCGAGCGCCAGCTGCAGCGCGGGATCGCCCTGGCGCCGCTGCCGGCGGCCCGCCCCAGCACGGCCGAGCTCGATGCGATGTTCGGCGTGAGCGGCGACGCGCCGGCCGCGCCCGTTCCCGACCGCGCCGCGAGCTTGCACGCGCGCATGCGCAGTGCCTTTGCCGCCGACCTGCCGCGCCGCCGCGCCGAGCTGCATGCCGCGCTGGAAGCGGGTGATTCCGACGCCGCCGGACGCGTCCTGCACGGGCTGCGCGGCAGTGCCGCCCACCTGGGCGCGGACGAGCTCGTGCTGCTGTGCTCCCGGCTCGAGGAGGCCGCGGGTGCCGGCCGCCTGGCCGAGGTGGGCGCCGCGCTGCCGCGCCTCGAGGGCATGCTCGGCACGTTTGAACGGGTTCCTGCCTGATTCCGGGAAGGTCCGTATAATGTTCCTAAAAGCAACATTAAGGACGAGATATCCGTGGGAGCGGCGATGAAGGTGCTGGTGGTAGACGACGACGTGGTGTCGCGCATGATGCTGATGCATCTGGTGGACAGCTGCGGCAAGTACGACATCCTCGAGGCCGAGGACGGCCTGGACGCCTGGCGCCAGCTGGAAGGCGGATTGCGTCCCGCGATCACCTTCTGCGACCTGCGCATGCCGCAGCTGTCGGGCACCGACCTGCTGGCGCGCGTCAAGGCCCGTCCCGAACTGGCGGACATGCGCTTCGTGCTGGTATCGGCGGCCAACGACGGCGCAACCATCGACGAAGCCGTTGCGCTGGGTGCCGACGGTTATGTGCTCAAGCCGTTCCGTATCGAAGGCCTGCGTCCTCACCTGATGGCGCTCGAGGCCGACGAGGCGCCGGGAGCGTGTGCACGCCGCCTCGGCATCGCGCCTGCCCGCCTGGCGCTCTACCTGGATGCGCTGGAGCGCCAATTGCTGGAAGCTGGCCCCGCGATCGAGGTGCTGCTGGGCCAGGGCGAGGCGGCGGGGGCGAGGGAACGGCTGGCCCGGCTGCGCAGCGGCTGCAGCACGCTTGGCCTGCGCGGCGCGGCCACGCGCCTGGCGCGCGCCGAAAGCGCGCCGCAGCCCGAGCTGGTGGCGCAGGCCCTCGCTGCGGCGCGCGCGGCGGTGGCCTGCCAGGCCGGACTGCTGGCCGCAAGCGACGACGCTGCGACCTGAAAGGAGCCGGCGGCCCGCAGCGCCTGACAAAAGCTTCAGAGCAAGGGATGCGGCCACCCGAAGCAGCGACGAAGACAGTACGACTGTACGGCGAGAAGCTGCAACGCTATGGAGGGCGCGCGCGCAGCGCGTGCGGCTTTACCTTGGTCGGACGCTCTCAGCCGGCTTCGTGCTGTTTCGGCTTGGTCTTGCTCTTCTCCGGCGCGCGGTAGGTCACAACACGGTACAGGTACCAGGCGAGCAGGGCGCCGAAGATGGTCTTCGACACCGGATCGACGTATTTCGCGACCTCGGTATAGTTGTCCTCGAGCAGGAAGCCGGCCGCCATCAATAAACCCGTCCAGGCCAGCGAGCCGATGCTGGAATACAGCAGGAAGCGCCCCAGCGACATCTCCGCCAGGCCTGCCGGCACCGAGATCAGGGTGCGCACGGCGGGCACCAGGCGGCCGAACAGCACCGTCTTGCGGCCGTGCCGACGGAAGGCGTCGAGCGCCTTGTCGATGTCGTCCTCAGTGATGGTCAGCCAGCGCGCCCGGCGCTGCGCCAAGCGCTTGAGCCGTTCGCAGCCATACACCTTGGCCGCGTAATACCAGGGCAGGGCGCCCACCACCGATCCGCTGGTGCCAGCCAGCAAGACCCCCACCAGGTTCAGATCGCCGCGGGCGACGACGAAGCCGGCGAACGGCATGATCATCTCGGAGGGAATCGGCGGGAAAATGTTTTCCAGGGCCATCAGCGCGAACACGCCGAGGTAGCCGCTCTTTTCCAGGAAGCCGGTAATGAACTCGAACATCGCACACGCTCCACGCAAGCACAGGTATGACGATCATATACCAGAGCGGCCAAAGACCCGCGTACGATGGCGGGCAGAACGGTCCTACGGCCTGCGCGCCGCTACCGGGACGAAGCGGCGCCGATGTTTACCGTGGAGAATCGCGCAGCTTACCAGTCCGCCAGGAAATAGTAGGCTGCGGTGCAGGTCAGCACGGCACTGGCCAGCACCAGCGCCAGACCCAGCAAAGGATACGCATTCACGGGTAACGGGGTTGCCTCCGCTTGTGGGGGAGAGCAGAGGTCAATGGTGTCGCCGGAGTCGATGATGTTGCTCATGATGCTGGTAGAGATGAAAGTCAGAGGCTGGTACGGCTTTTTACAGCGGGAGGTCGGTTGCCGACGTCCACATGAAGCCCTTTGGCTATGCAAGCAGCGACACGAGGAACTGCATGTCTTCCGGCAGCACAAATGCTGTTCAGAATATTGCACGAAGCAAAACATTGTAGCGCAAATGAAATAAATTGCAAATGATTAAGGCTGTTGACATTCCGTCAGCACAGGGCGGGGCGACCGAATGCCCTGTGCCGATCCAGATCGCCGGGTATTTTCTTCCCCTTAGGTAACTGTCGCCGCCGCTGGACGCGCTGGCGACGGCTGTCTGGCGACATCGGCCAAAACAAACGGTTATGATGCGCTGCTGAGGCCGCCGGTGGCGTCATGGCGGTGCATGTCCGGACGCCGGATGGCATGACGATCCATCGGGACAAAGACTTCCAGGAGGCGGGAGAAACATGAAACGACAGTATGAGATGGCGCAGCTTCGGCGGCCGCCCAATCGCCTGACCCCGGGCGAGTACGAGTTGTACCGGCTCGAGGGCCTGTCCTGGGAGGAGAAATCCCAGTTTTTGGGGGCGAACTCGATGACTGCGGTCAGTGCGAATAACGACCTGCGCTCGCAGGCCCTCACGCGCGACAAACTCATTACGTACGGCATCCTGCGTTTCCACCAGTTTCCGTTTCCCGACATTAAAGCTGTTGGCCATCCGTCGCGCGGGTTTCCTGGTGCCTTTTCTCTCAGATCCCTGGAGGACATCTCAGCATATTTTGAAACACGGGCTGAGTTTCCAATTTTCATGAAGCCCATTGATGGGAATGCTGGAGTCGGCTCGATCTTCGTCGAGGCTTATGCTGATGGAATGCTGCAGCTTCGCAATGGCGAGACGATGCCGCTGAGCCAATATGTCGAGCGCTGGATTTGTCGCGAAGGGATCCTGCTCCAAACGGTAGCGCGCCCCCATCCGGAGATTGCCTCGCGCTTTGGTCCAAGACTCGCGACAGCTCGGGTAGTCGTGCTGATGGGCGAGAGTGGGCCGCTTGTCCATCGCGCGGCGCTGCGTATCCCAGCAGGGAAGAACATGGTCGACAATTTCCGGCATGGCGCCTCTGGCAATTTGCTCGGTGCCATCGAGACCGATACCGGTGTCGTGTCGAATGTGATTGGGAAGAACCAGACGCGGCTCCAGACCATCTCCACGCACCCGGATACGGGCGAACAGATCATCGGCTTTTCCGTACCCGACTGGCAGCAGGCCAAGGATATGTGCATTCAGGCGGCGCCATTGTTCCCCGGTATCAGGTACCAGTCCTGGGACATCGCCTTCACGGACCAAGGCCCGCAAACCATCGAGGTCAATTCAGGCGGCGATGTTGACGTTCTTCAGCTCGCCTCTGGACGCGGCATCGCAGATGCAACGTGGTGGAAGTTGTTCCGCGAGCCCGCGCCCAGCAACTTCTTGCGACGCTTGCTCATACGCAGCGGCCCTTGGAGCCAGCGCGCCTGACACGCCGGAATAACTTGGGCGGTAGCCATGAGCGCATGATCAAAGAACGCGGCATCCTGTTTTCCGGGCCATTGGTGCGCGCGCTGCTCGACGGCACCAAGACCCAGACGCGGCGCGCCCTGCGTCCGCAACCGGAAGGGGAGTGCAATCGCGGGGCGCCGCGGAACCGTTTCGGCCTGCCGGGCGACCGATTGTGGGTGCGCGAAACCTATTTCGCTTTCGGCCATTGGGAAACACGGCCCAAGGCCGGGAAGGCAGGCGACGCGTGGTATTTCGTCGACCAGACGCGCGCGACCGGCCAGCGCTACCGCTACGCCCTTGATGAACCCGATGGCGCCGACCCTCAGGCCGCGCGGGTGGCGGGCGACCTGCCGCACTGGCGCCGGCGCCCGGCGCTGTTCATGCCGCGCGCGGCCAGCCGCATCCTGCTCGAGATCGTCGGTGTGCGCATCGAGCGGCTGCAGGAGATCGGTCCGGATGATGCATTGGCGGAAGGCATCGGTCCCGTCGGCAGGGACGGGGATCCGGTGCTCGCCTATCGGAGCGTGTGGGAGCGGATCAACGGGGCCGGGAGCTGGGATGCCAATCCGTGGGTATGGAGGGTGGAATTCAGGCGGCTGTTGCCTTGAGGACCGTGCTGCCCGGTCTGCATTGGCAGAACCGGAACGCGCTTCGCGCGCAGTGGGAAGAGAACGGACAGTCGAGCCAGTACCGGAAGCCGGTGCCGACTGGATGAATGTTGCCTCGGACTGGGCCGCCGGCATCAGGGGACCGGACACGGAAATCTTGTGGTCCCCCCGACTGGAATCGAACCAGTATCCCACGCTTAGGAGGCATGTGCACTATCCATTGTGCTACGGGGAGGACGCTGGACGCCATGGGCGCCACGGGTACAACAACAACGCGCAGGCCAGGCCTGCGGTTCGGCGAGCGGACCCTGCATGTGTAGAAGCAGCAGGCCGGTATCGTGAACCGACCGCAATTATAGCCGAGGAAATGGCATTTATTCGAATGCGGGCGCCGCAATCGGTACAATGGGCGCTTCTTTTAATTTTCCTCGCTGCGCCGCGCGTCCTCCAGACCTGCGCGGCCGGCCCGCTCACAGATTATGGCTGTCATTTCCCTTTCGTCCGCACAACTCGCGTTCGGTCACGTCGCGCTGCTCGACCATGCGGACTTTTCCCTCGAAACCGGCGAGCGCGTCGGCCTGATCGGCCGCAACGGCACCGGCAAGTCTTCGCTGCTGAAAACCATCGCCGGGCGCTTCAAGCTCGACGACGGTTTGCTCGTCATGCAGCAGGGCATCAAAATCGCCTACGTCGAGCAGGAGCCGACCTTCGACCCCGAATCGACCGTGTTCGACGCGGTGGCCGCCGGCATGGGCGAGCTGCAGGGTATGCTGGCCGAATACGAGGCCTTGACCGGGCAATTCGGCCAGGGTGACGACGACGCCCTGATGGAACGCATGCACGTGTTGCAGGTCAGGCTCGACGCCACTGATGGCTGGAATCTCGGCAACAAGGTCGACACCACGCTCGATCGCCTGGGCCTGGCGCGCGACGCCAGGATGGGCACGCTCTCCGGCGGCATGCAGAAACGCGTGGCGCTGGCAGTGGCCCTGGTATCGGCGCCGGACGTGCTGCTGCTCGACGAACCGACGAACCACCTCGACTTCAAGTCGATCATGTGGCTCGAGGGGCTGCTGCGCGAATTCCGCGGCTCGGTGCTGTTCATCACCCACGACCGCAGCTTCCTCGACAACGTCGCCACCCGCATCATCGAACTCGACCGCGGCAAACTGCTGTCCTTCCCCGGCAACTTTTCGACCTACCAGGAACGCAAGCGCGAGCTGCTCGCGAACGAAGAAGTCGAGAACGCGAAGTTCGACAAATTCCTGGCCCAGGAAGAAGTCTGGATCCGCAAGGGCGTGCAGGCACGCCGTACGCGCGACGAGGGCCGCGTGCGCCGTCTCGAGGCGCTGCGCCTGCAGCGCGCGGCGCGCCGCGAAACGCAGGGGCAGATCAAGCTCGACGTCGGTACCGGCGAGCGCTCCGGCAAGATCGTGGCCGAGTTGGAAAATGTCTCCAAATCGTTCGGCGAGAAAGTGATCGTTAGTAACTTCACAGGCACGGTCCTGCGCGGCGACAAGGTCGGCCTGATCGGACCGAACGGCGCCGGCAAGACCACGCTGCTGCGGATCATCCTCGGCGAGGAAACGGCCGACAGCGGCACCACCCGCCTCGGCACCAAGCTCAACGTCGCCTATTTCGACCAGATGCGCGCCCAACTGAACGAAGAGGCCAGCCTGGCCGACACCATTTCGCCGGGCAGCGACTGGGTCGAGATCAATGGCCAGCGCAAGCACGTGATGACTTACCTGAACGACTTCCTGTTCGCGCCCGAGCGAGCGCGCTCGCCGGTGAAGTCGCTCTCCGGCGGCGAGCGCAACCGCCTGCTGCTGGCGCGCCTGTTCGCCAAGCCGGCCAATTGCCTGGTGCTCGACGAACCCACCAACGACCTCGACATCGACACGCTCGAGCTGCTGGAAGAGCTGCTGGAAGACTATACCGGCACGGTATTCCTCGTCAGCCACGACCGCACCTTCCTCGACAACGTGGTAACCCAGGTCATCGTGGCCGAAGGGCAGGGCGTGTGGCGCGAGTACGTCGGCGGCTACAGCGACTGGGAACGCGTCAAGGCGACGGCGCCCCAGGCGGCCACGCCGGCCGCGAAGCCGGCCCCGGCGAAGAACGCCGAGCCTGCAGCGCCGGCCGAGAGCGCTGCCCCGAAAAAAGTGAAGCTCAGCTACAAGGAGCAGCGCGAACTGGAAGAGCTGCCCAAGCAGATCGCCCTGCTCGAGGACGAGCAGTCGGCCATCACGGCGCAACTCAACTCGCCGGACTTCTACAAGAACAGCCCGGGCGACGCGCGCCGCATCAACGCGCGCTATGCCGAGATCGACGAATTGCTGCTGGCCGCGCTGGAACGCTGGGAGCAGATCGAGGCACGCTCGCGCGGCGAAGCGTGAGCATGTGAAGCATCGCGGCGCCACGGCATGGCCGGCGCCGCCGCATCCTCGCGTCCGGCGCGCTCGCGCCGGGCCATCCTCTACGGAAGCACCTCCATCATCACATCGTTCGCGGCCGATCAAGCTTTGCCGCGGAACCGGCGCGCATGCGCAGCGATCACATCACAGGCAGATTTGTGCTGGCGTCGCCCCACGCCAGGCACGGGGCGCGCCAGCGTGTCGCTACGCCGCACCAGACCGCGCGCCTTGATTTAGCGCAGGCCGAAAGCCGGGGGTTTCGTCAGTATCGTCGTGAGAACGGCAGGCGCAAGGCGCGTCGATCGTCCGCGCTAGCCGGCACGATGTGCTTCCCTCGGTCCAGCATTGCCTTTGAAAGACAAACGCCATGTCGAGAATCCGGTTGCATCCGCTCGCCCTGCTGGTGGGCGCCGTCGTGTCCATGCCCGCCTGCGCCATTCCCGGCACCCCGTTCGACCTGTACGGCCGCATCGGCTGGGCGCGCGACGACAACCTGCTGCGTATTCCCGACAACGCGCCGGCCTTCGACAACCGGCGGTCCGATTCCTGGACCACCGCCGAATTCGGCGCGGTCGTCGACAAGACCTGGCGCCGCCAGCGCCTGGTCGGGGTGGCCAAGCTGTCGAAGGTGAACTTCGACCATTTCCGGCAACTCGATTACGACGGCAAGGATTTCCAGGCAACCTGGCACTGGCAGCTCGGCAACCGCTTCGCCGGCCAGCTTGGCGCCACCTACGTGCAGACGCTGGCGCCGTACACGGACTTCCGCAGCAACGAACGCAACCTGCGCGAACAGCGCCGCAGTTTCTTCGAAGGCGGGTGGAAGCTGCACCCGCGCTGGGAGGCACGCACGGCGCTGTCGCGTGACCGCTTCGATTACGCCCTGACCGTGCAGTCGTTCAACGATCGCACCGAGGATGTGGCCGAGCTGGAAGGGCGCTACCTGGCGCGCAGCGGCAGCACCGTCGGCCTGGTGCTGCGTCGTATCGAGGGTAGTTATCCGAACCGGCGCCCGTTCGCGCAGACCCTGCTGACCGACGATTTCACGCAGGACGAACTGAAGGCGCGGGTCGACTGGAAGGCGGGCGGCGCGCTCACGGTCCAGGCGCTTGCGGGCTATGCGCGCCGCAGCCAGCCGTCCTTCGGCAGCGGCCGCACCAGCGGCGCCAACGGCCGCGTCACCGCCATCTGGGAGCCGCGCGGCAAGCTGGTGTGGCGCGCCTCGGCCTGGCGCGACTTTGCCCCGATCGAAAGCACCCTGGTCAGCTACACCCTCAACAAGGGCATCAGCGCCGGGACTACCTGGAATGCGAGCGCCAGGATCCGCGTCGACGCCGACGCCGTCCACGAGCGGCGCAACTACAATCCGCGTGCCGGCTTCGACGCCCCCGGCGCGCTCGAAGACAGGCTGCGCACGGCGAGCCTCAAGGCGACCTGGGCAGTCAGGCGCAAGGTCAGCCTGTCGGCCGCGTTCGTCCACCAGACCCGCAGCGGTGCATCCGTGCTGGGAATCGGCAACTTCAAGGCCAACACGGTCGCCATCAACGCCAGCGCACAATTCTGAATGTTCCGCGATGACGGTCAACGACATCCCGATCATCTCGTTTTTCCAGCGCGTGCTTGATCCGTTGATCATCATGGGAGCC
>JBBWZO010000298.1:0-5192 GCA_039649125.1 Massilia sp. | reverse complement strand
GGCCGCACGCCGGCATACATGCTGACGATATTGCCGCCCATGCTGTGTCCCAGCAGCTTGACCGGCGCATCCGGCGAATAGTGCTCGAGCAAGGCGTCGAGGTCGGCCACGTAGTCGGGGAACCAGTAGGTGTCCGAATGCGAACGCTCGGACAGGCCGAAGCCGCGCCAGTCGTTGGCGATCACGTGCCAGTCGCCCTGCAGATGGTCGACCACGAACTGGAACGAGGCCGACATGTCCATCCAGCCATGCGACATGAACAGTTTCGGGGCGCCCGCGCGGCCCCAGTGGCGCACATGGGTGGAGAGGCCACGGATGGTCAGGAATTCGGAACGGGATGGCTGCATGGCGAATCTCGACATAAAAAAGTACGGTCGTTCGGATCGAATCTCCGGATTATACGCATGCCGTTGAATTCCTGCCGGTCATCCCCATTTGCCGGGGGTTGGCGAAACACGCGGCAGCGGGGAGCGGACAGGAGGGCGTAAAATAGCGTCATTTCAACCCTTCCGCGAGCACATCCATGGCGATTTACCAGCTGGGCGAGCATACGCCCGAGATCGATGCATCGGCCTTCGTGGCCGATTCGGCCAACCTGATCGGCAAAGTGACCCTGGAGGCGAACGCCTCGGTATGGTTCGGGGCCACGATTCGCGGCGACAACGAGCGCATCACGATCGGCGAAAACAGCAACGTCCAGGAAGGCACGGTGATGCACACCGACGTGGGCTACCCGATGGTGATCGGCAAGGGCGTCACCATCGGCCACCAGGCCATGCTGCATGGTTGCACGGTGGGCGACGGTTCGCTCATCGGCATCCAGGCCGTGATCCTGAACGGCGCCAAGATCGGCAAGGGTTGCCTGGTCGGCGCCGGCGCCCTCGTTACCGAAGGCAAGGAGTTCCCGGACCACTCGCTGATACTCGGTTCGCCCGCGAAAGTGGTGCGCACCCTCACGGAAGAAGACCTGCTGCGCCTGCAAGGCAACGCCGCCAGTTATGTTGAACGCGGCCAGTTGTTCAAGGCGCAGCTCAAGCAAATCGGATAGACAATGACGACAACAGACACCAGGGACACCCTGCAGAAATTCATCTTCGACAACGCCGCCGTGCGCGGCGAGCTGGTCGAGATTTCCGACACCTGGCGCGAGATCCAGGCGCGCCACGGCTACCCGAAGGCCGTGCGATCGATGCTGGGCGAAATGGTGGCGGCTGCGGCCCTGCTGTCGGCCAACCTGAAGTTCAACGGCTCGATCGTGATGCAGATCCACGGCGACGGTCCCGTGCGCCTGATGGTGGTCGAGTGCGATGCCGATCTGCGCATCCGCGCCACGGCCAAGCTGGCGCCGGACGCCGAAGTGGCGGACGACGCCTCGCTCACCGACCTGCTCAACGTAAACCGCCGCGGCCGCTTCGTGATCACGCTCGACCCGCTCGACAAGGTGCCGGGCCAGCAGCCCTACCAGGGCATCGTGCCGCTCGACGGTCCCGACATGGCGACCGTCATCGAAAACTACATGCTGCGTTCGGAACAGATGGACACCAGGCTGTGGCTGGCGGCCGACGACCAGGTCTCGCGCGGCCTGCTGCTGCAAAAGCTGCCGCGCCACAGCGGCAAGGAAGACCAGACCGTGCAGGCGAGCGAAGAGGAAGACCTGGAAACCTGGAACCGCGCCGTCATGCTCGGCAGCACCCTGAAGCGCGAGGAACTGCTGAGCACCAGCATCGAAACCCTGCTCACGCGCCTGTTCTGGGAAGAAACGATCCGCGTGTTCGATCCGCAGCATCCGCAGTTCCACTGCACCTGCACCCGCGAGAAGGTCGGCAACATGCTCAAAATGCTGGGCCAGCCGGAAGTCGAATCGGCCCTGGCCGACCTCGGCGAACTCGGCATCAACTGCGACTTCTGCGGCAAGCACTACGCCTTCGACAAGGTCGACTGCGCCCAGTTGTTCGCCACGCCGATCGCCGCCGATGCGATGGTGCCTGCAGGCGAAGCCAAGCATTAATCGAAGGCTCCTGACGATGCGCGACACGCCCCGCTCTGCCTTCCCCCACTTCCTGGCGCTGCCGACGCGCTGGATGGACAACGACAGTTATGGGCATGTCAACAACGTCAACTACTACAGCTTCTTCGACACCGCGGTCAATCGGTTCCTGATCGACCGCGGCGTGCTCGACACACACAAGGACGACATCGTCGGCTTCGTGGTCGAAACGAGCTGTTCCTACTTCAGTTCCATCTCCTTCCCCGACCTCATCCACGTCGGCGTGCGCGTGGCCAGGCTCGGCAATGCGAGCGTGCGCTACGAGCTGGCCCTGTACCGCAACGACGAGCCGCTGCCCTCGGCGGCCGGGTATTTCGTGCATGTGTACGTGGACCGGCGCAGCAACACCTCCAGGCCGATCCCGGCGCCCGTGCGCGCGTTGCTGGAAACGCTGGCGGCATAAACGGCCGCTTGCCATCGGCAAGGACGGGCGCGGCACGGCGGGCGGCTGCCGGCTAACGCCAGTCAATGAAGCCCTTTGGCTGAGCCCCACGGTACGGCTGTGCAACGGATGCAGAACGCGTGGACTCGGGAGTCCACGCGCTTCAACGCTGGCAGAACTCGCGGCGGGCTTACTTCCCGCCCACCTGACTCAGCACATTCTCTTCCGACTTCGCCAGCTTGCGCGCCACTTCGCGGCTCGCCTCGCTCCACAAGTCCACGTCGGCGCCGCGGATGCGCGCGGCCACGTTGGCGATGTGGTGCCGGGCCGCGGCGCGGGCGCCCTCGACGTCCTGGCGCGCGATCGCCTCGGCCACCGCATGGTGTTCGTCGCGCAGCTGCGCTTCGACGTCGCCGAAACGCGGTTCGCTCATGCGCCCCAGCGTCACCGCTTCGCGCAGGAACTGGCGCAGGAAGCACAGCAGCGAGGTGTACAGCGGATTGCCGGTCGCGTTCGCGATCGCATTGTGGAATGCCAGGTCCTCGTCGACGCCATTGCGTCCGTCCGCCACCGCCTCGTCGATCGCGCGCAGTGCGCGCTGGATCTCGGCGTTCTGGGTCGCTGTCCGGCGTTCCGCCGCCAGGGCGGCCACCTCGGCTTCCAGTCCGCTGCGCAATTCCATCACGCGCAGTACGGCCGACACCACGCCGTCGACGTTGACATCGATCTGGAAGCGTGCCGACTGGCCGGCGCCGACGATCAGCGTGCCCTTGCCCTGGTGGGTGGCCACCAGCCCTTCGGCCTTCAGCCGCGACACGGCCTCGCGGATCACGGTACGGCTGACGTTGAAGCGCTGCGCCAGCGCGGCCTCGGAAGGCAGGCGGTCGCCGGCGGCGAATTCGCCGCCCCTGATTTTCTCCAGCAGTACGTCCGTCACGCGGTCGGCCAGCGTAGCGGGCAAGCCGACCGATTCGTTTCCTTCATTTTCCATGCGTGACTCCAATGCAACATCGTTTCAGTTCGACAGAAGACGATTGACAATTATATAGGCACTTGCCTACACTTGAGTGAGCAACTTGTATGACATGTTATTGTCATACAAGTTGGAAGGGCCCGCGGAGCACCGCAGAGTACGAGTTTGGGCCCGGCATCCAATCACCAGCCCCACCATTACAAGCACAAGGGGGGCTGGCCGAATGACTTTCTGAGGAGACCTAGAAGTATGTGGAGCCAAGTTTATGACCCGCTGAGCAATGTCGTGCTATCGACACTGGCGGCGGCAATCCCTGTCGCCGTGATGCTCGCGGCGCTTGCTTTCTTTCATATCAAGGCGCATATCGCCGCCCTGCTCGGCCTGTTGGCCGCGCTTGGGGTGGCGATCTTCGCCTACTCGATGCCGGCCCCGACCGCGGGCGCGGCCGCGCTGTACGGGGCCGCCAACGGCCTGCTGCCGATCGGCTGGATCATCCTGAACGTGATCTTCCTGTACCAGCTGACCGAGCGTGCCGGTTATTTCAAGGTGCTGCGCGAGTCGATCACCACGATCACCACCGACCGCCGCCTGCAGCTGGTGCTGGTGGCGTTTTCGTTCGGCGCCTTCTTCGAGGGCGCCGGCGGTTTCGGCACGCCCGTGGCCGTCACCGGCGCGATGCTGATCGGCCTGGGCTTCGCGCCGCTGGCCGCCTCCGGCCTGTCGCTGATCGCCAACACCGCACCGGTCGCCTTCGGCGCGCTGGGTTCGCCGCTGATCGCGCTGGCCGCGGTCACCGGCCTCGACCTGCTCGAGCTGTCGGGCATGGTCGGGCGCCAGCTGCCATTCTTCTCGATCATCGTGCCGTTCTGGCTGGTCTGGGCCTTCTGCGGCTTCTCCGGCATGATCGCGGTCTGGCCGGCCGTCCTGATCGGGGGCGCCGCCTTCGCCATTCCGCAATACCTGATCTCGAACTTCCACGGCCCATGGCTGGTCGACGTCGGTGCCTCGATCTCGTCGATGCTGTTCCTCACCCTGTTCCTGAAGGTCTGGAAGCCGGCCACGATCTGGACCAGTGCCGCCGGCAAGTTCAAAGGCGGCCAGGATACCGCCGCAACGGAGTCGGTCGCCTACACCCACCACTCGCGTTCGGCCGTGTTCAAGGCCTGGCTGCCATGGCTGATCCTGTCGGTGCTGGTGTTCCTGTGGGGCGTGCCGGAGTGGAAGAAGATGCTCGACGGCCTGTCGGTCTTCAAATACGAGTGGCCCAACCTGCACCTGATGGTGCAGAAAATGCCGCCGGTGGCGCCCCATCCTGAGGCGGAAAAGGCGATCTACACCCTGAACTGGCTGTCGGCCACCGGCACCGGCATCCTGATCGCCTCCATCCTTTCGGGCTTCGTCATGGGCTACAAGCTGCGCGACATGTTCGCCGTCTACTGGGACACGCTCAAGCTGCTGCGCTACTCGCTGCTGACGATCGCCGCCATGCTGGCGCTCGGCTACACCAGCCGCTACGCGGGCCTCGATTCGACGCTCGGCCTGGCGTTCTCGCACACCGGCGTGCTGTACCCGTTCTTCGGCACCCTGCTCGGCTGGCTCGGCGTGGCCCTGACCGGCTCCGATACGGCGTCGAACGTGCTGTTCGGCGGCCTGCAGAAGACCTCGGCCACCCAGCTGGGCCTGGACCCGGTGCTGATGGCAGCGGCCAACTCCTCGGGCGGCGTGATGGGCAAGATGATCGACGCCCAATCGATCGTGGTGGCCTCGACCGCGACCAAATGGTACGGCCA
>JBBWZO010000213.1:0-29041 GCA_039649125.1 Massilia sp. | reverse complement strand
TTGGTCGAGGCGACGCCGACTTCGACGCCGGCGCGGGTGATGTAGGCCAGTTCGCATTCGCGCACCATGGCGCTGGTCGAGACGTTGCAGATCGTCAGCGTGTGCGGCATGCCGAGGCTGCGCGCGTGTTTCAAGGCGGCCAGGGTGTCGGCCGTTTCGCCCGACTGGGAAATCGTCACGACCAGGGTTTTCGGATGCGGCACGCTGTCGCGATAGCGGTATTCGCTGGCGATCTCGACGTTGACCGGAACCTTCGCGATGCACTCGATCCAATATTTTGCCGTCAGGCCGGCATAATAACTGGTGCCGCAGGCCAGGATCAGCACGCGGTCGATTTCCTTGAACACCTTGTAGGCATTGTCGCCGAACAGCTCCGGCATGATGCCGGTGACGCCCTCGAGGGTGTCGCCGATCACGCGCGGCTGCTCGAAAATTTCCTTCTGCATGTAGTGGCGGTAGGGGCCGAGTTCGGCCGCGCCGGTGTGGGCGTGCACGGTTTTCACTTCGCGCTCGACCGGCTTACCCTCGCTGTCGACGATCCAGTAGCGCGACAGTTGCAGGTCGACGACGTCGCCTTCTTCCAGGTAGATGATCTGGTTGGTGGTGCCGGCCAGCGCCATCGCGTCGGAGGCAACGAAATTTTCTCCTTCGCCGACGCCCAGGATCAATGGGGAACCCTGGCGCGCGGCGACGACGCGGTGCGGTTCTTCGCGCGAGAACACGGCAATCGCGTAGGCGCCGTGCAGGCGTTTCACCGCCTGCTGCACGGTGTCGAACAGGTCGCCGTTGTACATGTGGTCGACCAGGTGGGCGATGACTTCGGTGTCGGTCTGGCTCTGGAAGACGTAGCCCAGTTCCGTCAGTTCACGCCGCAGCTCGTCATGGTTTTCGATGATGCCGTTGTGGACCAGCGCGATGCGCGCGGTTTCCTCGTTCGGCGAGAAGTGCGGGTGGGCGTTGTGCGAGGCCGGCGCACCGTGGGTGGCCCAGCGGGTGTGGGCGATGCCCGTAAAGCCGTGCAGGCCGCTGCCCTGCACCTGGGTTTCGAGGTCGGCCACGCGCGAGGTGCTGCGCGAGCGCGCCAGGCGTCCTTCGACGTGCAGCGCCACGCCGCAGGAATCGTAGCCGCGGTATTCGAGGCGCTTTAAACCCTCGATCAGGATGGGGGTGATGTTACGCTGAGCTACTGCACCGACGATACCGCACATGGAAAACCTCGTTTTAAAATTTAACAATTAAGCATATCCTATGGCAATGCTCATGAAATATGCTTTCAGAGTGCAGCATTTTTCGTTATAAAATTTCATAACGAACGCAAGATGAAATTTTATTTCTTCTTATTGCCAATACTTTTCCATAATTTCATGCCTACGCCCTTACCGCCCTTGGACGAACTCGATCGTCGCATCCTCAACGCGCTCCAGGCTGACGCATCGCATACCAATGCCGAGCTCGCCGAGCTGGTTCATGTGTCACCGCCGACTTGTCTGCGCCGTGTCAAACAATTGACCGAAGCCGGCGTCATCGAGCGCCAGGTTGCCATCGTCGCGCCGGACAAGGTCGGCGCCCGGCTCACCGCCATCGTCGAGATCACGCTCGACGTGCAGGCCGCCGAACGGATGGCGCAGTTCGAAAAACTGGTGGCCAATGAAGACGCCGTCCTGCAGTGCTACCGCGTCGCGCCCGGCCCGGATTTCGTGCTGGTGGTGCAGGTGGCCGACATGCCGGCCTACCATGCGCTGGCGCACCGGCTGTTCGCCACCCACGCCAACGTGCGCAACGTGAGAGCCTATTTTTCGACCTTCAGGAGCAAATTCGACACGCGCATCGCCGTCTGACCGGGCTCCAGGCGCCGGGCCCCAGGCGAACCTGTCGCCTGTGGACAAGCCTGTGCATGAGCATGTGGAATCACATGGGGTAAGCCGTGGGTAAGCCGGTGGATACCCCTGTGATTTTCCTGTCCATTTCCGGTGAATTGAAGGTGGACAGGCGGTGGATTACTTCTTCGTTTTCAGCGGACGGGTCCAGCCGTCGACCGTCATCTGCTTCGGGCGCGAGATGGTCAGCTTGCCGGCCGGCGCGTCTTTCGTCAGCGTGGTGCCGGCGCCGAGCGTCGCGCCTTTGCCGACGGTGACGGGGGCCACCAGCTGGCTGTCGCTGCCGATGAAGGCGTCGTCCTCGATCACCGTGCGGAATTTATTTGCGCCATCGTAGTTGCAGGTGATGGTGCCGGCGCCGATGTTTACGCGCGAGCCGACCGTGGCGTCGCCGACATAGGCGAGGTGATTGGCCTTGCTGTGCGCGGCGACCTGGCTGTTTTTCACTTCGACGAAATTGCCGATGTGGACATCTTCCCCGAGCTCGGTGCCCGGGCGCAGGCGCGCGTAGGGGCCGATCTGCGACTTGTTTCCGACCACGGCATCCTCGATGTGGCAGAACGGCTTGATGGTGGCCCCGGTGCCGACCTTTGCATCGACCAGCACGCAGTGCGGACCAATCCGCACGCCGTCGGCCAGCTCGACGCGGCCTTCGAACACGCAGCCGACATCGATCACGACATCGCGTCCGCAGATCAGCTCGCCGCGCACATCGATGCGCGCCGGATCCATCAGGGTGACGCCCTTTTCCAGCAGTGCGTTGGCGATGTTGAGCTGGTGGCGACGCTCGAGTTCAGCCAGCTGCACCTTGCTGTTGACGCCGGCCACTTCCCATTCGGCCGAGGGCGAGGCCGAGGTGACGGGCACACCCTCGGCCACGGCTTGCGCCACGATGTCGGTCAGATAGTACTCGCCCTGGGCATTGTTGTTCGACAGGGCGGACAGCCAGCGTTTCAAATGACGGGTCGGGATCACCATGATGCCGCTGTTGATTTCGCGAATCGTCCGCTCGGCCTCGGTGGCGTCCTTTTCCTCGACGATGCGCACGATGCGGCCATCTGCCCGCACGATGCGGCCCAGCCCGAACGGGTTGGCCTGCTCGACGGTGAGGATGGCGAGTTGATCGTTGCCGGCAGCCTCGACCAGGCGGCGCAGCGAGGCTTCGGTGGTCAGCGGCACGTCGCCGTACAGCACGAGCGTGGGGACGTTTTCGTCGAGTTGCGGCACGGCCTGCATCACGGCGTGGCCGGTGCCCAGTTGCGGCTGCTGCAAGGCGGTATCGATCGGCAACTGGCCATCGACGGTCTGCCCGGCCAGCATGTCGGGCACTGCTGCGCCGCCGTGCCCGTAAATCACGCATAATTTACTCAGCGTCAAACGACGGGCGGTATCGATTACATGCTGCAACAGCGGCTTTCCAGCCAGCGGATGCAACACTTTTGGCAGCGCGGATTGCATCCGCTTCCCCATGCCGGCGGCAAGGATGACAACGTTCATAAGCCGTACTCAAGAAGAGTTGATAAGATGGAAAAGTTTAGCACGCATCACCCCTTGCTCCAGCGCACGTTTGCGCTGTTCTTGATCGCGTCGATGGCGCTGCTGGCCGCCTGCAGCTCGATCCGCCTCAGCTACAACAACGGCGACACCCTACTGTACTGGTGGCTGGATGCCTATGTCGACTTTGAAGGGGACCAGGCCGACTGGGTCAAACGCGATATTCGCGAACTGTTTCAATGGCACCGCAAAACCCAGCTGCAAGACTACGCGGCGCTGTTGTCCGGCTTCCAGCGCGAGCTGGCCGGCAATCCGACCCAGGCTGACCTGCTGGGCGCTTACCGCCAGATCCGCACCCGCACCGAAACCCTGGCCATGCACGCCGTGCCCGACATGGTCGACCTGGCGCGCTCGCTGACGCCGGACCAGATCCGGCAAATGGAAGAACGTTTTAATAAGAAGAACGAGGAATTCCGTCGCAAGTTCGTCAACGGCAGCGTCGAAAAACGCCAGGAGGCGCGTTTCGACAAGTCGATGGACCAATTCAAGCTCTGGTTCGGACGCTTCAACAACGAGCAGGAAGAGCAATTGCGCCGGGCCTCGTATGCGCGTCCCCTCGACAGCAACGTCTGGCTCGACGAGCGCATCGATCGCCAGCGCAAGATCCTGGCGCTGGCGCGCAAGGTGCAGCAGGAAAAGCCGAGCAGGGAGCAAACCACGGCCATGGTCACCTCGCTGCTGCGCGAATTCTTCGGGCGCATCGATGCACCCGAGCGCAAGACTTTCTATGACAGCTATGCCAACGCCACTTCGAACTACATCCTGACCGCGATCCGCATCGCCACGCCGGCCCAGAAGGCGCATGCCCAGAAACGCATGCAGGGCTGGATCGACGATTTCAATGCGCTGGCCAGGGAAGCGAAATAAGGAAAGCCAGAACATCCAACACAACGCCGTGCCCCTGGGGGCGGGGTCCTCGGGGCAAGGCGCATTGTCGAAACCGGCACATCGGTACGGCGAGACAGTGCGCTGCCATCGGCGTTTTGCCGGACGCTCTGTCTGCTATAGTGCGCGCCATGCAAAAACGACCCAATAAATCCCAGGGCCAGCACGGCCGTCCGCGTCTGGCGCCGCAACAGGTACGCATCATCGGCGGCGCCTGGAAACGCAGATTGCTGCCGGTGCTCGACGCGCTCGGCCTGCGCCCGACGCCCGACCGCGTGCGCGAAACCGTTTTTAACTGGATCAACCACCAGCTCGGCGGCGACTGGGACGGCGTCGCTTGCCTCGACCTGTTCGCCGGCAGCGGCGCCCTCGGTTTCGAGGCGGCCAGCCGCGGCGCCCGTTCCGTGATCATGCTCGACTACCACGGCCCGGCCGCGCGCCAGCTGGAACTGAACAAGGAAACTTTACGAGCCGAAAACGTCACCGTGCTGCGCGGCGACGCCTTCACGGTCGCGCGCGACCTGGCGGCGCGCGGCCAGCGTTTTGACGTGATTTTCCTCGATCCGCCCTATGGGCAGGAGCTGGTGGCCAAGGCGCTGCCGGCCTGTGCCCCGCTGCTGAAAGAAGGCGGCATGGTGTTCGTCGAAGCGGAATTCGCGTTGCCGGAAGGAGAGCCGGCACCCGACTGGCTGGCGCCGTGGGAGCAGGTGCGCGCCGACAAGGCGGGGATGGTCTTCTATCACCTCTTAAAGTTGCACGGAAACAAGGCATAAGCCTTTATTTCTGCTCAATTTGCGGGCAATCGATGACCGATGCTGGGGCAACTGCCGGATTTTCAGGCATAATGCACCTTTCACTACAGGTGTTTCTCCAGGGAGCCGCAATGGTTGTAGCCGTTTATCCAGGAACCTTCGATCCGCTCACCCGCGGCCATGAGGATTTGGTCCGCCGTGCGTCCGGCCTGTTCGACACCCTGGTAGTCGGCGTTGCCGACAGCAAGAACAAAAAACCGTTCTTCTCGCTCGAGGAGCGCCTGGAAATCGCCAACGAAGTACTGGGCCATTACCCGAACGTGAAGGTCGAGAGTTTTTCCGGCTTATTAAAAGATTTCGTGCGCAAGCACGATGCGCGCGTGATCGTGCGCGGCCTGCGCGCCGTGTCCGACTTCGAGTACGAGTTCCAGATGGCCGGCATGAACCGCTACCTGCTGCCCGACGTCGAAACCTTGTTCCTGACCCCGTCCGACCAGTACCAGTTCATTTCCGGCACCATCGTGCGCGAAATCGCGATGCTGGGCGGCGACGTGTCCAAATTCGTTTTCCCTTCGGTCGACCGCTGGCTGCAAAATAAAATCGCCAGCCTGGCGCCGAAAGCCTGATTCACTACTGAAGCGGGCATTACCAGAGCAGCATCATGGCCTTACTAATTACCGACGATTGCATCAATTGCGACGTGTGCGAGCCCGAGTGCCCGAACGACGCGATTTCGATGGGCGAAGAGATCTACGAGATCGACCCGCATAAATGCACCGAGTGCGTCGGCCATTTCGACGAACCGCAATGCGCAACGCTGTGCCCGGTCGCCTGCATCCCGTTCAACCCGGCCTGGCGCGAAACGCGCGAAGAGTTGCAGGCCAAGTATGAACGCCTGATGGCGGCCAAAAACGCCGCCTGACGGAAGGGCCGGCACCTGCCGGCCGACAGCCGTTCCGCTATCTCGTCCGGACCGCACCAGATTGCCGACGCGCGACCGGGCTTGCCCGTCCATAGTCAACGAATAAACCCCTCCGGCTCGATTTGCTAGCCGTTCCGCTCGCATCTGCGCGCGCCAGCGAAGCAGGGCGGCGAGCGCGCAAGCGCCCATGCTATGCTGCTTTCATGGGCAAAGACGACGACAGGTCATCCGATAAGCTGCCAAGCTCGGTTACCAGGAACATCGAAACCATCTCCGGGCACTATGCGCGCCACGAAGAGCAGGTCACGCGCGCCCAGGCGTTTATCGAAAGGCTGAGCCTGATTCTGGGCAGTCCCGGTTATGTCGCGGGCAATGTCGTGTTCATCGTCGGCTGGATCCTGTGGAACCTGATCGCGCCCGATCTGCTCGACGTCGAGCAGTTCGACGAGCCGCCCTTTTTCTGGCTGCAGGGGATCATCGGCCTGAATGCCTTGCTGATTTCGACCACCGTGCTGATCCGGCAGAACCGCATGTCGGTGCTGGCTGCGCACAATGCCCACCTCGATTTACAAATCAGCCTGCTGGCCGAGGAAAAAACCAGCAAGATCATCGCCATGCTCGAGGAACTGCGGCGCGATATGCCGGACATTCCCGACAAGCACGATCCCCAGGCCGACGAACTGGCGCAGTCGGCCGACACCCATACCGTGCTCGAAGCGATCGAGCACGAACACGAGCACGACCACACCCACAGCAAGTCCTGAATCGTCGCACCCTTTGTGCCTGGTTTCATCACGCCGCCGATGCCGGGGCGGGACACCCGAACCGGATGTCGGCATAAAAAAACGCGGCGCCGGGAGACCGGGGCCGCGTTTTTTAGATGCTGTCGAGGACTCAGACGCGCTGTCCGGGTACGCCGTCCATGCCGCCCCGGCGGGCCGCGTCCTTGCGCGGCCGCCGCGCACGGACGGCCAGCAGCGTCGCGCGCATGATGCCCAGCAACAGGGGACGGAAGAACATGAGCAGGCTGGCCAGCAGCGCCAGCATCAATGCGCCACGCACGAGGTCGGCAAACGACAGCATGGGCAAGGAAAACTGAACGAGGGTGGTAGCGAACGACATGATGTTTTAGATACGGAATGTTGTTTATAAGCACTATAGTGCATTGCAACATATAAATCTAATTCCGTTTGCTGATGGGCTTTATATGGATCATGAATGAAATGGAGTACACTTCGAGCGAGACCAATCACGGCGCGTGAGCGCCAGCGAGACGACCTGCCATGAGCTTCCTGACACTGGATTTGAACCTGCTGCGCGTGTTCGACGCAGTCATGACCGAACAAAACCTGACGCGCGCGGCGGGGCACCTGGCGATGACCCAGCCGGCGGTATCGAATGCCATCAAACGGCTGCGCGAGAGCCTGGGCGACGAACTCCTGATCCGCACCGCGTATGGCGTGAAACCGACGCCGCGTGCCGAAGCCCTGTGGCCGGCCGTACGCCAGGCGCTGCAGTCGCTGGAGGCGGCCGTGATGCCGGAAACCTTCGATGTCTCGAAAGCGCAAGCCACCTTCCGCATGGCGATGGCCGACGCCACCGCCGCCTACTGGCTGCCCTCCCTGATGCGCTCGATCGAAAGCGAAGCGCCGGGGGTGAACATCCGCATGGTGCCGCTGACCACGCGCGAACCGCGCCCGATGCTGCTGCGCGGAGATATCGACCTGGCCGTCGGCTTTTTCCCGGGCGTGGCGGCCCAGTTATCGTACGAGACCGGTTCGCCGATCCGCCACGAACGCCTGTACTCGGGCCAGTATGTGTGCGTGATGCGCAAGAACCATCCGCTGGCCAATTCCAAACTCGACCTCGATACCTATTGCAAGGCAAATCATTTGCTCGTCAGTTTTTCCGGCCGCGCGCACGGCCTGGTGGATGAGGCGCTGGCCCAGATCGGGCGCGAACGCCGCATCCTGCTGACGGTGAACCAGTTCTTCACGGCAGGGCGGGTGGTGGCCAATTCCGACCTGATCACGGTGCTGCCGAAGCACCTGATGGTCTCGACCGGCATGACCGAATCGCTGGTGTGGCGCGAACTGCCGTTCACCCTGCCGGCGGTGCACCTGGACATGCTCTGGCACGAACGCGACGGCCGCAGCCCCGCGCACCGCTGGCTGCGCGCCAACCTGGAAGCGACGGCGGCCTCGGCCCAGCCGAAGTCGGAACGCCAGGCGGCGTGATGTGGATTGCCTTTTTTATAGGCAATCTATGCTCCGGATAATTCGGCCGCGTGAAGCGAAGGGACGTAGGGTAGGCGGGGGATAAGAGTCCGGGGACTGTTATCCGCCTACGCGTTCAACGGAAAATTGAACATAGGGACTGCGCGATCTTCATGCGACGGTTGAACGCGTGGGCAGGAAACCTGCCCACCCTACGTCCCATGCTTAATCAATAAGCAGGCTCAGCACCAACGCAGTTCACCTACATGGTCGCTAGCGAATCGGCAACTTCGTCGTATTTTTCACTTCTTCCATCACCGCATAGGTGTGCGTCTCGCGTACCCCCTTTTGCAGCAAGGTCTTACCCAGGAATTCGCGGTAAGCTGCCATGTCTTTTACGCGTGCTTTCACCAGGTAATCGAAGCCGCCCGCCACCATGTGGCATTCGAGCACTTCCGGGATCAGCTGCACGCTCTGTTTAAAAGCATCGAACACTTCCGGCGTGGTGCGGTCGAGCACGACCTCGATAAACACCAGCAGCGACACGTCGAGCAGTTGCGGGTTCAATTGGGCCGTATAACCCATGATGTAGCCGGACTCGTGCAGCTTGCGCACGCGCTCGAGGCAGGCCGCCGGCGACAGGTTGACCCGGGTTGCCAGTTCCACGTTGCTGATACGCCCATCGTTCTGCAACTCGGCCAGAATCTTCTTCGAAATCTTGTCCAGCATGCTGTGTCTCTCCGGCTTAAATATTATTTGGTCGAATTCTCTCACCAAAAACTATATATTGCTAGTGCCCCGTAAAAACAGAATTAATCCAGAAGATTTCCTTCTACAATCAAACGATTGAAGCACGTACCAAAACGCGCGCCGGCTGCCTTGCAGTACGGCGCGTTTTGCTGTGCGCACCCTGTGCATCCCCTTGAACCGCCCTGATAAAGACCACCATGCAGATCGCCGCCACTCCGGCCAGTACTTTCGTTCCTTTCGACGCCTACCAGGCCGAAATCAGGCAGGAGCAGACGCCCCTGCGTGCCGCCATCACCGCCGCCTACCGCCGCGACGAGACGCAAGCCGTGCAGTGGCTGCTGGCCCAGGGCGCACTCCCGAGCGCGGACGCGAAGCCGCTGGCGCACCGGCTGGTCTCGAGCGTGCGTGCGAAACGCACCCGCGCCTCGGGCGTGGACGCCCTGATGCACGAATTCTCGCTGTCCTCGGAAGAAGGCGTGGCCCTGATGTGCCTGGCCGAAGCGCTGTTGCGCATTCCCGACAGCGCCACCGCCGACCGCCTGATCGCCGACAAGATCAGCAAGGGAGATTGGCGCCGCCACCTGGGCGAATCGCCGTCGCTGTTCGTGAACGCCGCTACCTGGGGTTTATTAATCACCGGCAAACTTGTGTCGAGCAACAGCGAAACCGGCCTCGGTTCGGCCATGACGCGCCTGATCGCCAAGGGCGGCGAACCGCTGATCCGCAAGGGTGTCGACCTGGCCATGCGCATGCTCGGCAATCAGTTCGTCACCGGCCAGACCATCGAAGAGGCACTCAAAAACAGCCAGCCGAACGAGGCGCGCGGCTACCAGTATTCCTACGACATGCTGGGCGAAGCGGCGCTCGCCGAAGCGGATGCCCGCAACTATTACGCCTCCTACGAGGCGGCGATCCACGCGATCGGCAAGGCGTCGAATGGCCGCGGCATCAAGAACGGCCCCGGCATCTCCATCAAACTGTCGGCCCTGCACCCGCGCTACAGCCGCGCCCAGTACGCGCGCGTGATGACCGAACTGCTGCCGCGCGTGCGCAGCCTGGTGCTGCTGGCGAAAGACTACAACATCGGCATCAATATCGATGCGGAAGAGGCGGACCGCCTGGAAATTTCGCTCGACATGCTCGAAGCCCTGGCGTTCGACCCGGAACTCGCCGGTTTCGAGGGTATCGGCCTGGTGGTGCAGGCTTATCAGAAGCGCTGCCCGTTCGTGATCGACTACGTGATCGACCTCGCCAAGCGCAGCGGCCGCAAGTTCATGGTGCGCCTGGTAAAGGGCGCGTACTGGGATGCGGAGATCAAGCGCGCCCAGGTCGACGGCATGCCGGGTTATCCGGTCTACACGCGCAAGGTGTACACGGACGTGTCGTATCTGACCTGCGCCCAGAAGCTGCTCCGCGCGCTTGATGTCATCTACGCCCAGTTTGCCACCCATAACGCGCACACCCTGTCGGTGATCTACACCTGGGCGAAGGAGAGCGGTGTCGACAACTACGAATTCCAGTGCCTGCACGGCATGGGAGAAACCTTGTACGACCAGGTCGTCGGTGCCGACAACCTGAACAAGGCCTGCCGCATCTACGCGCCGGTCGGCTCCCACGAAACGCTGCTGGCGTATCTCGTGCGCCGCCTGCTGGAAAACGGGGCGAACTCGTCCTTCGTGAACCAGATCGTCGACGAAAAGATGGCCATCAACACCCTGCTGAACGATCCGTTCGAAGTCGCGCGTACCGCCGGCGGCCTGCCGCACCCGGGCATCGCCCTGCCGCGCGCGCTGTTCGGCGCCGAGCGCCGCAATTCGGCCGGCATCGATCTCACGAATGAAGACGCACTGCGCCTGCTGGGCACCGAACTGTCGCGCCAGCGCGACTACCGCGCGGCGCCGCTGGTGGCCGGCAAGGTGGAAGGCGCCGCTACCCAGTCGGTGTGCAATCCGGCGCAGCACGCCGACGTCGTCGGCCAGGTACGCGAAGCCTCGCAAGCCGATGTCGAGACCGCACTGGCGGTGGCCAGCAGTTTTACAGGACAGTGGCAGGCCAGCGCCAAGGCCGAGCGCGCCGCGATGCTGGAGCGCGTCGCCGACCTGTTCGAAGAAAACTGCGCCGAATTGATGGCCCTGGCCGTGCGCGAAGCCGGCAAATCGCTGCCGAACGCGATCGCGGAAATTCGCGAAGCCGTCGATTTCCTGCGCTACTACGCGGCCCAGGCAAAAGAGGCGCCGCAAGCCGAGGCGCTCGGTCCAGTCAGCTGCATCAGCCCGTGGAACTTCCCGCTGGCGATTTTCACCGGCCAGGTCGCCGCGGCGCTGGCCGCCGGCAACGTCGTGCTGGCGAAACCGGCCGAGCAGACGCCACTGATCGCGTATCGTGCGGTCGAACTGTTCCATGCAGCGGGCATTCCGGCCGCCGCCCTGCAACTGCTGCCCGGCCGCGGCGAAGTCGTCGGCGCCGCGCTCACGAGCGACCCGCGCGTAAAGGGCGTGATCTTCACCGGCTCGACCGAAGTGGCGCAACTGATCAACCGCACACTGGCGAAACGTGCCGAAGTCGAGGGTATCGACATTCCGCTGGTGGCGGAGACCGGCGGCCAGAATGCCCTGATCGTCGACTCGTCCGCGCTGCCGGAGCAGGTGGTGCAGGACGTCTTGACCTCGGCTTTCGACAGCGCCGGCCAGCGCTGCTCGGCGCTGCGCGTGCTGTTCCTGCAGGAAGATATCGCCGATAAGACGATCCGCATGCTGAAGGGTGCAATGCAGGAATTGCGCGTCGGCAGCCCGGACCGCTTGGCCACCGACATCGGCCCGGTGATCGACGCCGAGGCCAAGCGCAACCTGCTGGCCCACATCGAGCGCATGCGCGCCACCGCCAAACACCATTTCGCGCTGGAGCTGGCAACAAGCGTCAGCTCGCAGGGCACCTTCGTCCCGCCAACCGTGCTGGAAATCGGCTCGCTCTCCGAACTGAAGCAGGAAGTCTTCGGTCCGGTGCTGCACATCGTGCGTTACCGCCGCGCCGACCTCGGCAAGGTGGTCGATGCGATCAACGCCACCGGTTACGGCCTGACGCTGGGCGTGCATTCGCGCATCGATGAGACCATCGATTTCATCACCAACCGCGCCCACGTCGGCAACATCTACGTGAACCGCAACATCGTCGGCGCCGTCGTCGGCGTGCAGCCGTTCGGCGGAGAAGGCAAATCCGGCACCGGCCCGAAAGCGGGTGGCCCGCTCTACCTGAAGCGCCTGCAGAAAAACGCCGCGCCGCTGCGCGAGCAGGGACGCAGGCCGTACGCCGCGCTGGACGAGCTGATGGTGTGGGCCCTTACCCACGGCCACGAAGACCTGGTGACGCTGGGCGAAGCCTATGCCCGCACCCAGCTGAACGGCATCTGCCTCGATTTGCCGGGCCCGACCGGCGAGCGCAACCAATTGTCGTTCAGCCCGCGCGGCGTGGCGCTGTGCGTGGCGACGTCGGCCAAGGCGATGCTGAACCAGCTGGCCGCCGCGATGGCGACCGGCAACCACGCGCTGGTGCTGGCCAACCCACAGCTGCAGGTGCCGGACGACCTGCCGCCGGAGGTGAAAGACCGCATTCGCTTGATCGGTGCCGGCGAAGTGGCCGCCTGCGAATTCCAGATCGCGCTGGTCGAGACGGGCGTGAAAGGAGGCATCCGCTCGCAGCTGGCCGCTCGTCCAGGGGCGATCGTCAGCATCGTCGATACCGACGGTGCGGCGCCGATTGCCCTGTGGCGCCTGGTGGCCGAACGTGCCTTGTGCGTCAACACGACCGCCGCTGGCGGCAACGCAAGCCTGATGACGCTGGGACTGTAATCATGTAGGGGTTTTATTCAAACAATTGGAGGAAGACATGTTTGTTGGCGTTCCAAAAGAGATCAAAAACCATGAGTACCGGGTCGGCTTGACCCCGTCTTCCGTACATGAGCTGGTCGCACGGGGACATCAGGTCATTGTCCAGAAGAACGCCGGCAGCGAAATCGGGCTATGCGACGACCAGTACCTGGCCGCCGGCGCCCGGATCGTGGAGACGGCAAAGGAAATCTTCGAGCGCGCCGACATGATCGTGAAGGTCAAGGAGCCGCAGCCGGGCGAATGCGCGATGCTGCGCGAAGGACAGATCCTGTACACCTACCTGCACCTGGCGCCCGATCCGGAGCAGACCGCGGCGTTAGTCAAATCCGGTGCGGTCTGCATCGCCTACGAAACCATCACCGGCCCGGGCGGCGGCCTGCCACTGCTGGCGCCGATGAGCGAAGTGGCGGGGCGCATGGCGGTCCAGGCGGGCGCGGCGCACCTGGAAAAATCAAAAGGCGGCATGGGCCTGCTGCTGGGCGGCGTACCGGGTGTGGCGCCCGGCCACGTGGTGATCATCGGCGCCGGCGTGGTCGGCACCAATGCGCTGCAGATGGCGGTCGGGACCGGTGCGCGGGTGACGGTGCTCGATAAAAACGTCGAGCGCCTGCGCCAGCTCGACCTGGTCTACGGCAACCGGATTGCGACCCTGTATTCGACCGGGCACGCGATCCGCGAAGCGGTGCTCTCGAGCGACCTGGTGATCGGCGGCGTGCTGGTGCCGGGTGCTGCGGCGCCGAAACTGGTCACCCGCGACATGATTTCCCAGATGAAGAAGGGGGCGGTGGTGGTCGACGTGGCGATCGACCAGGGCGGCTGCTTCGAGACCTCGCATGCAACCACCCACGCCGACCCGACGTTTATCGTCGACGGCGTGGTGCACTACTGCGTGGCGAACATGCCGGGCGCGGTGGCCCGCACTTCGACCTTTGCGCTGAACAACGCGACGATCAGTCACGCCCTGGCGCTAGCGAATAAAGGCTGGAGAAAGGCGCTGCTGGACGACCCGCACCTGCGCCATGGCCTGAACGTGGCCTCTGGCAAGGTGACCTACCAGGCCGTGGCGGAAACCCTGGGTTACGACTACGTGCCGGCCGACTCGCTGCTGGCCTGAACCGGCATCCCTTTCAACTGCTCCTGTGCCTGCAGGCAGAACTGCCTGACGACATAAAACGCATAACGCGCGGCCACCGACTTCACGAAACGCATGAAGTCGGTGGCCGCGTTTTCATTGGCGTTGTCGGAAATCGTCCGGATCACGCCGAAGGGCACGCCCAGCTCGAAACACACCTGGGCTACCGCCGCCCCTTCCATTTCGACCGCCACCAGCCCGGGAAGGGCATCGTTGAGCCTGTTGATGTGGGCGGCATCGTTGACGAACTGGTCGCCGCTGGCCACCAGGCCGCGGTGGACACGCGGCTGCGCCAGCCCGAACACTGCCTTCTCGCGCGCGTCGATCGCGTTCGCAAAATCGTTGTCGAGAAAGACGTGAGCGGCATCGACCAGGCGCGAGCCGAGCCGGTGGTCGGCTGAAAAATGGCTCAGGCCGGTGAGCGGCACCTCGAAGCGCGGGAACAGGGGACTGGCGTCCATGTCGTGCTGGACCAGCGATTCGGCCACCACGATGTCGCCGACCTGCACCGTTTTATCGCCGGCGCCGGCAACGCCCGTAAACAGGATGTGCGTAACTCCGAACTTCTCCACAAGCACGGTGGTCGTCACCGCAGCGGCAACCTTGCCTATACGCGATAAAACGCACACAGCGTCGATTTCCCACAGCTGTCCGACCCAATACTCGCGTTGACCATGGATGAGCTTGTAGGGGCTCTGCATGGCTTCCACGAGCCCCTGCTGTTCTTCAGCCAGCGCGCTGATGATCCCGAGACGCATGTTTTTCTGTGTTTTCCAATGGTTGCAGGCATGTCTATGCCTGGTTGCAGACCTTTTTTCGGCTTGCCGCAGGCGCTTGTCCCCGTTTTCCCCGCTTTCAGATGTTTACCGTAGTAAACGTATATATAAAGCTGGTAGTGATAGTAAACGCGCTATTGTCTGTGGATAAGAAGCGTTTACTCCACAGGATCAGCAGTTTACGGTTTGCGGAACGTGCTGGACAAGGATTGTATCGGCGCTGCACGGATGTTGGAGAAAAAACGGTTTGTCTTTAGTAAACCGGTTTCTGCACATCGGGTCCTGTGGATATGCAAGGGCTTGTCCACAGGCGAGGTCCTTGGTGGACGCGTTTTGCTGGCAAAACAGCGTTTTGGGCGGTGCTGGCGGCGGCACAGTGCGGTCTCAGACGCAATGTCTGGCAGTTTTTCGGGAATCGGCATGCGTCGTTCGCCGTAAGCCCGGAGTTGCTCCCATGCCGGCGGCCAAACGCGTGGGCGGAACCCACCCTACATCTCCAGGTTTGTACGCCTCCCGGTTTTTGAGACGAGCGTATGACTACACCGATGCTTTCATCGTTCCGGTTGCCCGGCCTGGTAACGCAATCCTGCGCCGACAGGCTCGCCAACATATGCAAGCAACGAACCGTAGGGTGGACTCCCGAGTCCACGCTGGTAGTTCACAAAGCGCTGACAAGTTCTACGCACCAGCACAAGCGCAGTCCACGCATCCCGCCCTGGCCACCAGCCTGCGCATCGTCTATTTCCTGCCAAACCTTCAATTTGCGATCAGCCAGGACGGGCGCGCGCACCGCCGACGCCTGCACACCGTTTTTTTGCAGCGCGTACCTTCATCTATTTAATAACAAGAGATAGATATAAAGCTGGTAGTAGTAGTAAACGCGCTCCGATCTGTGGATAAACCGGAATTTCTCCACAACGTCAGCGGTTTACGTGATTCCTGATGGGTTGAACAAGCCCTGTATCCGGCTTGCACGGAATGCGTACAAATTCGGCGTGCCGGCAAAGCGGGGCCGTTCTGCACATTCGTTCCTGTGGATATGCATGGGCTTGTCCACAGTCCGCATCGGGGCAGCGCCGGTTTGCACCCAAATCGCTGCAGGCACAGGCCGCTCTGTCAGCAAAAAAGGCGGCCAGCAAGCACCGACTGGTGCGGCGCAGCTGTTTGATGCGTTAGCCCAACATTTCAGGGCAGCCAAGAAAAAAAAATTTTCGCTGCGCGTACGCGCGCGGCATCTCAGGTTTACAACCAGAATCTGTATACAAGGTTAGTAGTAGTGTTAACAACTCGCACTTTCTGTGGATAAGCCTGTTAACGGACGGGAAATCAATTGTTTACGCGCGGTATAAGCCAGTGGCTTGCTGCTGTATCGCCAAGTTGATGAATCTGGACAATTTTTTGCGCCGCTAAAAAATCCCCGTTTCTGCACAAACCGTTCCTGTGGATATCAAGAACCTTATCCACAGAGGGCCCTCTGGCGTTCCGTTTACGATCTGGTAAGCTGCATTTCGTACACTGACGAGCGGAGGTGAGCATGGAGTTCGAGTCGTTGTTCGAGGTACCGGTGATCCAGGGACCGATGGCCGGCGGCGCCTGCACGCCCGAGCTGGTCGCGGCCGTGTCGAATGCCGGCGGACTCGGGGCTTTTCCCGGTTCGCTGCTGGCGCCGCGCGTGATCGAAGAACAGGTGGCGCGCATCCGCACGCTGACGGCGCGTCCGTTCATGGTCAATTTTTTTGTGCAGGGAAAACCGGCGCCGACCGAGGCGGACGTGGCGCAGGGCGTCGAATTGCTGCGCCCGGTATGGGAAAGCCTCGGCTGGAAAGAACTGCCGCGGCCGGCTGCCTGGTGCGAGGATTTCGCGGCCCAGTTCGACACCCTGGTCAGCTTGCGTCCGGCCGCCGCCAGTTTTACGTTCGGCATCCTCGAACGGCAGCAGGTCGAGCGCCTGCATGCAGCGGGGATCCTCGTGGTCGGCACCGTCACCACCGTCGAGGAAGCGCTGGCCTGGCAGGAGATCGGGGCGGACGCCGTCGTCGCTTCCGGCATCGAGGCGGGCGGACACCGCGGCACCTTTATCGGGCGCCAGGAAGACGCGACGCTCACGGCGGGCGAACTCTGGCCGCAGGTTGCGGCGGCGCTGCGCATTCCCGTGATTGCAGCCGGCGGCATCATGGATGGCAGCGACATCAAGCGCGCACTGGCGGCCGGTGCCCGTGCCGTACAGATGGGTACGGCTTTCCTGGTGGCCGACGAAGCGGGAATCCATCCGGCGTATAAGCAGCGCCTGATCGAGGGACAAGGCAACACGAGGTTGACGCGCAGCTTTTCCGGACGCTACGCACGCGGTATCGAGAACCGCTTCATGCGGCAGATGGCCGCCGTCGAGGCGCAAGTGCCGCCGTATCCGGTCCAGAATGCGCTGACCGGGCCGATCCGCGCGGCGGCGAGTAAAAGCGGCGACACCGAATTGATGTCGATGTGGGCCGGAACCGGTTTTGCCCGGGCGCGGCCGATGCCGGCGGGGCAGTTGGTGCAATTGCTCGCCGCCGAATTGCGGTCCTGAGGGGAGACGCCTGCATGGAATCGGCTGGAGAATACGACTACATCATCGTTGGGGCCGGTACTGCGGGATGCGTCCTCGCGAATCGCCTGACGCGCGACAAGCACACGCAAGTCCTGCTCATCGAAGCCGGGGCGCGCGACGATTACCTGTGGATCCATATTCCCGTCGGCTATCTGCATTGCATCGGCAATCCGAGAACGGACTGGCTGTTCAATACCGAACCGGACCCGGGCCTCGGTGGCCGCGCCCTGATTTATCCACGAGGGAAAGTCCTGGGCGGCAGCTCTTCCATCAACGGCATGATCTACATGCGCGGCCAGAAGGAAGATTACGACCGTTGGGCCGAGGCCTGCGGCGACGATGGCTGGCGCTGGGAAAACGTGCTGCCGCTCTTCAAAAAAAGCGAAGACCATTACCGGGGCGCGAGCGCGCTGCACGGGGCAGGGGGAGAATGGCGCGTCGAAAAGCAGCGCCTGTCGTGGAAAATCCTGGACGCCTTCCGCGACGCGCTGGAACAGGTTGGCGTGCGCAAGGTCGACGATTTCAATACCGGGGACAACGCCGGCTCCTCCTACTTCGAGGTCAACCAGCGGCGCGGCATCCGTTTGAATACGGCGAAAGCATTTCTGAAACCGGCGGCGCAGCGCCCGAATCTGACCATCATGACGGGCTGCCATGTCGAGCGCCTGCTGGTCGACGCTGCCGATGGCAATCCAAGCTGCCGCGGTGTGCAGTTCACCGGCGGCGGGCGCGCCTTTACCGCACTCGCCCGCCGCGAAACGGTATTGGCTGCCGGCGCTATCGGCTCGCCGCATATCCTGCAACTGTCCGGCGTCGGCCCGGCCGCGCACCTGCAGCGCCACGGAATTACCCCTTTAATGGATGCGCCCGGTGTCGGCGAGAACCTGCAGGACCACCTGCAGCTGCGCATGGTCTACAAGGTGGCGGGCGTAAAAACCCTGAATACCAGCGCGAATAGCTGGTTCGGGAAGATGAAAATCGGGCTGGAGTATGCGCTGCTGCGCAGCGGTCCGATGTCGATGGCGCCTTCGCAGCTGGGCGCCTTTGCCCATTCGAGCCCGCAGCAGGCGACGCCGGACCTGCAGTACCACGTGCAGCCGCTCTCTCTCGAAAAATTCGGCGACCCCTTGCACGGTTTTCCGGCATTTACGGCCAGCGTCTGCAACCTGCGCCCGGGTTCGCGCGGGCATGTGCGCCTCGCCGGCAAGGACATCCATGCACCGCCGAAGATCACGCCGAACTACCTCAGCACAATCGAAGACCGGCGCACGGCCGCCGCCGCGCTGGCACTGACGCGCCGCATCGTCGCGGCACCGGCGCTGGCCAGGTACCAGCCGCAGGAATTCAAGCCCGGACCCCTGTTCCGCACCGAGGAAGAGCTGATGGAAGCGGCCGCGTCGATCGGCACCACGATCTTCCATCCAGTCGGCACCTGCAAGATGGGGAAGCCGGGCGACCCGATGGCCGTGGTCGACAGCGCGCTGCGCGTGCGCGGCGTCGCGCGCCTGCGCGTGGCCGACGCCTCGATCATGCCGTTTATTACCTCGGGCAATACGAATTCGCCGACCTTGATGATCGCGGAAAAAGCGGCGGAATTGATCGCCGCTGCCCACCGCTGAGGCATGCCGCGTCAGTTGGTCTGTTCAATTCTGCACAATCGGTGCGCAGGTTCGCTCCGCTTGTGCAGCCGCGCACAATGCCTGCGCCATATTGTCGGCCGCAGCTGAACTGTGTATATTTGTCAAGAAGCCAATGCAGCACCTGAGGAGCACGCGGGGAAGCACTGACGCAGTACATGAGCAGCACATGACGTAGTTCGCAAGCAGTCCGTATAACGCACTGGAGCAACGATGACGGATGTGATTCTCGAAACAAAGCGTCTGACCAAGGAATTCAAGGGTTTTACGGCCGTCAGCAACGTCGATTTATCCGTGCAGCGCGGCCACATCCACGCGCTCATCGGCCCGAACGGCGCCGGCAAGACCACCTGTTTTAATCTCCTCACGAAATTCCTGGTGCCCAGTTCCGGGCAGATCCTCTTCAATGGCCGCGACATCACGCGCGCGCGTCCGGCGCAGATCGCGCGCATGGGCATCATCCGCTCCTTCCAGATTTCCGCCGTGTTCCCGCACCTGACGGTGCTGCAGAACGTGCGTATCGGCCTGCAGCGCCAGCTGGGGACGAGCTTTCATTTCTGGCGCAGCGAACGCTCGCTGGCCCAACTCGACGAGCGCGCGCTGGCGCTGCTCAGTGAGGTCGACCTGGCCGGCCTGGCCGACACGATTACCGCCGACTTGCCCTACGGCCGCAAGCGCGCGCTCGAGATCGCGACCACGCTGGCGATGGAGCCGGAACTGATGCTGCTCGACGAGCCGACCCAGGGCATGGGCCACGAGGACGTGCACCGGGTGACGGCGCTGATCAAAAAGGTCTCGCAGGGACGCACCATCCTGATGGTCGAACACAATATGAACGTCGTCGCCGGCATCTGCGACCGCATCTCCGTTCTCCAGCGCGGCGCGCTGCTGGCCGAAGGCTCCTACGCCGAGGTCTCCAAAAATCCGCAGGTGATCGAAGCCTACATGGGCAGCGTGGATGCCGTCGCAGGGGCACCGCAATGAGCAGCGTCGTGAACGCCCTCGAACTGCGCAATGTCGAGGCCTGGTACGGCGAATCGCACATCCTGCACGGCATCGATCTGACGGTGGCGCCGGGCGAAGTCGTCACGCTGCTCGGCAGGAACGGGGCAGGGCGCACCACCCTGCTGCGCGCCATCATGGGCCTGGTCGGGCGGCGCAGCGGTTCCATCCGCATCCACGGCGCCGAGTCGATCGGCCTGCCGACGCATCGCATCGCCCACCTCGGCGTCGGCTATTGTCCGGAAGAGCGGGGCATTTTCTCCTCGCTGTCGGCCGAGGAAAACCTGCTGCTGCCGCCGCCGCTCGTCAATGGCAGGAAGGGCGGAAATGGTGCAAAAGGTGAAAAAGCCGGCACGGCCATGTCGCTGGACGAGATCTACGCGATGTTTCCGAATCTATATGAGCGGCGCCATAGCCAGGGTACGCGCCTGTCGGGCGGCGAGCAGCAGATGCTGGCGGTGGCGCGCATCCTGCGCACCGGCGCGCGCCTGCTGCTGCTCGACGAAATCTCGGAAGGGCTGGCGCCGGTGATCGTGCAAAGCCTGGCGCGCACCATCACGACCCTGAAGGCGAAGGGCTACACCATCCTCATGGTCGAGCAGAACTTCCGCTTCGCCGCCCCGCTGGCGGACCGCCTCCACGTCGTCGAGCACGGCACGATCGTCGACACCATCGCCGCGCGCGACCTCGAAGCGCGCATGCCGGTGCTGACCGAACTGCTCGGCGTATGAAGCCCCCCATAAAACCATTCACGACAACAACGGAGACCAGATGAAACGCACAGCCCTCGCTTTTGCCACCAGCGCAGCCCTGCTAGGCGCCGCCGTTCCGGCCGGCGCCCAAATCAGCGGCGACACCGTCAAGATCGGCATGATCACCGACCTCTCCGGCGTGTATTCGGACGTCGACGGCAACGGCGGCGCCGAAGCCGTGCGCATGGCGATTGCCGACCTCGGAGGCGCGGTGGCCGGCAAAAAAATCCAGTTCGTGGTCGCCGACCACCAGAACAAGCCGGACATCGCCGCCTCGAAAGCGCGCGAATGGTTCGACCAGGGCGGCGTCGACATGCTGATCGGCGGCACCCATTCCGGCGCCAGCCTGGCGATGGCGAAGGTCGCGGCCGAGAAAAAGAAAGTGTTTATTGCGATCGGTGCCGGCACCGCGCAACTGACCAACGAACAGTGCTCGCCCTACACCGTGCACTACGCCTACGACACCGTCGCGCTGGCGCGCGGCACCGGTTCGGCCGTGATCCGCCAGGGCGGCAAGAGCTGGTATTTCCTCACGGCCGACTACGCCTTCGGGCAATCCCTGGAAAAGGACACGGCCGATGTGGTGAAAAAGAACGGCGGCAGCGTGCTGGGCAGCGTGCGGCACCCGCTGGCGGCCTCGGATTTCTCGTCCTTCCTGCTGCAGGCGCAGTCCTCGAAGGCGCAGGTGCTGGGGCTGGCGAACGCCGGCGGCGACACCATCAACGCGATCAAGGCGGCGCGCGAATTCGGCCTCACGCAAAAGATGAAGATCGCCGGCCTGCTGGTGTTCATCAACGACGTCCACACGCTGGGGCTGAACACGACCCAGGGCATGTACCTGACCGACGGCTGGTACTGGGACCAGAACGCCGACACCCGCGCCTGGTCCAAGCGCTATTTCGCCAAGATGAAGAAGCAGCCCTCGATGCTGCAGGCGGCCGATTACTCGGCGGCGACGAACTACCTGAACGCGGTCAAGGCGCTCGGCACCGACGATCCGAGCAAGGTCATGGCCCATTTAAAATCGCGCAAGGTCAACGACATGTTCGCGAAAAATGGCGAGATCCGCCCGGATGGACGCATGGTGTACGACATGTACCTGATGCAGGTAAAAACGCCGGCCGAGTCGAAGTATCCGTGGGATTACTACAAGACGGTGGCGACCATTCCGGGCGCACAGGCGTACACGACGAAGGCGGAGACGAAGTGTGCGGCGTGGAAGTGATTGGCGTTGAGTAGTTGGATGGAGAGGTTCGGTAGCGGCGCGGGATCGCGAGCGTGCGTTGAACGCGTGGACGGGAGACCCGTCCACCCTACGTCCTCCCCATTTTTGTAGGGTGGACGGCTCCGCCGTCCACGCGTTCAACAATCGTTCGAACGACAGCACATTATTCGGTGCACTGCGCGCCTCGACTTTTCCTCCGGGCCCCCATGGAAATCTTCGGCATCCCCCTGCAAGCCCTGATGAGCCAGCTCCTGCTGGGCCTGGTGAACGGCTCCTTCTATGCCATGCTCTCGCTCGGCCTGGCCGTCATCTTCGGCTTATTAAATGTCATCAATTTCTCGCACGGCGCGCTCTACATGATGGGCGCCTTCCTCGCCTTTATCGGCGTCACCTCGTATGGCCTGAACTACTGGATGATGCTGGTGCTGGCCCCCTTGCTGGTCGGCGCCTTCGGCATCCTGGTCGAGCGGACCATGCTGCGCCGGCTGTATAAGCTGGATCACCTGTATGGCCTGCTGCTGACCTTCGGGATCACGCTGCTGCTCGAGGGCGTGTTCCGCTCCTTCTTCGGCGTGTCCGGCCAGACCCTGGATGTGCCGGAAAGCCTGGCCGGCGCCACCGACCTCGGCTTCATGATCCTGCCGAATTACCGCGCCTGGGTGGTCGTCGCCTCGCTCGTCGTCTGCCTCGGCACCTGGTTCGTCATCGAAAAGACGAGGCTGGGCGCCACCCTGCGCGCCGGTACCGAGAACCCGAAGCTGGTCGAAGCCTTCGGTATCAATGTGCCGCGCATGGTCACGCTGACCTATGGCTTCGGGGTCGCGCTCGCCGGCCTGGCCGGGGTGCTGGCGGCGCCGGTGATCAACGTCACGCCGCTGATGGGGTCGAACCTCATCATCGTCGTGTTCGCCGTGGTCGTGATCGGCGGCATGGGCTCGATCCTGGGCTCGATCGTCACCGGCCTGCTGCTGGGCGTGATCGAAGGCCTGACGCGCGTGTACTACCCGGAAGGATCGGAAGTCGTCGTCTTCGTCGTCATGGTGATCGTGCTGCTGCTGCGTCCTGCCGGCCTGTTCGGGAAGGAGAAATAAACCATGTCCAGGAAAATCCTGATCGCGCTGGCCCTGGCCGCTGCGCTGGTCGCGCCCTTCGTCGGCTACCCGGTGTTCCTGATGAAGCTGTTGTGCTTCGCCCTGTTCGCCTGCGCCTTCAACCTCCTGATCGGTTTCACCGGACTGCTCTCGTTTGGACACGCCGCCTTTTTCGGCAGCGCCGGGTACCTGACGGGTTATCTGCTCTCATCTAAAGGTGTCTCGCCCGAGCTCGGCATCCTGGCCGGCGTAGCGGGGAGCAGCCTGCTCGGCCTGGTGATCGGCGCGCTGGCGATCCGGCGCCAGGGCATTTATTTTTCGATGATCACGCTGGCGCTGGCGCAGATGGTGTATTTCGCCGTGCTGCGCAGCCCGGTGCTGGGCGGCGAGGACGGCCTGCAGGGTGTTCCACGTGGACGCCTGTTCGGCGCCCTCGACTTGTCGAACGACCTGGTCCTGTACTACGTCGTGCTGGCGATCGTGATCGGCGGCTTCGCCCTGATCGTGCGCATCGTCCATTCCCCCTTCGGGCAAGTCCTGAACGCCATCAAGGAAAACGAGCCGCGCGCGGTGTCTCTCGGTTTCGACGCCGACCGCTATAAATTGCTCGCTTTTGTGCTGTCGGCCGGCTTGACCGGCCTGGCCGGCGCCACCAAGACGCTGGTGCTGGGTTTCGAGACGCTGACCGACGTGCACTGGACCATGTCGGGCCTGGTGGTGCTGATGACGCTCGTTGGCGGCATGGGCACGTTGACCGGGCCGATCATCGGCGCCTTCCTCGTCGTAGTGCTGGAAAACAAGCTGGGAGAATTCGGCACCTGGCTTGCCGAGCGCACCGGCGTGGCCTGGTTCGGCACGCTGGGCGAGTCGGTTGGCATGGTGACCGGCTTCATCTTCATTCTCTGCGTGTTGCTGTTCCGGCGCGGCATTGTCGGCGAACTGGGCGCGCTCCGCGAGCGTGTCAGGCGCGGCCGTAACAGGGAAGGGGCTGGAATGGCCGCGACGCAGGAACGGGAGACGGCATGAAGGAAGAATCGCTGCGGCTGAGCATCAACGGGCTGCACATGCATGTGCGGAGCGTGGGGCAGGGGCCGGCGGTTGTGCTGCTGCACGGCTTTCCCGATACCCACACCGTCTGGCGCAAGCAGGTCGCGCCGCTGGTAAAAGCCGGCTACCGGGTGCTCGCCCCCGACCTGCGCGGCTATGGCCAGACCGATGCGCCGACTGCCGTGTCGGCCTATCGGCTGGAACATATCTGCAACGACGTGCTGTCCATGCTCGACCTGCTCGGCATCGGCAAGGCACGCCTGGTCGGCCACGACTGGGGCGCGCTGATCGGATGGCTGCTGTGCATGGATGCCCCGCACCGCATCGAACAGTACGTGACGCTGTCGGTCGGGCACCCGGCGGCCTTTGCGCGCGCCGGTCTCGACCAGAAGCTGCGCAGCGCCTACATGCTGTGGTTCATGGTGCCGGGCCTGGCCGAGCGCTCGCTGACGGCCGGCAACTTTTATTTGATGCAGCATTTTACGTCGGACCGTACCCAGGTGTCGTACTGGCGCCGCAGCCTGGGTGACCCCGGCCGCCTGACGGCGGCCCTTAACTATTACCGGGCGAACGTGCCGCGCGGCCTGACGTTTGCGACAAAGACCGATCCGGTGACGGTGCCGGTGATGGGCATCTGGAGCAGCCTCGACCCTGCATTGGGGGAGAAGCAGATGGTCGATTCGACCGAATACGTCACCGCTAGCTTCCGCTACGAGCGCATCGACGGCGCCGACCACTGGCTGCAGGTCACGGCCGCCGAGCGCGTCAACGCCTTGTTGCTCGACTTTTTCGCCGGCGCCGCTGTTGGCGCCCATGTTCCGGCCAGCGCGGCCCTATAGCGCCGCGACGTAGATCGCGCGCGCATCCTCGCGGCTGACCTCGCGCGGATTGTTGCCGAGCAGGCGGGTCTGCAGCATGGCCTCGTCCGCCAGCCGGTCCAGGTCCGCCTCGTCGATGCCGACTTGCCGCATCGTGGTCGGGATGCCGGTCATGCGCGCCATCTGCTGCAGGGCAAGAATGAATGCTTCCGTTTTCGCCTCGCCGCTGCCGCTGGCGTGCGCCACCACGATCCCGGCCAGTTCCGCGTACAGCGGCGCCGCCTGCGGCGCATTGAAGCGCAGCACATGCGGCAGCACCAGAGCGTTCGACAAGCCGTGCGGCACGTGGAATAGTCCGCCGATCGGATAGGCCAGCGCATGCACGGCCGCCACCGGCGCATTCGAAAACGCTTTTGCTGCCAGGCAGGCGCCCAGCAGCATCGCCTGGCGCGCCGGAAGATTGTTCCCGTCTTCGCAGACCGGCAGCAGGTTCGCCGACAACAGGGCCAGCGCCTGGCGCGCCAGCATGTCCGACAGCGGGTTTTTCTTGTGGCGGCTGGTATAGGCCTCGATCGCGTGCACCATCGCATCGATGCCGGTCGCGGCCGTCACCAGCGGCGGCAGGCCCAGCGTGAGCGCCGCATCGAGGACGGCGAGATCCGCATACAGTTGCGGGGCGACCACGCCCATCTTCGTCGTGTCCCCGGTGGTGACGATGGCGATGTTGGTCACCTCGGAACCGGTGCCGGCGGTGGTCGGCACCTGGATCAGCGGCAAGCGGGTGCCGCGTACCTTGCCGATGCCATAGATCGCGGCGAGCGGCTGCGCATGGCCTGCCAGCACGGCCACCAGCTTGGCCACGTCCATGGAACTGCCGCCGCCGAATCCGATGACCAGGTCGATGTCGCGTGCGCGGGCGAGGGCGACCGCTTCCTCGACGATGTGTTCCGGCGGATCGGCCACGACGCCCGCATACACGCAAACCTCGATGCCCTGCCGTTCCAGGTCCAGCCTGGGGCCGTCGAGCAGGCCGGTGCGCATGAAACCGGCGTCGGTGACGAGGAGGGCGCGGCGCGCCACCGGGCAGTGCGCGAGGGCAAGCTGGCCGAGGCGGCCGCTGGCGCCGGCTTCCGAAACGATGCTGGCGACGGTGGTGAAAGCGAAGGCAGTCATGGGCGTGGTCGGCAGGGAGGATGTGGACGAGCTTACACCAGAAGTGGCGCGGTGGCGCATGAGGAGCGGCCGGGTTACCGTACAATTTCGCTCTTTCAATGTAGCGGAAGCAGGTAATGGTCGATTTTGTTTGGCTCGGCGCTGCGGCATTCCTCGCCGGGCTGGTGGATGCGGTGGTCGGTGGTGGCGGTCTGATCCAGTTGCCGGCGGTCTTTTCGATCTTGCCAAAAGAGGCCGCTGCCACCTTGTTGGGCACGAACAAGATGGCAAGTATTTTCGGTACCGGTGCGGCGGCGGTGAACTATGCCCGCCGCGTGCGCGTCGCCTGGAGCGCGGCGGCGCCGGCGGCCATCGCCGCCTTTGCGCTGTCCTTCGTCGGCGCCTGGACCGTCACCCGGGTGCCGGGGGATTTCGTGCGCACGCTGCTGCCCTTCATCCTGCTTGCGGTCGCCGTGTACACCTTCCGCAAGAAGGACCTGGGCGCGGTGCATGCGCCGGTCCACAGCGGGATGGCCGAGCGCTGGTGGGCGGTCGGCATCGGTGCCGCGATCGGTTTTTATGATGGCTTCTTCGGTCCCGGCACCGGCAGCTTCCTGATTTTTCTCTTCGTGCGTTTCTTCGGCTTCGATTTCCTTGGCGCCTCGGTGGCGGCCAAGATCGTGAACGTCGCCTGCAACCTGTCGGCCTTGCTGTGGTTCGGCTACAGCGGGCACCTGCTGTGGCAGGTCGGCCTGTTGATGGCGGCCTGCCAGATCGGCGGCTCGCTGGTCGGTACCCGGCTCGCGATCAAGCACGGCAGCGCGTTTGTCCGCAAGCTGTTCCTGGTCGTCGTGTCGACGCTGATCGTGAAAACGGCCTTCGATGCGGTCGTCCGCTGGGCGAGCTGAGCTGTTTCACGTGGAACAAAAGCCGGGGTAACCCGGCTTTTTTACGCCCGGCGGCGGCTTCGTCCCACCTTTGTTTCACGTGGAACGTTCACGTTGGCCGCCCGAATTGCCATTTTGACTGTGTTCCACGTGAAACAAAACTGGGGCCGATTTCGGGCCGGGCCGCGTCCGCAAGCATAAAAGCTTCTATAATCGCGAATTAGACTCCTCGCCTCACTCTTCCATCATGCTATTTCCAACTGAATTCGACGTCATCGTCGTCGGTGGCGGCCATGCCGGTACCGAGGCGGCGCTTGCCTCCGCGCGCATGGGGCAGAAAACCCTGCTCCTCACGCACAACATTGAAACGCTGGGCCAGATGTCCTGCAATCCGTCGATCGGCGGTATCGGCAAGGGCCACCTGGTCAAGGAAGTGGACGCCCTGGGCGGCGCGATGGCGATTGCCACCGACGAGTCCGGCATCCAGTTCCGCATCCTGAATTCCTCGAAAGGCCCGGCCGTGCGTGCCACGCGTGCCCAGGCCGACCGCATCCTGTACAAGGCGGCGATCCGCGCGCGCATCGAAAACCAGCCCAATCTGTGGCTGTTCCAGCAGGCGGTGGACGATTTGATGGTCGAGGGCGACCGCGTGGTCGGCGCCGTCACCCAGATCGGCCTGCAGTTCCGCGCCCGCGCCGTGGTGCTGACCGCCGGCACTTTCCTTGACGGTAAAATCCACGTCGGACTGCAGAACCACACGGCCGGCCGCGCCGGCGATCCGGCCGCTGTCGCGCTGTCGAGCCGCCTGAAGGAACTGAAGCTGCCACAGGGCCGCCTGAAGACCGGCACGCCGCCGCGCATCGACGGCCGCAGCATCGACTTTTCGGTGCTGGCCGAGCAGCCGGGCGACCTCGATCCGGTCCCCGTGTTTTCCTACATGGGCAATGCCGCGATGCACCCGCGCCAGGTGCCGTGCTGGGTGACGCACACGAATGCGCAGACCCACGACATCATCCGCAGCGGCCTCGATCGCAGCCCGATGTACACCGGCGTGATCGAGGGCGTCGGCCCGCGCTATTGCCCGTCGATCGAAGACAAGATCCACCGGTTTGCATCGAAGGAATCGCACCAGATCTTCCTCGAGCCGGAGGGACTCACCACCAACGAGTTCTATCCGAACGGGATCTCGACCAGCCTGCCGTTCGACGTCCAGCTGGCGCTGGTGCGCTCCATGAAGGGCATGGAGAACGCTTTCATTTTGCGTCCCGGCTACGCGATCGAATACGACTATTTCGACCCGCGCGGCCTGAAGGCCACGCTGGAAACCAGGGCGATCAAGGGCCTGTTCTTCGCCGGCCAGATCAACGGCACCACCGGCTACGAGGAAGCCGCGGCCCAGGGCCTGCTGGCCGGCCTGAACGCCGCGCTGCAGACCAAGGGCGAGCAGGCCTGGACGCCGGGCCGCTCGGAAGCCTACCTCGGCGTGCTGGTCGACGACCTCACCACCCAGGGCGTGGCCGAGCCTTACCGCATGTTCACCAGCCGCGCCGAATACCGCCTGTCGCTGCGCGAGGACAATGCCGACATGCGTCTGACCGAGATCGGCCGCAAGCTCGGCATCGTCGGCGATGCACAGTGGGAAGCCTTCGAGCGCAAGCGCGAAGCCGTGGCGCTCGAAATGGAGCGACTGCGCGCGACCTGGGTCAACCCGCGCATCCTGGCGGCCGCCGAATCGGAGCGCGTGATCGGCCAGGCCATCGAACGCGAGTACAACCTGGCCGACCTGCTGCGCCGTCCGGGCGTCGACTACGACAAGCTGATGACCCTGGCGGGCATGGAAGGGCAGGCCCTGGCCGGACCCGGCGTGGAAGATCCGGCCGTGAAGGAGCAGGTCGAGATCCAACTCAAATATTCGGGCTATATCGACCGCCAGGCGCGCGAGGTGGAACGCCACGACTATTACGAGAACCTCAAATTGCCCGACAACCTGAACTACCTCGAGATCACGGCGCTGTCGATCGAGGTCCGCCAGAAGCTCGACAAGCAGCGTCCCGAGACCTTGGGCCAGGCATCGCGCATCTCCGGCGTGACCCCG
>JBBWZO010000199.1:0-2526 GCA_039649125.1 Massilia sp. | reverse complement strand
CAGGTGACCAAGGTGTACGTGCACGACAACCAGCACGTGGCCGTCGGCGAAGCGCTGTTCGAGATCGACCGCGCGCGCTTCGAACTGGCGCTGCGCCAGAGCGAAGCGCAAGTGACGGCGGCCGAAGCGGCCCTGAGCCAGGCGACGCGCGAGAACCAGCGTAATACCCAGCTGGACGACCTGGTGTCGCAGGAAACCCGCGAGCAGGGCCAGACCCGCACCGACCAGGCCAGGGCCGCGCTGGCCCAGGCCATCGTCAACCGCGATACCGCGAAACTGAACCTGGAACGCGCGCACGTGGTGTCGGCGGTGGACGGCATCGTCACCAACCTCGACCTGCGCGAAGGCGCCTACGCCACCGCGTCGCATCCGGTGATGGCCCTGGTCGACCGCAACACCTTCTATGTCGAAGGCTATTTCGAAGAAACCAAGCTGCCCGGCATCCAGATCGGCGACAAGGCCGAAGTGATCCTGATGGGCACGCGCCAGCCGATCGCCGGCCGCGTCGAAAGCTTCGCCGAAGGCATCGCCGACCGCGACCGCACTACCGGCGCCAACATGCTGCCGAACGTGAACCCGACCTTCAACTGGGTGCGCCTGGCCCAGCGCATTCCGGTGCGCATCGCGCTCGATCCGGTGCCGGCCAATGTGCGCCTGGTCGCCGGCCAGACCGCGACCGTGAAGGTGCTGCCGGCGGTGGCCCGGCCCGCGGCTGCTCCTGCCGCCGCGCCGGCGCCTGCCACGAAGACGCCGGCCGTTGTCGCCTCCGCGCCCGCCCCCAAGGCAAGGCATTAAGGAATGACCATGAATCGATACCGCTCCACTGCCCGGAAAGCGCTGATGCTATCGGTGCTGGCGGCGGCAGTTGCCGCCTGCACCACGGTCGGCCCCGACTACCATGTACCGAAAGAGGCCGTTGTCAAGCGCGACGCTGCGAATGCCGGATTCATCGGCGCGGCCGAGCAGCCGTATAAATCCGAGCCCCTGCCCGCCGACTGGTGGCGCCTGTACAAGGACCCGACGCTCGACAAGCTGATCGCCAAGGCCTTCAGCGCCAACGCCGACCTGCGCGTGGCCGCCGCGAACCTGGCGCGCGCGCACGGTGTGCTGGAAGAAGTCGAGGAAAAGAAGCGTCCTGAAGTCGAGACCAGCGTCGCGCCGGTGTACGGCCGCATCGCCGGCGCCGCGCTCGGTATCCCGGAGCAGCTGCCGCGCACCGGCATCTATGACGGTGACATCAAGATCGGCTACCTGCTCGACATCTGGGGCCGCGTCCGCCGCGCCGTCGAGGCCGCGGAAGCCGACGTGGAAACCGCGCAGGCGGCCAGCGACCTGACCCACGTGATCGTCGCGGCCGACACCACGCGCGCCTACGCCGAGGCCTGCTCGGCTGGCTACCAGCTGAAGGTGGCGCAAGACTCGGTGGACCTGCAGCGGAAGTTCGTCCAGCTGACCGCCGAGCGCGTCCAGCGCGGGCGCGGCAGCGCCATCGACAACAGCCGTGCGCAGGGCCAGCTGGACCAGCTGCGCGCCAACCTGCCGCCGCTGGAGGCGCAACGCCGCACCGCGCTGTACCGCCTGGCGGTGCTCACTGGCGAAGTGCCGAGCGCCTTCCCGGCCGAGGTGGCGCAGTGCGCCACGGCGCCGCGCGTGAGCGCTGCGATTCCGGTGGGCGACGGCGCCGCACTGTTGCGCCGCCGCCCGGACGTGCGCCAGGCCGAGCGCATGCTGGCCGGCGCCACGGCACGCATCGGCGTCGCCACCGCCGAGCTGTACCCGAACATCACGCTGGGCGCCTCGTTCGGCGGCGTCGGCTTCATGAACCAGTTCGGCAACGCGAACACCTGGAAATTCTCGCTCGGCCCGCTGATCCAGTGGAACCTGCCGGCGACCAGCTCGGCGCGCTCGCACATCGCCCAGGCCACGGCCGACACGGCCGGCACGCTGGCGAAGTTCGACTCGGTGGTGTTGAACGCCCTGCGCGAGACGGAATCGGCGCTGACCGTGTACGCGCGTGAGCTCGACCGCAACGCCATGCTGCGCGCGGCGCGCGACCAGAGCGCGCTGGCGTCGAAGCAGACGGCCAGGCTGTACCAGTTCGGCCGCACCGACTTCCTGGCCGCGCTGGATGCGGACCGCACGCTGGCCAGCGCGGAAAGTGTGCTGGCAGCATCGGATGCGCAGCTGGCGGCGGACCAGGTGCAGTTGTTCCTGGCTTTAGGTGGCGGTTGGGAGAATACCCACGCCAAGCATGGCGAGCATGGCGAAGGGAAGGAAGGCAAGGGTGAGCATGGCGCGGTTGCGCACCAGGCGGCTGCCGCTCACCACTGATATCTGCACGTCGTGCCGGACGGCTTATAAGACCTTATCCAGCGTCACCGGCAAATCCCGCACCCGCTTGCCGGTCGCGTGATACACCGCATTCGCGATCGCGGCCCCCACGCCGGTGATGCCGATCTCGCCGATCCCCTTCGCCCCCAGCGGGTTCACATGCGGATCGTCCTCGTCGACGATCTGCACGTCGAT
>JBBWZO010000191.1:0-5028 GCA_039649125.1 Massilia sp. | reverse complement strand
GCGGCGCTGGTGCTGGGCGCCTCGGGCTGGCAGACCTTCTGGCGCGTGACGCTCCCGAACATCAAATGGGGCCTGCTGTACGGCGTCATCCTGTGCAATGCGCGGGCGATGGGCGAGTTCGGCGCGGTGTCGGTGGTGTCGGGCCATATCCGCGGCGAGACCAACACCATGCCGCTGCAGGTCGAAATCCTCTACAACGAATACAACTTCACGGCCGCGTTCGCGATCGCATCCCTGCTGGCGCTGCTTGCGCTGGTAACGCTGGCCATCAAGACCTTTATCGAATGGCGCCTGCACCAGTCCATGGCTGCTGACGCCGGTACCACGGAGCGCACGCAATGACGATCGAAGTCCAACACATCCGCAAGCAGTTCGGCCAGTTCACGGCGCTCGACGACGTGTCGCTGCAGTTCCCGGACGGCCAGCTGACCGCATTGCTCGGGCCATCGGGCTGCGGCAAGACCACGCTGCTGCGCATCATCGCGGGCCTCGAGCATCCGGATTCCGGCGCCGTGCTGCTCGACGGCCAGGATGCCTCGACCAGCCACGTGCGCGAACGCCAGGTCGGCTTCGTGTTCCAGCACTATGCGCTGTTCAAGCACATGACCGTGTTCGAGAACGTCGCCTTCGGCCTGCGCGTGCGTCCGCGCCGCGAACGCCCGTCCGAAGCCCAGATCCGCGAAAAAGTGAAACAGCTGCTGGAACTGGTGCAGCTGGACTGGATCGCCGACCGTTACCCGCCGCAGTTATCGGGAGGGCAGCGCCAGCGCATCGCGCTTGCGCGGGCGCTTGCCGTAGAACCCCGCGTGCTGCTGCTGGACGAGCCCTTCGGCGCCCTCGACGCCAAGGTGCGCAAGGAGCTGCGCCGCTGGCTGCGCCGCCTGCACGACGACCTGCACGTGACCTCGATCTTCGTTACCCACGACCAGGAAGAGGCACTCGAGGTGGCCGACCAGGTGGTCGTCATGAACAAGGGCCGCGTCGAGCAGCTCGGTACCCCGGAGAGCGTCTACAACGCCCCGGCCTCGCCCTTCGTCTACAGCTTCCTGGGCAACGTCAACCTGTTCCACGGCCGCGTGCACGAAGGCGTGCTGGCCAGCGGCGACGCGCTCTTCGACGCGCCGGGCCATGGCGGCGCCAACAACGCCGAAGGCATCGGCTACGTCCGTCCGCACGACCTCGACGTGGAGCGCTACACCCCAGGGAGCCAGGGCATCGCCGTCAAACTGCGCCGCGCGCACGCGATCGGCCCGCTGGCCCAGCTCGACCTCGAGCGTCTCGATAACGCCCAGCTGATCGAGGCGGTGATCCCGAACGAGCGCTTCGCCGGCCTCGGCCTGAAGGAGGGTGAAACCCTGGCCGTGCGGCCGCGCCAGATCCAGGTCTTTGTCGACGAGGGTGGCGGCATATGAACTTCCAGCAGCTGCGTTCGGTGCGCGAAGCGGCGCGCCGCAATTTCAACCTCACCGACGTAGCTGCGGCCCTGTTCACTTCGCAGCCGGGCGTGTCGCGCCAGATCCGCGAGCTCGAGGAAGAACTCGGGGTCGTCATCTTCGAGCGCAACGGCAAGCGCCTGACCGGGCTCACCGCGCCTGGCCGGGGCATCCTGAAAATCGTCGAGAGATTGCTGGTGGAAGCGGAAAACCTGGCGCAGGCCAGCCAGGAGTACGCGGCCCAGGACAGCGGCACGCTGACGGTGGCCGTCACCCACACCCAGGCGCGCTACGCGCTGCCGCAGGTGGTGCAGTCGTTCCGCAGCGCCTTCCCGAACGTGCGCATCGCCCTGCAGCAAAGCGCGCCCGAACACATCGCCGAGTACGTGCTGTCGGGCCGCGCCGACATCGGCATCGCGACCGAAGGCCTGTCGGCGTTTCCGGACCTGGTCTCGTTTCCCTGCTACCGCTGGAGCCACGTGGTCGTCGCGCCCGATGGCCATCCGCTGCTGGGCAGTACGCCGCTGCGGCTGGAAGACCTGGCCGCGCATCCGCTCATCACCTACGACGTCGGCTATACGGGCCGCAGCCACATCGACGAGGCCTTCGCGAAGGCGGGCGTGGCGCCGGACATCGTGCTCACCGCGATGGATTCGGACGTGATCAAGCAATACGTGTCGCTCGGCATGGGCGTCGGGATCATCGCCTCGATGGCCTTCGACCACGGCCGCGACAGGGGATTACGGGCGATCGAATCCTCGCACCTGTTCGCGCCGAACGTGACGCGCCTGGCGGTGCGGCGCGGGGCCTACCTGCGGGCGTACGCTTACCACTTCATCGAGCGCTTCGCGCCGGGGTTCACCAGGTCGGATATCGAGCGCAGTTTGCAGGCAGAGGCGGTGGCGAATTAACAGTGCCGGCGCTGTTGCGAACGCTCATCGGGTAACGATCGACGCGTGGGCGGGAGACCCGTCTATCCTACGTCCCCGCGCTTTACGTTATCGCCAAGCGAAGGGACGTAGGGTGGGCAAGTCCCCCGCCCACGCGTTCAGATCACGCTTGAATAACCGCGACCATTACTGCCCGGGATTCGTGATCCGCGCGTGAATCGCGTCGATCGCCGCGCTCACCTCGCCCGGCAACACCACCTCGAACGCGTCGATGTTTTCCTTTAGTTGCTCCATCGTCGTCGCGCCGATGATGGTGGAGCCGACGAACCAGCGCGAATAGCACCAGGCCAGCGCCATCTGCGCAGGCGTCATGCCGTTGGCGCGTGCCAGATCCGCATACTCCCTGGCCGCCGCCCGGACGGAAGGGCGCAGGTAGCGCGGGCTCCAGGTCGGCGGGTAGATGGTCAGGCGACCGTGCGCTGCCGGGTTGTCGATGTACTTCGCGCTCAGCTGGCCGAAGGCGAGCGGGCTGTAGGCCAGCAGGCTCACCTCTTCACGGTAGCAGACCTCGTCCAGCAGCGTGGTTTCAAAAGCGCGCGCGGTCAGGTTATATAAATTCTGGATGGTGGCAATGCGCGGCAGGCCGCGCATCTCGGCCTGTTTGATGTACTCGCACACGCCCCAGGGGCTTTCGTTCGACACGCCGATGTGGCGGATCTTGCCTTCCTTGATCAATTCGCCCAGCACGGCCAGGGTTTCCTCGACCGGCACGCTGGGGCGCTCCTTCTGCGGGTCGAAGCTGTTCGCGCCGAAGACCGGCACGTTGCGGCTCGGCCAGTGCAGCTGGTAGAGGTCGACGTAGTCGGTCTGCAGGCGGCGCAGGCTGTCTTCCAGTGCGGCGCGGATGTTCCGGGCGTCCAGGTTGTGGCGGCCGCCGCGGATCCAGGTCTGGTTGGCGTTCGGACCGGCGGCCTTGGTCGCCAGCACGATCTCGCCGCGCTTGCCGGATTTCTTCAGCCAGCTGCCGATGAAGCGCTCGGTCGACCCCTGGGTGCGGGCGCTGGGCGGCACCGGGTACATCTCGGCGGTGTCGACGAAATCGATGCCGCGCTCGAGCGCGTAGTCGAGCTGGCGGTGCGCCTCGCTTTCGGTGTTCTGTTCGCCGAAAGTCATCGTGCCCAGGCAGACTTTCGATACCTGCAGGTCGGTGCGGCCCAGTTGCGTGCGTTTCATCGGCGCTCCTCAGGCTTTCAGCGCGTCGGCACACTCGCGCACCAGCGCCGGGCCGCGGTAGATCAGGCCGCTATACAGCTGCACCAGCCGGGCGCCGGCCGCGATCTTTTCTTTTGCATCGGCGCCGGAGAGGATGCCGCCCACGCCGATGATCGGTACCGCGTCGCCCAGCTCCTTCTTCATCGCGCGCACCACGATGTTCGACAGGTCGAACACCGGTGCGCCCGACAGGCCGCCTGCCTGGCGGCCATGGCGCATGCCGGCGACGTGGTTGCGGCTGAGCGTGGTGTTGGTGGCGATGACGCCGTCGATCTTGTGGCGCAACAGGGCGCCTGCGATGTCCTGGATCTGGTCGGTATCGATGTCCGGCGCGATCTTCAGCGTGAGCGGCACATAGCGGCCATGCTCGTCGGCCAGGCGCGTCTGCTCGGCCTTCAGCTGCGACAGCAGGGCGTCCAGTTCCGACGCACCCTGCAGCTGGCGCAGGTTCTTGGTGTTCGGCGAGGAGATGTTCACCGTGACATAGCTTGCGTACGGATACACCTTGCGCAGGCAGTGCAGGTAGTCGTCGGCGGCGCGCTCGATCGGGGTGTCGGCGTTCTTGCCGATGTTCAGGCCGAGCACACCCTGCTTTTCCTGGTAAAAGCGCGATGCCTGGACGTTGGCGACGAAGGCATCGACGCCGCCATTGTTGAAACCCATACGGTTGATGATGCCCTGTGCGGCCGGAATGCGGAACATGCGCGGTTTCGGGTTGCCTGCCTGGGCGCGTGGCGTTACGGTGCCGATTTCGATCGAGCCGAAGCCGAGGGCGGCCAGGCCGTCGATGTAGGCGCCATCCTTGTCGAGCCCGGCGGCAAGGCCCACCGGGTTCGGGAAGGTGATGCCCATCACGACGCGCGGGTCGGGCGCCGGCTTCTGGAAGACGCCGGTCATGCCGCGCGCGGCGGCGCGGCGCAGGGCCGGCAGGGTCAGGTTGTGGGCCGTTTCGGCGGGCAGCGTGAACAGCAGCGGGCGGGCGAGGGTATACAGGAGTTTGTCGGACATGGAACGCTCGTGAAAAGGGTCGCGCCATTGTACCGTGAGCAGCTGCTGGAAGACCCTCCTCAGCGATCGAGTATCCCCCACACCCCGTTGATACGCGCCTCCAGCGGCCGGAAGTTGATCTTGTAGGCCATCTTCGGGCTCTGCTCGATCCAGTAGCCGAGGTAGACGAAGGAAAGCCCGAGTTCGCGCGCCTGCTCGACCTGCCACATCACGTTGTAGGTACCGTAGGAGGCGCCGGGCACGTCCGGGTCGAAGAAGGTGTAGACCGAGGACAGCCCGTCGGAGAGCACGTCGATGATCGATACCATGCGCAGCGTGCCGTCGGGTTCGCGGAATTCGACCAGGCGCGTGTTGACCCGGCTTTGCAGCAGGAACTGGGCATACTGGTCGCGGCTGTCCTGGTCCATGCCGCCGCCGACGTGGCG
>JBBWZO010000162.1:0-20177 GCA_039649125.1 Massilia sp. | reverse complement strand
GCGACGCACCATCATGCATCACGACCGCAAACTGGATATCTCCGCCGCTTGGGTCTGGCTGGCAGAGGCACGAATGCTACTCAACAGACTGACTTTTAAGGGTTGATTTCGTCGACACCCTGTTAGAACGCCTGACAAAACCTCCATAGCTGCGTTGCGGCTCCTCGCCGTACAGGCGTACTGTCTTCGTCGCCGCGTCGGGTGGCCGCATCCCTTGCCCTGAAGGTCTTGTTAGGCGCTCTTAGCCGGGCGGCCCGCGCCGTCAGAAGCTGTAGCGGGCGCTGGCGATGACGAAATTGGCACCGCTGTTCGGGCGCTTGATGCTGGCGTTCGAGTAATGCTGGATCTTGAGGCCGAGATCCCATTTGTTTTGCGTGACGTAACCGATGCCGAGGTGGTCGCCGAACTGGAAGGCGGTGGAGAGCCTGTTGTCGTCGTTGTTGTACAGTTCGGAGAACAGGTTGGCGCCAATGCCGCCCTCGACATACCAGCCGAGCTTGTCGTCGCGCTGATAGCGCAGCACCGGGGTGACGCCGATGACGCCGATGGTCTGGCGCTGCCCGGGCACGTTGCGATGGGCGGTGCCGCGCCAGTAGGCGGCCGACAGATCCCAGTAGCCGCCGACGTGGCGGCCGTTCGAGGCGAGCCAGCGCACGTCCCAGTCCGACTGCACGGATACGCGCGCCATTTTAACTTTCTTGCCGGCGCCGAACTCGAACGCGGTCGAGTCGAGCCAGCCATTGTCGGCGGCGCAGGCCGCACTCGCGCACAGGCTTGCGGCAAAGCCAGCCAGGATGGCAATTTTCTTGATAGAGGCCATAATTGCTTTCGTAGAGTATGCGCCAGTCCACGCTGGCGAATCCAAATATTGTACTAAAGCGAACAAAAACACGTAGCGCACACCTCCATTTGACAAGGAACGACATTGAGCCACCTCACCATCGCATTTCTCGGCATTGGCCTGATGGGCAAACCCATGGCCACGCGCCTGGCCGGCGCCGGTTTTACCGTGCGCGCCTGGAACCGGACGGCAAGCAAGGCGCAGGCCCTGGCCAGCCACGGCGCACTGCCCTGCGCCTCGATCGACGAGGCGGTCGCGGGCGCCGCCATCGTCGTCTCGATGCTCGAAGCCGGCCCGGCGGTCGGCGCCTCGATCGCGGCGGCGCTGCCCGCCATGGCGCCGGGCACTTTATGGATCGACATGAGCTCGACCCGCCACGACGAAGCGCTGGCCTTCCAGCGCCAGCTAGAAGGGCAGGGCATGCGCTTTCTCGACGCGCCGGTGTCGGGCGGCGTGCCTGGGGCCGAAGCGGGGACGCTGGCCATCATGGCCGGCGGCAGCCTGCATGATTTCGCCGAGGCGGGTCCGGCGTTCGCCGCGCTCGGCCAGGCCCAGCTCGTGGGACCGGCAGGCAGCGGGCAAGTGGCGAAGTTATGCAATCAATTGATCGTGGGCGCGACGATCAACATCGTGGCCGAGGCTTTATTGCTGGCGCAGGCAGCGGGCGCCGACCCGGGCGCAGTGCGCGAGGCGATCCGCGGCGGCTTCGCCGGCAGCCGCGTGCTCGAGGTGCATGGGCAGCGCATGCTGGACCGGAATTTCGTGCCGGGCGGGCAAGTCAAAAGCCAGCTGAAGGATTTACGGAATGTACTGGCGGCGGCGGCGGAAGCGGGGTTGGCATTGCCGCTGACGGCGGCGGCGACGCGCAGTTACGAGTCGATCGAAGCGGAGTTGGGCGGGGCGGATCACGCTGCGGCGCTGTTAGCACTGGAGCGGATCAATCCGGGGCAGAGGTTGGGGACGCAGGCAGATCAGTTGCCGTAGCCCCCGATTGGCCGCTGTGGCAACGATCGTTTTTATCACGGTTATGCCACGTGCGCAAACGCGTGGACTCGGGAGTCCACCCTACGTGTACCTGATCCTTGACGCTGTTGGTCGCATGTCACGGTCGCAGGGTGGAGTCATCATGTGAGCAATGGCGACATGGCGTCAGCCCGCGGCTTCACCCCGCCACCAACCCCATCTCCACCAGCCTCACCCAATAACTCGCCCCGATCGCCAGCAGCTGGTCATTGAAATCATAGCTGCCGTTATGCAGCTGGCATGGTCCCAGTCCGTGGCCGCCGGCGCGGTGGTCGCCGTCGCCGTTGCCGATGAAGACGTAGCAGCCCGGCTTCGCCTGCAGCATGAAGGCGAAATCCTCGGCGCCCATGGTCGGTTCGACCGCGGCATTCACGTTCGCAGCCCCCACCACGGCCTGCATCGCCTCGACCGCGAAGCTTGTTTGCTCCGGATGGTTGATCAGCGGCGGATAGTTGCGCTTGAAGCCGAAGTCGACGCCGGCGTTGTACGCCACCGCGACCCCGTTCGCGATCTCCTCCATGCGGCGTTCGATCAGGTCGAGCACCCCGGTCGAGAAGGTGCGCACGGTGCCGATCAGCACGGCCTCGTCGGGAATGACATTCGTTGCGCTGCCCGCGTGGATTTGCGTGATCGACAGCACCGCCGTCTCCAGCGGATTCTTTTCGCGCGAGATGATCGTTTGCCAGGCTTGCGCGATCTGCACCGCCACCATCACCGGGTCGATGCCGCGGTGCGGTTGCGCCGCATGCGCGCCTTTGCCCTTCACGACGACGCGGAACTCGTTACTGGAGGCCATCATCGGTCCGGGAGTCACGCCGAAGCTGCCCGCCGGCAGGCCCGGCCAGTTGTGCATGCCGTAGACGGCGTCCATCGGGAACTGCTCGAACAGGCCGTCCTCGATCATCTTGCGCGCGCCGGCGCCGCCTTCCTCGGCCGGCTGGAAAATCAGGTAGACGGTGCCATCGAAGTTGCGATGACGCGACAAATAGTGGGCAGCGCCCAGCAGCATCGCCGTATGGCCGTCGTGGCCGCATGCATGCATCTTGCCGGGGTGGCGCGACGCATGGTCAAATGTGTTGAGCTCCTGCATGGGCAGCGCATCCATGTCGGCGCGCAGGCCGATCGCGCGTCCGGAGCTGCCGTTCTTGATGATGCCGACCACGCCGGTCTTGCCGAGTCCGCGCACGACCGGAATGCCCCACTCGGCCAGGCGTGCGGCGACCACGTCGGCGGTGCGGTGTTCCTCGTAGCAGAGTTCGGGGTGGGCGTGCAGGTCGCGGCGGATTTGCTCCAGTTCGGTCTGGAATGCGACGATAGGTTCCACGAGTCTCATGTTGTCTCCCTGTTTGCATGGACATCAATGCAAGTGTCTTGGACTATTGTAGCCCGCCTCAACTTGCGAAAGCCAGCGCCACCTGGCGGGGCCCATACCGACCCCGGAAGAATGCGCTAAAGTATTGGTTTCTCGACGTTTTTCCCAAGAATTGAACCCGATGTCCATCACCCAAGTCCGCGCCGCCTGCCCCCACGATTGCCCCGATACCTGTGCCTTGCTGGTCACCGTCGAAGACGGTGTCGCGCTTGAGGTCCGCGGCGATCCGGAGCATCCGACCACGGCCGGCGTGCTGTGCACGAAGGTGTCGCGCTATGTCGAGCGCACCTATTCGCCGGACCGGGTGCTGCACCCGATGCGCCGCGTCGGCAAGAAGGGAGAGGGGAAGTTCGAGCGCATCAGCTGGGAGCAGGCGCTGGACGAAATCGCCGCCCGCCTGAAGCCGATTGCGGCGCGCGACCCGCAAGCCATCCTGCCCTACAGCTATTGCGGCACCATGGGCCTGGTGCAGGGAGAAGCGATGTCGATGCGTTTCTTTAACAAGCTGGGCGCCTCGCTGCTCGACCGCACCATCTGCGCCACCGCCGGTTTTACGGGTTACAAGTACACCATCGGTGCGTCGATCGGCACCGACATGGAGCAGTTCCAGGATGCGAAGCTGATCATCATCTGGGGCGGCAACCCGATCGCCTCGAACCTGCATTTCTGGATGCGCGCCCAGGAAGCCAAGCGCCGCGGCGCCAGGCTGATCGCGATCGACCCCTACCGCTCGCTGACGGCCGAGAAGTGCCACCAGCACATCGCGCTGCTGCCCGGCACGGACGCGGCGCTGGCACTTGGCCTGATGCACGTCCTGATCAAGGAAGACCTGCTCGACCACGACTACATCGCCAACTACACCCTCGGCTTCGGAGCGCTCAAGGAGCGCGCGCTGGAATGGACGCCCGAGCGCACCGCCGAGACCTGCGGCATCACGGCTCAGGAAGTGGTCGACCTCGCACGCCTGTACGGCGGCATGGCGAAACAGGGCGAGCCGGTGGCGATCCGTTGCAACTATGGCGTGCAGCGTGCGCGCGGCGGCGGCACCGCGGTGCGCAACATGGCCTGCCTGCCGGCGCTGGTCGGCGCCTGGCGCCACGCGGCCGGCGGCATCCAGCTGTCGACCTCGGGCTCCTTCCCGGCCAACCGCGTGGCGCTGCAGCGTCCGGACCTGCTCGCGGGCCGCAGGCCGCGCACGATCAACATGACCACCATCGGCGGCGACCTGCTGAAGGAGGCGTCTCCCGAATTCGGCCCGAAGGTGGAAGCGGTCATCGTGTATAACGCCAACCCGCTGGCGATCGCCCCTGATTCGGCCAAGGTGCAGGCCGGCTTCGAGCGCGAAGACCTGTTTACGGTGGTGCTGGAGCACTTCCGCACCGACAGCGCCGATTACGCCGACATCCTGCTGCCGGCCACGACCCAGCTCGAGCACGTCGATGCGCACCTGGCCTACGGCCACCTGTACATGATGGCGAACAACGCGGCGATTGCGCCGATGGGTGAGGCGAAACCGAACACGGAAATCTTCCGCCTGCTGGCCGCGCGCATGGGTTTTGATGACCCGTGCTTCCAGGAGAGCGACGACGAGCTGGCCGCCCAGGCCTTCGACAAGCGCCACACCCGCGCCATCCACTTCGACTGGGAAGCGCTGAAACAGAAGGGCTGGCAAAAGCTGAACATGCCGGACGCACCCTTTGCCGAGGGCGGCTTCCCTACCCCATCAGGCAAGTGCGAGTTTTATTCGAGCACGATGGAAGCGGACGGCCTCGACCCGCTGCCGACCTATATTCCGCCCTACGAATCGGTGAAATCGAACCCGAAGTTGGCAGAGAAATATCCGCTCGCAATGATTTCTCCGCCGGCACGGAACTTCCTCAATTCAACCTTTGTCAATGTACAGAGCCTACGTGCAACCGAGGGCGAGCCGCACCTCGACATCCACCCGAACGACGCTGCCCCGCGCGGCATCGCCCACGGTGACATGGCACGTATCTTCAACGACCGCGGCTCGTTTGTTGCCAAGGCGCGCGTGACCGAGAAAGCGCGACCGGGCCTCGTGGTGGGCTTGTCGATCTGGTGGAAGAAACTCGCCAGCGACGGCAAGAACGCCAATGAAGTGACCAGCCAGCGCCTGACCGACATGGGTCGGGCGCCCACTTTCTACGACACCCTGGTGCAGGTCGAGAAGGCCGCGCCCCAACCCGGACATGAAAACCCTACTCCATAGCTTTCCCCGTTTGTTCCGGCGCGCGCTCAAACTGAGCGCCGCCGCCGGTGCCGTTTCCTTACTTGCCAGTTGTTCTACTCTGAATTACTACACCCAGGCCGCGCAGGGTCAGCTCGAACTGCTCGCCGACGCCCGTCCCATCGATGACTGGCTGGCCGACCCGGCCACCAACACCTCCCTCCGCCACCGCCTGGAAACTGCCCGCCAGATCCGCCGTTTCGCCGTCCAGCAGATGGGCCTGCCCGACAACGGCAGCTACACCAATTATGCCAACCTGAAGCGCAAGTACGTGCTGTGGAACGTGGTGGCCACGCCGGAGCTGTCGCTGAAACCCCTGCAATGGTGCTTCCCTGTGGCGGGCTGCGTGAATTATCGCGGCTACTACAACAAGGCGGACGCCGATGCCTACGCGAAGGAACTGCGCGCCCAGGGCCGCGACGTCGAGATCGGCGGCGTGAGCGCCTATTCGACCCTCGGCTGGTTCCGCGACCCGCTCATCTCGACCTTCATCAACTACCCGGATGCCGAGCTCGCCCGCCTGATCTTCCACGAGCTGGCGCACCAGGTGACCTATGTCCAGGGCGACTCGCGTTTCAACGAATCCTTTGCCAGCGCAGTGGAAGAGGCCGGGGTCGAGCTCTGGCTCGAGCGCTTCGGCAACCCGGCCATGCGCGAGAGCTACGAGCGCTACACGGCGCGGCGCAAGGACTTCCTGGCACTGCTGCTGAAGTACCGGCGCGAGCTGGAACGCACCTATGCCGCCATCGTTCCCGACGAGGACAAGCGCATCGCCAAGGTGCGCCTGTTCCTTGCGCTGAAGGACGAGTACCAGGTGCTGAAAGCGAACTGGGGCGGTTACGCCGGCTACGACCGCTTCTTTGCCGAGCCGCTCTCGAATGCCCACCTGGCCTCGATCGCGACCTACAACGACTACGTGCCGGCCTTCCGCGCGATGCTGCGCGGGGAGAAGAATTTCGGCGATTTTTACCGCAAGGTCAACCGCCTCGCCAAGCTCGACAAGACGGAGCGCCAGCGCGCCCTGAAGCTGTTCGACGTGACGCCGCCGCCGGCCACGTTCATGGTGCAACGCACCAATGCAGCCCAGCCGTAGAGTGCCTGTTCCAATCGCCGCGAAACTGCTTGCTTCCAACCGCGCTGCCCGATAGCATCACATTCAGCAATAGCAAAGGCACAAGCATATTCGCGCTAAAGGCTGTAGCCGGCACCAACGGCCCGCCGGGACCTTGGTGCCGGACATAACGATACTATTGGAGACAGGGGCACTTGAGATGGACAAAATTTGGCTGAAGTCGTATCCACCCGGCGTACCCGCCGAGATCAATCCTGACCAGTACACGTCGCTCGTGCACATGCTGGACGAGTCGTTCCAGAAATACGCACAGAACAACGCCTTCGTGTGCATGGACAAGTTCCTCACCTATGCGGAACTGGACGCCTGCTCGAAGAAGCTGGCCGGCTGGCTGCAAAGCCGCGGCATGGCCAAGGGCGCGCGCGTGGCGGTGATGATGCCGAACGTCCTGCAATACCCGATCGCGATCGCCGCCATCCTGCGCGCCGGCTATACGGTGGTGAACGTCAACCCGCTCTACACCCCGCGCGAACTCGAGCACCAATTGAAGGACTCGGGCAGCGAAGCGATCATCGTGCTGGAAAACTTCGCGCACACTCTCGAGCAGGTGCTCAAAGACACGCCAGTGCGCCACATCGTGGTGGCCAGCATGGGCGAGATGCTCGGCGGCGCCAAGGGCATGCTGGTCAACTTCGTCGTGCGCAACGTTAAAAAGATGGTGCCGGACTTCGCGCTGCCGAACATGGTGCGCTTCAAGGACGCGCTGGCGCAGGGCGCCAGGATGCCGTTCACCCCGGCCACCGTGAGCGCCAACGACATCGCCTTCCTGCAGTACACCGGCGGCACCACCGGCGTGTCGAAAGGCGCGACCCTCACGCACCGCAACGTGATCGCCAACGTGCTGCAGACCGAAGCCTGGTCCAAGCCGGCAATGGCCGAGCCGCCGGTGGTGGAATTCCCGACCATCGTCTGCGCGCTGCCGCTGTACCACATTTTCGCACTGACGGCCTGCGCCATGTGGGGCATGCGCGTCGGCGCCCTGAACATCCTGATCCCGAACCCGCGCGACATCCCGGGCTTCATCAAGGAGCTGGGCAAGTACAAGATCAACATGCTGCCGGCCGTGAACACGCTGTACAACGCGCTGGTCAACCACCCCGACTTCGCCAGCCTCGACCTGTCCGGCCTGAAGGTCTCGAACGGCGGCGGCATGGCCGTGCAGAAGGCGGTCAACGACAAGTGGAAGCTCGTCACCGGCCGCGCTATCATCGAGGGCTACGGCCTGTCCGAAACCGCCCCGGTCGCCACCTGCAACCGCGCCGACGAACACGAATTCACGGGCACCATCGGCCTGCCGGTGCCGTCAACCGACATCGCCATCCTCGACGACGACGGCAAGCCGGTGGCGCTCGGGGAGCCGGGAGAAATCGGGATCCGCGGTCCCCAGGTAATGGCCGGCTACTGGAACCGTCCGGACGAAACGGCCAAGGTCATGACGGCCGACGGCTTCTTCAAGTCGGGCGACGTCGGCATCATGGACGAGCGCGGCTACGTGAAGATCATCGACCGCAAGAAGGACATGATCCTCGTGTCGGGCTTTAACGTCTATCCGAACGAACTCGAAGGCGTGATCGCCGCGCACCCGGGCGTGCTCGAATGCGCGGTCGTGGGCGTGCCGGACGCGCATTCGGGCGAAGCCGTCAAGGTGTTCGTGGTGCGCAAGGACCCGAGCCTGACGGAAAGCGTGCTGATGGACTACTGCAAGGAGCAGTTTACCGCCTACAAGAAACCGAAGTACATTGAGTTCCGTGACGAGCTGCCGAAAACCAACGTCGGCAAGATCTTGCGGCGTGCCCTGCGCGACGAACAGCAGGAAAAAAAGCAGGATAAGGAAGCAGCATAAAAAGGAAGCAGCATAAAAAGCCGCTGAGCGCACGGCAAGTGCGTGAGGCCGGCCGCGCCGCAGGCGTATAGGCTGACAAGCCGCCCGGGTCCCGGGCGGCTTTGCATTTATTGGAAACACAAAGTTGAAGAAGGCGAGGCACTAGATGGAAAAGTTTTGGCTCAAGTCGTACCAGGCTGGGGTACCGGCGGAGATCGACCCGGCGCAGTACCGCTCCCTGACCCATTTGCTGGAAGAATCCTTCCGCAAGTACGCGGGCCAACCCGCCTTTGCCTGCATGGACAAGGCCATCACCTACGGCGACCTGGACCGCATGTCGCAGCAGATGGCCGCCTGGCTGCAAAGCCGCGGCCTGCAGCCGGGTGCGCGCGTGGCGATCATGCTGCCGAACGTGCTGCAATACCCGGTGGCGATGGCTGCGGCCCTGCGCGGCGGCTACACCATCGTCAACGTCAACCCGCTCTACACCCCGCGCGAACTGCAGCACCAGCTGGTCGACTCCGGCGCCGAGGCGCTGGTGGTGCTGGAAAACTTCGCGCACACGGTGCAGCAGGTCATCGCCAACACCCAGGTCAGGCACGTCATCGTCGCCACCATGGGCGACTTGCTGGGCGGCGTGAAGGGTGCCATCGTCAACCTGGTGGTGCGCAAAGTGAAAAAGATGGTGCCAGCCTGGTCGCTGCCGGGCTCGGTCGGCTTCAAGAAGATGCTCGCCGACGGTGCCCGTTACACCTTCCAGCCGGTGGAACTCGGCCACGACGACATCGCCTTCCTGCAGTACACGGGCGGCACCACCGGCGTGTCGAAGGGCGCCGTGCTGCTGCACCGGAACGTGCTGGCCAACGTGCTGCAGAACGAAGCCTGGTTCGGCCCCTCGCTGGCGGGCGCCCCGGCCGGCAAGCAGCTCGAATTCATGTGCGCGCTGCCGCTGTACCACATCTATGCGCTGACCGTCTGCGCCTTGCTCGGCATGCGCGTGGGCGCGATGAACGTCCTGATCCCGAACCCGCGCGACATGGACGGCTTCATCAAGGAACTGGGCAAGTACAAGATCAACGTCTTCCCGGCGGTGAATACCCTGTACAACGGCCTGGTGAACCAGCCCGGTTTCGCCAAGCTCGATCATTCGAGCTACCTGGTCTGCCCGGGTGGCGGCATGGCGGTGCAGCAGGCGGTGGCCGACAAATGGCTCAAGATTACCGGTACCCCTATCGTCGAGGGCTACGGCCTGTCGGAAACTTCGCCGGTGGTTACCGCGAACCGCTGCGACATCACGGCATTTACCGGCACCATCGGCCTGCCGCTGCCGTCCACCGAAGTGCTGATCCTGGACGAAGCGAACCAGCCGGTGCCCTTCGGCCAGTCCGGAGAAATCGCCGTGCGCGGCCCGCAGGTGATGGCCGGCTACTGGAAGCGCGACGACGAAACGGCCAAGGTCATGACGGCGAGCGGCTTCATGAAGACGGGCGACATCGGCATCATGGACGAGAAGGGTTATACGCGCATCGTCGACCGCAAGAAGGACATGATCCTGGTCTCGGGTTTCAACGTGTACCCGAACGAAGTCGAGAACGTGGTCGCCTCGCACCCGGGCGTGCTGGAAGTGGCCTGCGTCGGCGTGCCCGACAAGCACTCGGGCGAAGCCGTGAAACTGTACGTGGTCAAGAAGGACCCGGCGCTCACCACTGACGCGCTGATGGACTTCTGCAAGGAAGAGCTGACCGGCTACAAGCGCCCGCGCCTGATCGAATTCCGCGACACGCTGCCGAAGACGAACGTCGGCAAGATCCTGCGGCGCGAGCTGCGGGATGAGAAGCAGCCGGCGTAGATCCAAGTAGGGTGGCCGCCGTCATCGAGGCCCCCGGCCTCGATGACCCCACGCGGTATGCACGCCTCCTTCCACCGACGGCAACAAAATGCCGCTCGCACAGCGTGCAAATGCTCATTAGCGGAACAGCGCCCATGTTGTGATCGAGGTGCTTGTCGAGGTAGCGAGCGACACCTCGCTGCCAACGACGAACGGGAACGCCCGTACCGCGTGGGCACGCAGTGCCCACCCTACGGAGCTGCGCTCGCAGCAGCAAGGGCAGTTCGCTCGCGTCAGCTGGTGCGCTCGACGCGTGGCGCCCCATCCTCCACCGAGAACGCCGCCAGCTGCGTTTGCCCCGAACGCGCATCGCGCACATCGTCCAGTCCCATGAAGCGTGCATTGCTCGACTGCGGCGTGACCTCCACCAGCATGTACCCGCGCCGGTCGCTGCGCCCGTACAGCATGTGCGGATTGCGCGCGACGTTTTCCTGCGTGCGCGCCTGGGGCCGCGAACTGGAGGTGATCGAGGTGCCGCAAAATTCGGAAGCAATGACTGGGTTCGCTTTCGACACCGGCCTTCCGAAATCGCGCCGCAGTTCGGCGGCATAAAAGGTGTGCACGTCGCCCGCCAGTACCAGCGGATTCTTCGCGCCGTTCTTCAACAGTGTGTCGAATAAACGCCGGCGCGCCACCGGATAGCCATCCCAGCCATCGGTCCAGAAGCGGCCATCATCGGGCGCGCGCACCGGCACGCCGCTCGACTGCGCCATCGGCGTCTGCTGGGCCAGGATGTTCCAGCGCGCGCGTGAAGTCGACAGCCCCTGCGCCAGCCAGGCTTCCTGTTCGCTCCCCAGCATCGTGCGGCTCGGATCGCGCAGTGCGTCGCAGGCGCGCCCCAGCACGACGTTCGAGCCGCCCCGTCCCGGTTTCGAACAGGGTAATGGCGAGCGGTACTGGCGGTCGTCCAGCAGGTGGAAACGCGCCAGCCGCCCCCAGTCGTAGCGCTGGAACATGCGCAGGTTGCCAAAGCGGCCGTCACGCGGCGGCGGCAGGCGCAGCGGCATGTGCTCATAAAAGGCCTGGTAGGCTGCTGCGCGGCGCACGGCAAAATCTTTCGACAGGCGCTCGTCGATGTCGCCGGCGTAATCGTTCGCTACCTCGTGGTCGTCCCAGGTCACGATCCAGGGCGCGGCGTGGTGTGCGCTTTGTAAGTCCGGGTCGCTTTTGTATTGCGCATAGCGGGCGCGGTACTGTGCCAGCGTAAACGATTCATCGCTGCGGATCGCGCGCGTCGGATGACGCAATTGATAGGGGCCCCATTCGTAGATGTAGTCGCCGAGGAAGGCGACCAGGTCGGGCGCGGCATGCGCGATGTGGCGGTGCGCCGCGTAGTGACCGAATTCCCAGTGTTGGCAGGACGCGACCGCCAGCTTTAACGAAGCGGGCAGGGCACTTGGTGCCGGTGCCGTCCGCGTGCGGCCGACCGGGCTGACCGCGTCGCCCAGCATGAAGCGGTACCAGTACCAGCGGTCCGGCTGCAGGCCGGTCGCGTCGACGTGCACGCTGTGTGCGAGGGCAGGGGAGGCGGTCGCCACGCCTTTTGTTACCACCCTGCGGAAGGCCTCGTCCTCGGCCACTTCCCAGCGCACGCGCAAGGCCAGCGGCGGCACCGATGCCGCATGCAGCGGGTCAGGCAGGATGCGCGTCCACAGGATCACCGCATGCGGCAGCGGCGACCCGGAAGCGACGCCGAGGGAGAATGGATACGCAGGAGCGGCTGCGGCAGCGCTGGCAGTTAACCCAGCGCCGGCGGAAGCCATCGCCGCCAGGCGCGCCGCATCGAGCAGGAAAGTGCGGCGCGCCGACCCCTGCATTATCCCGGGTGCGAGATCAGCGATTCGAGCGGCGGCAATTGGCGCGGCTTGCGGTCCGGGCCGGTGGCGACATAGGTCAGCGTGGCTTCCGTCACTTTGACGATGTTCGACTGCAGGCGGTTGCGCTCGGCGTACACCTCGACATACACGGTGATCGAGGTATTGCCGACCTTGACGATGTCGGCGTAGAACGAGAGCAGGTCGCCGACGAACACCGGGTTCTTGAACAGGAAGGAGTTCACGGCGATGGTGGCCACGCGGCCATTCGCGCGGCGGGTGGCCGGCAGCGAGCCGGCGATGTCGACTTGCGCCATGATCCAGCCGCCGAAGACGTCGCCATACACGTTGGCGTCAGGCGGCCCCGGCATCACACGCAGCTGCGGCATCTTTCCTTCCGGCAGGCGGTTGGTGTGCGTGTCGCTACTTGCGGGGGCAGTGTTTTCGGGGGTGGTCATCTTGAATTCTCATGAAAAGCTACAATCGTCCCGAATTGAACCATAAATCCCGGACCCCTGCCATGCGACGCTCTTCTTCCAGTTCCCTCCCGCCACCGCCAGACGCGACAGGCAGGCAGCGCAGCGACTGGGCCACGCTCAAAACGCTCTTCCCTTACCTGTGGGTGTACAAATGGCGCGTGATCGCCGCGCTCGGCGCGCTGATCGGCGCCAAGATGGCCAACGTCGGCGTGCCGCTGGTGCTGAAGCAGCTGATCGACCAGCTGGCCATCGACCCGGCCCATCCGCAGGCTCTGCTCGTGCTGCCGATCGGCGCGCTGCTCGCGTATGGCCTGCTGAGGCTGTCGACGACGGTGTTTACCGAGCTGCGCGAATTCCTGTTCGCGCGCGTCACCCAGCGCGCGGTGCGCACCATCGCCCTGAAAGTGTTCCGCCACCTGCATGCGCTCTCGCTGCGCTTCCACCTGAACCGCCAGACCGGCGGCATGACGCGTGACATCGAGCGCGGCACGCGCGGCGTGAATTCGCTCATTTCATACTCGCTGTTCAACGTGCTGCCGACCCTGGTCGAGATCACGCTGGTGCTCGGCTACCTCGTCGTCAAGTACGACAAATGGTTCTCGATCATCACGGCGGCGGCGCTGGTGACCTACATCGCCTTCACCGTGGTCGTCACCGAATGGCGGACGCACTTCCGGCGCACGATGAACGACCTCGACTCGAAGGCGAATACCAAGGCCATCGACTCGCTGCTCAACTACGAAACGGTGAAATACTTCGGCAACGAGGACTACGAGGCGAAACGCTACGACCAGGGCCTGCAGAGCTACGAGAACGCGGCCGTGCGCTCGCAGACCTCCCTGTCGGTGCTGAACACGGGCCAGTCGCTGATCATCGCCACCGCCGTCACGCTGATCCTGTGGCGCGCGACCGAGGGCGTGATCGCCGGCACCATGACGCTGGGCGACCTGGTGCTGGTGAACGCGTTCATGATCCAGCTGTACATCCCGTTGAACTTCCTGGGCGTGATCTACCGCGAGATCAAGCAGGCGCTGGCCGACATGGAGAGATTGTTCGGCCTGCTCGACCAGAACCGCGAAGTGGCCGACGCGCCCGGCGCCCAGCCGCTGGTGACGAAGGGGGCGCGTGTGGAATTCTCGCACGTGGAATTCAGCTACGAAGCCAAACGCCAGATCCTGTTCGACGTCGACTTCGCCATTCCGGCCGGGACCACGACGGCCGTGGTCGGGCACAGCGGCTCCGGTAAGTCGACCCTGTCGCGGCTGCTGTTCCGTTTTTATGACGTGAACAAGGGCGCGATCAGCATCGACGGCCAGGACATCCGCAGCGTCACCCAGCAGTCGCTGCGCGCCGCGATCGGCATCGTGCCCCAGGACACGGTGCTGTTCAACGACACCATCGAGTACAACATCGCCTACGGGCGTCCGGGCGCGAGCCGCGGGGACATCGTGGCGGCGGCGCGCGCGGCCTCGATCCACGATTTTATTGAAAGCCTGCCGGACGGGTACGCGTCCATGGTGGGCGAGCGCGGCCTGAAACTCTCGGGCGGGGAGAAGCAGCGGGTGGCAATCGCGCGCACCCTGTTGAAAAACCCGGCGATCCTGATCTTCGACGAAGCGACCTCCGCGCTCGATTCGAAGTCGGAGCAGGCGATCCAGGCGCAGCTGAAGGAGATCGCGAAGAACCGCACGACGCTCGTCATTGCGCACCGGTTGTCGACGATCGCGGATGCGCAGCAGATCATCGTGCTCGACCACGGCAGGATCGTCGAGCGCGGCACCCATCAGAGCCTATTGGCGGCGCGCGGGTTGTATGCGCAGATGTGGGAGCGGCAGCTGGCGCGGCCGGACGAGGATGTGGCGTCGGCGCCGTTGGAGTTGCAGGGGGAGTGATTTTTTCGAGCCCAGTGCGGGCTTACGTGGCGCTGTTGCGTGGGACGTTGTCGGTCCGTTTGATCCGCGTGGGCACGGGGTGCCCACCCTACAGGACACGCTACGTATCCGGGTTTCGTATGATCTCGCCGTTAGCGGTATCCGTAGGGTGGGGCACCGTCATTGAGGCCCCGGCCTCAATGACCCCACGCGGATTCAACATACCAAGAACAGAACACGCAACAGCGCCACGTACAAATGCGGACCGGCCCTAAGCCGATCCGCACACGTACCAATCAATACATGCTGAACATCCGCTGAATATCCCGCGTATTGTCCGTCTTGGTCAGCGCCAGCATCAACAAAATGCGCGCCTTTTGCGGCGACAGGTTGTCCCCCGCCACGAAGTCGAGCTCGTCATCGTTCGCCTCGCCATTCCGTGCCACGATCCCCTGTCCAACGCGAGAAGAGCGCACGATGATCACGCCCTTCTTGCGTGCGGCGGAGAGAGCGGGACGCACCTTGGCCGGCAGCGAACCGTTGCCTACCCCCGCATGCACCAGCCCCTTGGCGCCCGATGCCACCAGCGCCTCGACCGCGGCCGGTCCCACGTTCGCGTAGGCATACGCCACTTCCACCGCCGGCAGCGTCGACAGGCCCGTCACGTCGAACTCGGTCTCCACCGTGTGCTTGCGCAGGGCGGTGCGATAGAAGTAGGGCTTGCCGCCCTGGATATAGCCGAGCATGCCCAGCTCGGCCGCGCGGAAGGTGTCGGTCGTGGTCGTGTTCGCCTTGGTGACGTCGCGCGCGCCGTGGATCTGGTCGTTCATCGGCACCAGCACGCCGCGCCCGACGGCATCTTGCGAGCCGGCCAGCATCACCGCGTTGTACAGGTTGATCGGGCCGTCGGCCGACAGCGCGGTGGACGGGCGCATCGACCCGATCACCACCACCGGTTTTTTACTTTTGACGACCAGGTTCAGGAAGTAGGCCGTTTCTTCCAGCGTATCCGTGCCGTGGGTGATGACGATACCGTCCACGTTGGCCTGGCCGAGCAGGGTGTTGACGCGCTTGGCGAGAAGCAGCCAGTGCTCGTTGCCCATGTTCTCGCTGGCGATCTGGAACACCTGCTCGCCGGTGACGTTGGCGATTTTTGCGGTCTCCGGCACTGCCTGAATCAGCGCCTGCACGCCGACCGTGGCGGCCGTGTAGCCGACGGTCGTGGTGCTGGTGGCGCCGGTGCCGGCGATGGTGCCGCCGGTGGCGAGGATGGTCACATTCGGCAGTTTGGTGGTCTGGGCGTGCGCCGCGACCGCGAAGCAGAACAGGAACCCGAACAGCGCGGCGGCCGAACGGGCGGATTTCTGGAACAACATGCTACTTCTCCTTAACTTCAGAACCTGCTGAAGCAGGTTCCAGGCGCCCTGCAACTGCTGCTTACTGCTTGTAGACGACGCCGTCCTTCATCACAAATTTCACCTGCTCGAGCACCTTGACGTCGCGAAGCGGGTCGCCGTCGACCGCCACGATGTCGGCCGCAAAGCCCGGCTCGATCGCGCCGAGGCGCTTCGGCTGGTCGAGCAGGGCGGCCGCGTGGAGGGTGGCCGAGCGGATCGCCTCGATCGGCGTCATGCCGGCTTCCACCATGTAGCCGAACTCCTTGGCGTTTTCTCCGTGCGGGAACACGCCGGCATCCGTGCCGAAGGCAATCTTCACGCCGGCCTTGTGGGCGCGGGCGAAGGTCGCCTGCAGCTGCGGGCCGATGGCCGCCGCTTTCGGGCGTACCAGCGCCGAATAGTAGCCCTCCTGCTTGGCCTTGTCGGCGACATAGCGGCCGGCCGAGATGGTCGGCACGTACCAGTGGCCGGTCTTCTTGAACAGCGCCACGGTCTCGTCATCCATCAGGGTGCCGTGCTCGATCGAGTCGACGCCGGCGCGCAGCGCGCGCTTCATGCCTTCGGCGCCGTGCGCGTGCGCGGCCACGCGGAAGCCGTAGTCCTTGGCCGTGCTGACGATGGCCTTCAGTTCGTCCTCGGTGTACTGCGAGTTCTGGCCGTTCGCCGCCTGGCTCAGCACGCCGCCTGTGGCGGTGATCTTGATCAGGTCCGCGCCTTCCTTGTAGCGCTGGCGTACGGCCTGGCGGCCCTGTTCCGGGCTGTCGATCACGCCTTCCTCCGGTCCGGGCGTGCCCACCTTCTCGCTCAGGAAGTGGGACAGGTTGTTGGTCGGGTCGGCATGGCCGCCGGTGGTGGCGATCGACTTCCCGGCGGTGAACATGCGCGGGCCCGGCACGGCGCCGGCCGCGATCGCGCGCTTCAGCGACACGTTCAGGCCGTCCTGCGCGCCGAGGTCGCGCACCGTGGTGAAGCCGGCCATCAGGGTGCGCTCGGCATATTTCACGGAGCGGTAGGCCAGGTCGGCCGGGTCGGCGCTCAGGCGGTCGCGGTAGGCGTCGAGCGCCGGCGTGGTCTCGCTGGTGAGGTGCACGTGCATGTCGATCAGGCCCGGCAGGCAGGATTTGGTCGAGAGGTCGATGCGGCCGGAGTTGGCGGCGCCCGGCGTCATCGGTCCGACCGAGGTAATGCTGCCGTTCTCGACCACGATGCTGACGCGCTCGCGCCAGGTGCCGCTTTTCACGTCGAGCAGGCGGCCGCAATCGATCGTCTGGGTGGCGGCCATGGCGCTATTCGCGCCGTTCAGAACCATCAGCAAGCCTGCTGCATACAGCTGTTTCATATTTGTTCCAATGCTTTTGTTGTCAAAAAAAAGGCCTCCCATTGCTGGAAGGCCCGGTGTGCTTCGTGCGGTGCTTAGCGCAGCGGCGAGGTCGCCACGTCCTTGTGCGGAACCGGCTCCTCGAGGTCGCCCTCCCACTTCGCCACGACGGCGGTGGCGATGCCGTTGCCGATCACGTTGGTGGCCGAACGCGCCATGTCCAGGAAGTGGTCGATGCCCAGCAGGAGCAGCAGGCCGGCTTCCGGGATGTTGAACTGGGCCAGCGTGGCGGCAATCACGACCAGCGAGGCGCGCGGCACGCCGGCCATGCCCTTCGAGGTCAGCATCAGCACCAGCATCATCGTGATCTGGGTCGACATCGACAGTTCGATGCCGTAGGCCTGGGCGATGAAGACGGCGGCGAACGTGCAGTACATCATCGAACCGTCCAGGTTGAACGAGTAGCCGACCGGCAGCACGAAGGCGGCCAGGCGGTTCTTGACGCCGAATTTCTCCAGGCTTTCCAGGGTTTTCGGGAAGGCCGCTTCCGACGAGGCGCAGGTGAAAGCAAGGATGGTCGGCTCTTTCAGCAGGCCGACCAGGCGCAGCACGCGCGGGCCGAGGAAGGCCATGCCGGCCAGGATCAGGATCACCCACAGCAGCGCGATGCCGAGGTAGAACTGGGCCATGAAGATGCCATAGGTTTGCAGCACCCCGAGACCGCTCTTGGCGATCACGCCGGCCACCGCCGCGAACACGGCGATCGGCGCGAAGTTCATCACGTAGGCGGTCACCTTCAGCATCACGTGGGCCACGCCGTCGATGGCGTCGATCATCGGCGTGGCGCGCGCGCCGACGGCGGCGGCGGCAGTGCCGAAGAACAGCGAGAACACGACGATCTGCAGGATCTCGTTCTTGGCCATGCCGTCGACGATCGAGGCCGGGATCAGGTGGGTGATGAATTCCTTCAGGGTCAGGCTGGTAGTGGCGATGCCCGAATCGGTGCCGACCGCCGGCGCCATGCCGGCGGCGAACATCGCGTCGCCCGGACGGAACAGGTTCACCAGGACCAGGCCCAGCGCCAGCGAGATGACCGAGGCGATCACGAACCAGCCCAGCGCCTTGACGCCGATGCGGCCCACTTCCTTGGCGTCGCCCATCTTGGCGATGCCGACCACCAGGGTCGCGAAGACCAGGGGCGCGATGATCATTTTAATCAGGCGCAGGAACATCGTCGTGATCAGCGACATCGTGTCGGCGAAGCCCGCCGGGTTGGCCAGCGTGGTGTTAGCCCCGTAGCCCACCACAATCCCCAACACGAGGCCGACGATGATGTAGGTTGTCAGGCGATTTCGTTTGTTCATTGGGGCAGTGCTTCCTGTGATGGTTTTGTGTGCGAACTGCAGGCCCGCGTTGATTAATTTGGCAAGTTTTGCAGTATCCTAAGCTTCGCGGGCACTGTCAAGGCCGCCTCAGAACAGCCCAGACACCGGATGAACATGATCGAATTAAAGAACGTCAGCAAATGGTATGGCGCTTTCCAGGTGCTGTCCGAGTGTACTACCCACATCGCCAAGGGTGATGTCGTGGTCGTATGCGGGCCCTCTGGCTCGGGCAAGTCGACGCTGATTAAGACCGTCAATGGCCTCGAACCATTTCAGCAGGGCCAGATACTGGTCGACGGCATTTCAGTGGGCGACCCGAAGACCAATTTGTCGGCGCTGCGCGCGCGCATCGGCATGGTGTTCCAGAACTTCGAACTGTTTCCGCACCTGTCGGTGCGCGACAACCTCACGCTCGGCCAGGTGAAGGTATTGAAGCGCAGCGTCGACGAAGCCACTGCCAAGGGCTTGAAATACCTCGACCGGGTGGGCCTGCTGGCGCATCAGGACAAGTTCCCGAGCCAGCTGTCGGGCGGCCAGCAGCAGCGCGTGGCCATCGCGCGCGCGCTGTCGATGGATCCGATCGCGATGCTGTTCGACGAGCCGACCTCGGCGCTGGACCCGGAAATGATCACTGAAGTGCTCGACGTCATGGTCGGCCTGGCAGACGAAGGCATGACGATGATGGTGGTCACGCACGAGATGGGCTTCGCCCGCAAAGTGGCGGACCGCATCCTGTTCATGGACCATGGCCGCATCGTCGAGGACACGCCGAAACAGGAATTCTTCAGCACCCCGCGCTCGGAGCGCGCGCGCGAATTCCTGGCGCGGATCATTCACTAGTCGAAAAAGCCTGGCGAGAAGTGCGCGTCGGTCGAGGCCACGATCTCTCAGCCGCCCCCTTTATCAACCGCAAGCGCTTGTAGTGCGCTATGCGAACACAACACTGAACGTCGATACCGCATGCCGCCAGGCGAACGGTGCGATATCTCCTTTCCTCCTTGGCTCACGTCGTTAAAACCCGCGTCCCATACTTGGTCGCAGAGTGAAAAACGCGTGCTTCGACTCCTCACTTCACCGGCGTGACTGGTGCCTGGCACGACACGCGTCCGGTGGCGTTGTGCCTGGTTCGGCCACGTGATTTCACCGCTTTCCGGGACTGTCCGCAATGAATTGCGGTTGACACGGTTCTGATTCATGGTAAATTTCCTCTGTTGCAAATTTTTGGAACCACGTTCCGTATGAAGGAACAATCTCCAGTGTGAACAAAGGACGTGATGCGCGTCCAGACATTAACGGGATGATCCTCGCACAGACCAAAGTAGCGACCACACCAGAGCCAACTACTTGAAGAATAAGGACTGCTGTAATGACTTCACGCTACACCGACATCAACAAAACCCGCCGCCGTCTGGCATCGTCGCTCATCTTGCTGGCATCGGCCGGCCTGGGCGTCGAGGCCATGGCCCAAGCCTACCCGGCGCGTCCGGTAACCATCATCGTGCCGAATCCTCCGGGAGGCGTGGCCGACCTGGCTGCCCGCATGATCGCTCCCAAATTGACCGAAGCGCTCGGGCAGCAGGTAGTGGT
>JBBWZO010000154.1:0-22087 GCA_039649125.1 Massilia sp. | reverse complement strand
CAAACAGAACCGGATGCGACGCAAGGCGGCGAGTGCGCCGCAGTGCGAGCACTGCAAGCAGGAGCCAACGCAGCAGCGCGCCGGTTATGGCAGCCAAAAACACATTTATTTATGGGCGAGTACTTAGTACGGCGGTCAATGCAGCGAACGCGGGATTTGCTCGTCGTCCGAGCCGAACAGGTCGTCGAAGATCAGCGCGTCCGGCTCCTTGTTCTGGCTCCACATCAGCATCAGGATGATGATCTTCAGCTTGCTGAGCGTGACCGGCGATTCGTCGACCGCGAGCGCGCGTTCAATGACGATTTCGCGCTGGACCGGGGTCAGCAGCTTGGCGCTTTCGAGGAACTGGATGAAACCGATCGCGGCGCTGCCGAGCTCGTTGTATTCCTCGTCCACGTAGTAGCGGGTGCCGGTGGAGGCGGTCACGTCGGCCAGCTCTTCGCCGGCCATTTCGGTGAGACCGGTAAGCCAGTCGATGGCTTCGCAAATCTCGAAATCGTCGAAGCCCACGGCGGAGAGCTTGCGAGCCAGTGCAGCCGGCTCGGGGCAGGCTTCGGGACGATAGTACGTCTCGTAGAGGTAGACCAGGATGTCGAACATAGTGCCGCTACTGTAGCAGCTAAGCTCGTACAGGTACAAGCTTGCTGCGTGTGTGCGCATCCGGCGAAGATATTTCGTCGTTTTTCGGCCTTATCGGTTCATATAGCCGTGTAAGTAATTATTGTTGTGATGTACCTTTTTCGGCATTTACCCGCATCGCATGCATGGCATTTTCGACGCCGTTTTTATCCATTTCCTGCGCATTGAAATCGCATTTTCACCCGTCGTATTATCAGAACACGCGCTGCACTTTTCCGCCCGGTAGTCGCTCGATCATGCCGGCCATTTCCAGCGCTAATAGTCCCATGCTCAATTCGCCGACGTCCAGGCCCGTGTTCAGCAGCAGGGTGTCGACATCGAGCGCGTCGTGCCCGAGCCGGGCCAGCAGTTGCGTGCATTCGGCCTGGGTCGGCACGCTTGCCGGCGCAGCGGCCGGCATCGTTGCAAGCGGCGACACGCGCAACGATTCGAGCACCTCGCCGACGGTTTCGACCAGGCGCGCCCCGTCGCGAATGAGCTTGTGACAACCCTTGGCCAGCGGCGCGTGGATGGAACCGGGCAAGGCGAATACCTCCCTGCCCTGTTCGGCGGCGACGCGCGCCGTGATCAGGGAACCCGACTGCGCCGCCGCCTCGACCACCAGCACGCCGCTGGAGAGGCCGCTGATGATCCGGTTGCGGCGCGGGAAATTGCGCGCCGTGGGTGGCATGCCGAGCGGATATTCGCTGACGATGGCTCCCTCGGCGGCGATGCGTTCGGCAAGCGCCCGGTTGCGTGCCGGATAGCACAGGTCGGCGCCGGTACCGACCACGGCGATCGTGGAACCGGGACCGCGCAGCGCGCCTTCGTGCGCCGCGGCATCGATACCCAGCGCCAGGCCCGACACGATGCACACGCCGTGCTGCGCCAGGGCCGCCGCAAAACTGCCCGCGTTCGCCTTGCCCTGCGCGGTGGCATTGCGGCTGCCGACGATGGCCAGGCCGGTGCGCGCCAGCAGCTCGGCCTGCCCTCTTATATAGAGCAGCAGGGGCGGATCGGGGATGTGGGCGAGCGCCTCCGGATAGGCTGCGTCATGCAGCGTGAGGAGATGGTGGCTGGGGTGCTCGGCCCAAGCCAGCGTGGCCTCGGCCAGGGCGCGCAGCGCGGCCGATGGCGGTTCGCACAGGCTGCGGGCGACGGCTGGCCGGACGTGGGCGGCAAGCGCGGCGTAACCGGCGGAAAAGATGGCGCGCGGCGAGCCGAACGCGGCAAGCAGCGCCTGGGCACTGCGCGGCCCTACCCCGCTTGCGCTTTCCAGGCGCAGCCAGTCGGTGAGGTGTTCGATGCCGCTGGCGGCGCTGCTGGAGGGAATAGGGGCCGTGTCCTGCACGGTGGAGTTACTCCGGTGATTTCGCTACGTCGCCGACTTCCACCGGCGCCGTCACTTGCATGATCAGGCCGTAGGAAACGCGCCCGAACACTCGGAAGATGAACAGGCTGCCATACTGCTCATCGGGAAGTTTCATCGTCGTGCGGCCAAACCCGAGGAAACCCTTGCGTCCTTCCGGATCGGCCACCGTCTTCCCGAAATGATAGAGCTGCAAGACGGAGCCGACATCGAGTCCGTCAATCGAACCACGGTTGACAGTGACGACCTGGCTCTGGCCGGCATAGGTCACGCCGGAATAGATCGACATCACGCGGGCGTCGATCGGGACGAGCGGCGCGTGCGGCACGTAGTTGCGCACGGCGGGCGGCGGCGCAGGCATCAGGCGGTCGCCCACACCCATCTCGCGCACCGAGCTCGACACCGTGAAGGTATGCACGTCGGCGCCGGCCGTGGCCGCCTTCACCAGTTTGACGGTGCCGAGGTAGGCCGCCTCGTGGGCCAGCACGGCGCCGGTCTGCGGGTCCTTCAGGGGGCCGCCCGGACGGAACACCTGGAACTCGGTCGCGCCCTTGAGGTCGCCGCGAACATAGACGCGATCGCCATTGCCCAGGTACACATGCCCTTCTTCCGAAGCGGCAATGCGCGGCGCGCCGGCCAGGGCGTTTTCCTCGACCACGAGCGGCTGGGTCAGGTAGGGTTCGATGACGCCGGCCGGAATCGCGTCGATGGCCTGGCGTTCGAGCCCTTCGCTGCGCACCTGCGGCGACAGGCGCAGCAGCGGAGGTTCGCCGGCGCCATCGCCGGGGCCGCCTGGACGGTTCAGGGAAAGGCGCCCGCGCACACGGTCGAAATACACGATCTGGCCCGGGTAGATCCAGTGCGGATTGCGGATCTCGTCGCGGTTCATGCCCCAGACTTGTGGCCAGCACCATGGGTGCTGGAGGAAGGTACCGGAAATGTCCCACAGGGTGTCGCCCTTGACCACGCGGTGCTGGTCCGGGGCATTCGGTTTGAACGCGCATTCGGCGGCCTGGACAGGGCCAGCCAGGACACACGCGACGAGCGCCGCCGCTGCAGCGCGGGTCGCGACTGTGCTAAAATTTTTCATTGAAGACGTCCGTAAAATGCGGCATTGACAACGGAATTGCTGGCTGCGCCTGCTACTTGGCCAGCCGCGGCGCAAGAAACAGCACGATCGAACTCCCTGACCGCATTGACGGATCCTAAAGAGTTGCCTGACTGAATCAAATTCTGCACACAAATCCTTGAACTAGCAAGACAAACCGCGTCCTGCCAAGGAGGCGATGTGTTGCATTCCTGCTCGTGCGTGCGCGCCGCGATGTCCATTCCCGACTATCCTTATAAAACTATTACTGAACACCTGATATGGCACTCCTGAAGATCCTGCGTTATCCCGATCCACGCCTGCACAAGGTCGCCCAGCCGGTCACCGAATTCGGCGAGCGCCTGGCCAAGCTGGTGAAGGACATGGCCGAGACCATGTACGATGCACCCGGCGTCGGCCTGGCCGCGACCCAGGTCGACGTGCACGAGCGCGTGGTCGTGATCGACGTCAGCGAAACGCACGACGAGCTGCTGGTGTTCGTCAATCCCGAGATCACCTGGGCCAGCGAAGAAAAGCAGGTCTACGACGAAGGCTGCCTGTCGGTACCCGGCATCTATGACGGCGTCGAGCGTCCCGCGCGGGTCAAGGTGCGTGCGCAGGATGCCAAGGGCGAATTCTTCGAGCTCGAGTGCGAAGGCCTGCTGGCCGTGTGCATCCAGCACGAGATGGACCACCTGATGGGCAAGGTATTCGTCGAATACCTGTCGCCCCTGAAGCGCAACCGCATCAAGGCCAAGCTGCAGAAGGAAGAACGCGGCATGGAACGCGAGGCGGCACTGCGCGCCGCCGGCCGCCGTTACTAAGGCGGGCCGATGAAAGTCGTTTTCGCCGGTACGCCGGAGTTTGCCGCTTGCGCCCTGCGCGCCCTGATCGCTGCCGGTTTCGATATCCCGCTGGTGCTGACCCAGCCCGACCGCCCTGCCGGGCGCGGCATGCAGCTGCAGGCATCCAGCGTCAAGCAGGTGGCGCTCGAGCACGGCATCGAGGTGCTGCAGCCGCTGTCGCTACGGATGGATAGCAAGGACCCGCAGCGCGCCCAGGAAGCGCAGGCGGCCCATGCGCGCCTGACCTCGCTCGACTACGACGTGATGGTGGTGGCGGCCTATGGCCTGATCCTGCCGCGCAGCACGCTCGACATCGCGCCCTGCATCAATATCCACGGCTCCCTGCTGCCGCGCTGGCGCGGCGCCGCGCCGATCCACCGCGCCATCGAAAGCGGGGACCGCGAGACGGGCGTGACCATCATGGGCATGGAAGAAGGCCTGGACACCGGCCCGATGATGCTGATTGAACGGGTCGCCATCGAGGACCTCGATACCACCGGCAGCCTGCACGACAGACTAGCCGCGCTCGGCGCGGAGATGATCGTGGAAGCGCTGCGGCGCATGGAAGGGGGAGCATTGCCGGCCACGCCGCAGCCCGAGGAAGGCGTGACTTACGCGGCCAAGATCAGCAAGGAGGAAGCGAAGCTCGACTTCGCCCTGCCGTCTGACGTGCTGTGGAGAAAAGTGCGTGCCTTCAATCCCTTCCCGGGCGCGCAAGGCAGCGTGAACGGGACGGCGATCAAGATCTGGCAGACCGAACTGGCTGAAGGGAAAGGCGAACCGGGCCAGGTGCTGGCGACCGATGCGAGCGGCATCGTCGTGGCTTGCGGTGAAGGTGCGCTGCGTTTGCTGCAGTTGCAAAAGCCTGGGGGCAAACGCCTGGCCGCAGCGGAATTCCTGAAAAGTTTCCCGCTTGCGGGGCTGCGCTTCGAATAGCGAGCCGTTCCGTCCAAAGGGACCACTGGCTCACTCTGCGTCCGGATACGCCCCCGATCGCGGGGCGTATTCATTGCTGACTTACTTGCCGACTTAGTTGCCGACTTACTTGCGGAGTTACTCGCCGAGTGCTTCGGCGGCGCGTTGCGCTGCCATGTGCTCGCGCAAGACCTGGTTGATACGGGTCTGGTATCCTGGACCGGCCGCCTTGAACCATTCCAGCATATCGACGTCGAGGCGGATCGTCACGATCTGCTTTGCGGCTGCCGTGTAGTGTTTCGGCGCTGCCTCCGCCACATGGCTGTGCAGTGCAGGCTGGTCCCAATCCGGTTCGTACTCTTTGTTCATGCTATCCATCCTGTGTTAAATCGTGCCACGTTCCTTATGGCATGCATTTATTGTCGTCGCTGTATGTATCCGTAAAATTGCGAAACGGACAGGTTTTGTAACGTCGTGTAACAATTGGATGCATAAACACATAACGATACAATCTGCCCGCATCCGGCCCGCCCGCAGGGACAAAACACGGCATTGACGTATAATTTCAGACCGCCCCAACCGTGCAACGCGCCTGCGCAACGCAAGCGTGCCTGCCTCTCGAAAGCTACCATGACTGCCCCGACCTCTTCCCCTTCCCCGATCGAAACCCAGCTGCGCGCCATCCTGTCGCGCCGTATCATGATCCTGGACGGCGCAATGGGCACCATCATCCAGCAATACAAGCTCGATGAAAGTGCTTATCGGGGTGGGCCGGAAGGCCGCTTCGCCACCTTCTCCGCGCCGGAGAACAGCGGAACGCGCGAGCTTTTTGTGAAAGGCAACAATGAGTTGCTGACGCTGACCCAGCCGCAGGTGATCCAGGAAATCCACGAGCGCTACCTCGCGGCTGGTGCCGACCTCATCGAGACCAATACCTTCGGCGCGACCAGCGTCGCGCAGGACGACTACCACATGGGCCACCTGGCCTATGAAATGAACGTCGAAGCCGCAAAACTCGCGCGCGCCGCCTGCGACAAATACAGCACGCCCGACAAGCCGCGTTTCGTGGCCGGCGCCCTCGGACCGACCCCGAAGACCGCCTCGATCTCGCCCGACGTGAACGACCCGGCCGCGCGCAACATCACTTTCGACCAGCTGGTCGCGAGCTACCACGAGCAGGTATGTGGCCTGGTCGATGGCGGCGTCGACGTGCTGCTGGTCGAAACCATCTTCGACACCCTGAACTGCAAGGCGGCACTGTTCGCGATCGACCAGTATTTCGAGGAACACCCCGACCTGCCCCGCAAGCCGATCATGATTTCCGGCACCGTCACCGACGCCTCGGGCCGCATCCTGTCGGGCCAGACGGTGGCCGCGTTCTGGAATTCGGTGCGCCATGCGAAACCGCTGACCATCGGCCTGAACTGCGCGCTCGGCGCGGCGCTGATGCGTCCCTATGCCGAAGAGCTGTCGCAGATCGCCGATACCTTCGTGTGCATCTACCCGAACGCCGGCCTGCCCAACCCGATGAGCGACACGGGCTTTGATGAACTGCCGGCCGACACCTCGGCCCTGCTGCGCGAATTCGCCGATGCCGGTTTTGTGAACATCGCAGGCGGCTGCTGCGGCACCACCCCGGAACACATCAAGGCGATCTCGGAATTGCTGTCGACGGCCACGCCGCGCGCCGTGCCGGAAGTGCCGGTCGCGCTGCGCCTGTCCGGCCTGGAGCCCTTCACGGTCGACGAGAACTCCCTGTTCGTGAACGTCGGCGAGCGCACCAACGTCACCGGCTCGAAAGCCTTCGCGCGCATGATCCTCAACGAGCAGTTCGACGAGGCACTGTCGGTGGCGCGCCAGCAGGTCGAGAACGGCGCCCAGGTCATCGACATCAACATGGACGAGGCGATGCTCGACTCGCAGGCGGCCATGACGCGCTTCCTGAACCTGATCGCCTCCGAACCCGACATCTCGCGCGTGCCGATCATGATCGACTCCTCGAAATGGAGCGTCATCGAAGCCGGCCTGAAATGCGTGCAGGGCAAGGCCATCGTCAACTCGATTTCGCTGAAGGAAGGCGAAGCCGAATTCCTGCGCCAGGCAGGTTTGTGCCGTCGCTACGGCGCGGCCGTGATCGTGATGGCCTTCGACGAGCAGGGCCAGGCCGACACCTTCGAGCGCAAGACGGAGATCTGCGCGCGCGCCTACAAGGTGTTGACAGAGCAAGTGGGCTTCCCGCCGGAAGACATCATCTTCGATCCGAACATTTTTGCGATTGCCACCGGCATCGAAGAGCACAACAACTACGCCGTCGATTTCATCAACGCCACGCGCTGGATCCGCGAGAACCTGCCGCACGCGAAGGTGTCGGGCGGCGTGTCGAACGTCTCGTTCAGCTTCCGCGGCAACGACCCGGCGCGCGAGGCCATCCACACCGTCTTCCTGTACCACGCGATCCAGGCCGGCATGACGATGGGTATCGTGAATGCCGGCATGGTCGGCGTCTACGACGACCTCCCAAGCGAGCTGCGCGAGCGCGTCGAGGACGTGGTGCTGAACCGCCGCGAAGACGCGACCGAGCGCATGATCGAATTCGCCGGCACCCTGAAGGCGGGCGGCGGCAAGCAGGAGCAGAACCTGGAGTGGCGCAACGCCCCGGTCGAAAAGCGCCTGGCGCACGCGCTGGTGCACGGCATCACCCAGTGGATCGTCGAGGATACCGAGGAAGCGCGCCAGGCGGTGCTCGAGGCCGGCGGGCGCCCGATCAATGTCATCGAAGGCCCGCTGATGGCCGGCATGGACATCGTCGGCGACCTGTTCGGCCAGGGCAAGATGTTCCTGCCGCAGGTGGTGAAATCGGCGCGCGTCATGAAACAGGCGGTGGCCCACCTGATCCCGTTCATCGAGGAAGAAAAGGCGCGAGAAGAAGAGCGCACCGGCGTCCTCGCCAAACCGAAGGGCAAGATCGTGATCGCCACCGTCAAGGGGGACGTGCACGACATCGGCAAGAACATCGTCTCGGTGGTCCTGCAATGTAACAACTTCGAGATCGTGAACATGGGCGTGATGGTGCCCTGCTCCGACATCCTGGCGAAAGCCAAGGCGGAGAACGCAGACATCGTGGGCCTGTCCGGCCTGATCACGCCTTCGCTGGAAGAAATGGCGCACGTCGCGAAAGAGATGCAGCGCGACCCGTGGTTCCGCGAGCGCGGCATTCCGCTCCTGATCGGCGGCGCCACCACCAGCCGCGCCCACACGGCGGTGAAAATCGCCCCGCACTACGACGGCCCGGTCGTCTACGTGCCGGACGCCTCGCGCTCGGTGTCGGTCGGCCAGTCGCTGCTGACCGAAGAAACGCGCGAGCAGTACATGGCCGAGATCAAGCTGGACTATGAGCGCATCCGCGACCAGCACGCCAACAAGAAGGCGCTGCCGATGCTGTCGCTGGAAGATGCGCGTGCCAACAAGGCGAAGCTGGACTACGCACCGGTGAAGCCGAAATTCATCGGCCGCCGCGTGTTCAGGAACGTCGACCTCGGCACGCTGGCGCGCTACATCGACTGGGGCCCCTTCTTCCAGACCTGGGACCTGGCAGGCCCCTTCCCTGCCATCCTGACCGACGAGGTGGTCGGCGAAGCGGCCTCCAAAGTGTTCGAGGAAGGCCAGGCGATGCTCAAGAAGATCATCGAAGGCCGCTGGCTGACCGCGAACGGCGCCATCGCGCTGCTGCCGGCCAACAGCGTGAATGACGACGACATCGAGGTCTACACGGACGAAACGCGCGAAAAGGTCGCCTTCACCTGGTACGGCCTGCGCCAGCAGGGCGTGAAACCGGTCGTCGACGGCGTGCAGCGCCCGAACCAGTGCCTGGCCGACTTCATCGCGCCGAAAGAATCGGGCGTGGCCGACTACATCGGCATGTTCGCCGTCACCGCCGGCCTGGGAATCGAAAAGCACGAGCAGCGGTTCGAGGAGGCGCACGACGACTACTCGTCGATCATGCTGAAAGCCCTGGCCGACCGCCTGGCCGAAGCCTTTGCCGAATACCTGCACGAGCGCGTGCGTACCGACCTGTGGGGGTACGTGGCGAATGAAGACCTCGGCAACGCCGAGCTGATTGCCGAACAGTACGTCGGCATCCGCCCGGCGCCGGGCTACCCGGCCTGCCCCGAGCACACGGTGAAGGCCGAGCTGTTCGACGCGCTGCAGGCCGAGGAAATCGGCATGCAGCTGACCGAGTCCTACGCGATGTACCCGGGCGCCGCCGTATCGGGCTTCTATTTCGCCCATCCGGAGTCGAAGTACTTCGTCGTCGGCAAGATCGGCGACGACCAGGTGACGGACATGGCGCGCCGGCGCGGCATGGACAAGGCGGAAGTGGAACGCCACCTGGCGCCGAACCTGTCGTAAGCCTTCGCATGGCGCCGGTGCGTGCGGCAAGGTGCGCACTGGCGCATACCGGAGCGTGGACGGGCCGTCCGTCCACGCGGAACTTTCCCCCATTCTTATTGCCTAATCCCTCGGGGACCTGTCCCGCACACAACGGAGGACATCATGGCAACGCATCTTTCCGCCAAGCGCTGGCAGGATGGGGTGATCCTGCTGCTGGGCGTCTGGCTCTTCGTGTCGCCCTGGGTGATGGGCTACCCGAGCGAGTCGGCGCCGGCCATCAACGCCTACATCGCGGGCGCCATCGTGGCCGCCCTCGCCATCTTCGATCTCTATAAAACCTATGTCTGGGCCGTGCTGCTGAATATCGTCGTCGGCGCCTGGGTGGCCGTGTCGCCCTGGCTGGTGGACGTCGTCGCCGACCGCGCGATGAGCACGAGCATGCTCGTGACCGGACTCGCGACGATCGTGCTCGGACTGTGGGAAATGCGCTCGGATCCCGACCTGCACCAGCAGTGGGCGGGTACGGCGTAAGCACTGTTGTCGATGCGTGCAGTGCCGATGCGGGCCGCGAGGCCCGCTTTGGCTTAGAGCGCCCAACAAAACCCCTATGGCTGCGTTGCAGCGTCTCGCCGTACAGGCGTACTGTCTTCGACGCCGCGCCTTGCCCTAGGAGTTTTGTTAGGCGCTCTTTATCGGTCACTCTTCGACGTGCCGGAACTTCCATACCGCCAGCAGCGCAAACAGCAATGCAAAACCGAGCTGCGCCGCCATGGCCGGCAGCACCGCATCCAGGCCCAGGCCACGCCAGGTGATCGCGTCCAGCCCGTCGACCGCCCAGCGGGTCGGCACCGCCATCGACGCCTGCTGCAGCCACGCCGGGAACATGAACGACGGCATCCAGGCGCCGCCGAGCATGACCATGAGCAGCGTCGCGAACAGCGCCAGGCCGCGCGCCACTTCCGGCGTCTTGCCGTAGGCCGCGATCAGCACGCCGAAGCTGGCCGTCACCAGCGCGAAGCACAGTGCGACACCGGCGAACCCGGCAAGGCTGGCGATGTGCACCTTGAAGACCAGCACCGCAAACAGGAAAATCGCGCACAGCAGCCCGAAGGCGATCAGCGCCGCCGAGGCAGCGCGCGCCAGCAGCAGCGTCGACAGGGAGACGGGGGCGGCCAGCAGGCGGCTCCAGACGCCGCTGCGGCGCGCCTGCAGCAGCGTCGCCCCCATATCGATGCCCATGAACAGCAGGAATTGCACGCCCATCCCGGCAAAGGCGTGCGCAAAGGCGTTATACCCCTGCGGGCCATTGCCCCTGGTGCTGCCGCTGACGGCTTCGTCGCTCGTGCTGAACGGGACCGACATGCCGCGCGCCGGGCCGCTCGCCCCCTGGGCCTCCGACACCGCCTGGTATCTGGCGACGCTGCCGATGAGCTCGCGCAGCGCCACCGTCTCGGCCGTCTCGGGCTGACCCGCGAGTGCGCGCAAATTCCTTTCGCTCATCTCACGTCCGCCCGTGCCGGCGAACACCTGGGCCGATACCACCTGCATCACCTGCTGCGTCAGCATGCCTTTGACCATCGCCAGCACGGCCGGCTGCGACGGGTCGTGCAGGAGGCCGATCCGCGGTTTGTCGCCGGGACCGAACAAGGCCTGGAGGGCGGCATCGCCAAAGCCGGCCGGGATCACGATCGCCGCCTTGCGCTCGCCGCTGCGCACAGCCTGGCGGGCCTGCTCCAGGTCCATCCGCGCGAGCGCCAGGCTGCTGTCGGCCTCGAGACCGGCGGCAACCGCGGCCCCCGTCCTGCTGCCGTCTTCGAGCACGAGGGCGACCTCGATCGCGCTGCCCTGCTTGTTGCCGGTGTCGAACAGGTAGCCGAAGAAGGTCGCGATGATGATCGGCAGCGCCAGGCTCACGAGCAAGGCGCGGCGATCATGCAGGAACAGATAAAGGTCCTTGCGGACCAGGGCGAGAAAAGCGCTCATGTCAGTCGCGCAGGCTGCGCCCGGTGAGGTGGAGGAAGATGTCTTCGAGGCGGGTGCGCGCGGTCGCAAAGCCCCGCACCGCGCAGCCCGAGCGGTCCAGCCAGCCCATGACCGGCAAGGCCCCGCTCTCGTGCACGAGGCCGATCTCGAGCTCCCCGTCGTGCGCGCGTACCGAAGCCACGCCGGCCATCGCGCGCAGACCGTCGAGCAGTTTCGGCGCGGGCGGCGCGGCCAGCTCGACACGCAGCGCGGCTTGCGACGGCAGGCGCCGCTGCAGCCCCGCCGGGGTATCGTCCGCCAGTACCTTGCCGCCGTCGATGATCATGATCCGGTCGGCCAGGCGCTCCACCTCTTCCATGTAATGGCTGGTGTAGACCAGCGCACAACCGCGGGCCTTAAGGCCCTCGAGGATGTCGAAAATGGCGTTGCGGCTCTGCGGGTCGACGCCGACCGTCGGCTCGTCGAGAATCAGGAGTTCGGGAGCGTGCATCAGGGCGGCGGCGATGTTCAGGCGCCGCTTCATCCCGCCCGAGAAGGTGGACGGACTGTCGCGCGCACGGTCGAGCAGGTTCACCTGTTCCAGCACCTGGGCGGCACGCGCGCGCCCCGCGCGCCGCGGGATCCCGTACAGGGCGCCGAACAGCACCAGGTTGTCCTCCGCCGGCAGATCCTCGTACAGCGCCAGGTCCTGTGGAACCAGGCCGATGCGGCGCTTGGCCTGGTTCAGGCCCGGGCCGACGGCCATCCCTTTGATGCGCACCTGTCCGGCATCCGGCGCCAGCAGCCCGCACAGCATGCCGACCATGGTCGACTTGCCGGCCCCGTTGGGGCCGATCAGCCCGAGCGTCTTCCCGGCCGCCAGTCCGAACGAGACACCATCGACGGCACGGCGCGTACCGTAGGACTTTGCCAGTCCCGATACTTCCAGCAGCAGCTCCATGGACACTCCCTGTTTTTACTCAAGAGCATCTCGCGCCCGGTCCGCCGGGATACTGCGGCAGCTCAAAGTTTCGGCAGAACCTGCTGCTTACAGGGCGTAGCGCACCACCTTGTCGCTCCATTCGAACGCCGCCATTTCCAGCTCGACGAGGTCGTCGCCGCTGTCGGCCAGGGCGCGCAGCGTGGGCAGCACCGCGCCGGCGCCGTCTTCCATCTGCTCGATCGATTCCGCCAGGCGCAGCAGTTCGCCGAAGAAGCCGGTGCGGCCCAGCAGCGCCTGGGACACTTCCTCGCTGACGGGAATCTGCTCGACCAGGTCGGCCATCGGCACGCAGAACAGCGTGTCCATCAGCGACATGATGCCGACCGTGAAGGCAATGTCGGCCACCTGGCGCTGGCCCGGGCGCAGACGCTGGGCCAGCAATTCCATCAGGCGCGCACGGGTGCTGGCCAGCATCAGCAGCGGGGTATGGGTGTGGCCATGCGCATTTCCGCGAACCTGCGGTTCGGCATACAGCATGATCTGCAGCCAGCGCTGCAGCTGGCGCCGTCCCAGCACGACCAGAGCCTGGCTGAGCGATTCGACGCGCTGGCGCAGCCCGGCGGCCGGCGTGTTGACGATGCGCAGCAGGTTGATCGACAGCGTCACGTCGCCCTTGATCGCGCGCTCGACATCGCGGTTGTCGGCATCGGAGGTAACCAGGTTCATCAGCTCGACCACGGCCAGCTGCGAGGGCGACAGCTTGCGCCCGGCGATCACCGAGGGCCGTGCGAAATAAAAGCCCTGGAAATAGTCGAAGCCGAGGTCGAGGCAGGTCTTGTACTCGGCCTGGCTCTCGACCTTCTCGGCGATCAGGTATTTTCCGGTTCCCCGCAAGCGTGGAACCAGGCTTAACATGGTCACCGCCGGCATCGCGCGCAGGTCGACCTTGACGTAGTCGAGCAGCGGCAGCAGGCGCCTGAGGCGGCTGCCGTGGGCGCTGGCTTCGGCGGCGAAGCGGAAGCCGTGGCCGCTCAGCTCGGCAAGGCGCCACAGCACCGGCTCGCTGGCGTCGACCGAGCCAACCAGCTCGATCACGGTGCGCTCGCGCGGCAGGAAGGCAAAAATATCGCTCATCAACACTTCGGTGTCGACGTTCAGGAAGGCGACCGCGTCGCCGACGGCCCGCGGCAGGCCGAGCTGGGCCGCATGGGCCAGCACGCCGGCGGTGGCGCCCAGGTCGGAATCGATGTCGGCTGCATTGGCCGGGGTATTCCGGAACAGCAGTTCGTAGCCGAACAGCGCCTGGTTGCGGTCGAGCAGCGGCTGGCGCGCCAGGTAGAAATTGCGTAGTTGCAAAGGCTGGGATGCCTGGTCGAGGCTGGCGGTATCGGTCATCACGGTCCCGTGGTCACAGTCAAGCCACCCACTCTACTCCATTCCCGATAATTAGTGGATTTTTGGCATCATTTTGAAACAAAAAAGATGCCGGAGACGCAGAGCCCCTGACAAAACCTTCAGAGCAAGGAGCAGCGACGAAGACAGTACGACTGTACGGCGAGGAGCTGCAACGCAGCTATGGAGGTTTTGTCGGGCGCTCTTAAAGATCGGGGGCGACGGGGGCGCCATCAACGAACAGCATCAATTCGCCGGGCGCAAAGGCGGTCCAGGTCTCGTTCGTCGTCAGGGGTTCGGTGACGATGATCGCGACGCGGTCGTTCGGTGTGGTCACCTGCGAAAAGTCGACCGACAGGTCTTCGTCGGACAGGCTGGCGGCGGCAAACGGGTACTGGCGCACGATGTAGCTGAGCTTGGTCGAGCAGTGCGCGAACAGGGCCGTGCCGTCCGACAGCATCATGTTGAAGGTGCCGTGCTGCGACACCGCGTGCACCAGCTCGGTCAAGACCGCGCGCAGCGCCGGCAGGCCTGGAGGCGTGTCGCCGAAGCGGCGCCGCAATTCCTGCAGCAGGAAGCAGAACGCCCTTTCGCTGTCCGTGTTGCCGACCGGGCGGAAGGCGCCATCGAGGTGCGGCGTGTACTCCTTCAGGTCGCCGTTGTGGGCGAATACCCAGTAGCGGCCCCAGAGTTCGCGCACGAACGGATGGCAGTTCTCCAGCGCGACCTGGCCTTGCGTGGCCTTGCGGATATGCGCGACGACATTCGTGGACTTGATCGGGTAACGCTTGATCAGTTCGGCGATCGGCGAGACGATCGCGGCCTGGTGGTCGACGAAGTGGCGCACGCCGGCGCCTTCGAAAAAGGCGATGCCCCAGCCGTCGTGGTGGGTATCGGTGCGCCCGCCGCGATGGGCAAAGCCGGTGAAGGAAAACACAATGTCGGTCGGGACATTGCAGTTCATTGCAAGAAGTTGGCACATGGTGCGCAGCTTACCATGGCGGCCCAGTAGGGCGTCACGGCCAAGGGAATGGTGCGTCGCTGTGCTTGCTGAGGTAATCCGGAGGAAGTGCTGCTGCGGTGCTTCAGGAAGCCGTGCCAGGCGCGCGGTATGACAGGGTGCAGTACGACAGGGTGCGGTATGACGAATTGCAGAAACGACGGGGGAGGCCCAGGGCGAACGCGGCACCGGCCAATGCTGGTGCCTGCATCCTGTTGTGTCCCTGGCCGTCTGTGGTGTCGTTCTCCAGCGCTGGGAGCGTGCTTAGTGCAGCACCACCGGCTGGCTCATCAGCGTGTCATAGGAGCCGAGGAAATCGTCGATTTCTTCCATGGTTGGCTCGCTTGCGATGAGGTTGTTGACGTCGCGGCGGAACGATTGTGCCAGTTTGCCGCCGATGAACGCTTCGCGGCGGCCCGCCTTGTCGACGATTTCGTAACCGCCGAAGCGCAGGGCTTCGAGGTCGCGATCGACGCCAAATTCGACCACGCTGTACTGTTCGCTGTTGTAGATCATGTTCATGATGACTCCTTCTCTCGATCAAGTTTTAAACCGGCCACGCGGCGGCGGGTGGCGGGCTTTGACTTCAGTGAAGAGGTGGGGCTCGCCCAACCGATTTCAAGAGTGCAGGTCGGGCGTGAGAGCCAACAGTTGATCGTATGGTGCGCTACTTAACCATGATCGCAACTGATCAAGATGCGCCGTACCGGCAACGCCGATGTACAGGCGCGCCGGCCGCTGGCGCAGCAGACGATTCAATGTAACACGCATCACGAGATTTCCAGCGCAGCACAGGCAACCCGGAGCGATGCGCGAGATCAGGATTTGGTCGGAAGGTTCAAGGAACGGACTGCCGTCCGGGAGCCCCTCGAGGATGATGGCAACCGCATCGTCACGGGGCGTAGCAGGGGAAATCGCGCCTGCGATCGCCGCTTCGCGCGCCGCCGCGCTGGGGCCGGTGACGAGCACCGTAGGAATGGGATGACGCACAGAAGAGCCGGATGGGAAAGGGTTTTGCCAGCCCCAATTCGTTGGGATCGGGGCCGGTGCGTGGTCGTGGAGCGTCTGACAAACCCTTCAGAGCAAGGGATGCGGCCACCCGACGCGGCGACGAAGACAGTACGACAGTACGGCGAGGAGCTGCAACGCAGCTATGGAGGTTTTGTTAGGCACTCTTATCCGCCCCGCTTGCCGAGCTTGCCCGGCTCGACGCCGAGCTGTTTCAGCTTGCGGTACAGGTGGGTACGTTCCAGGCCGGTCTTTTCGGCCACGCGCGTCATGCTGCCGCCCTCACGCCCCAGGTGGTGCTCGAAATACATGCGCTCGAAGGCGTCGCGCGCCTCGCGCAGCGGCAGGTCGAAGGACAGCGTATAGCCCTGGGTCTCGCCATGGCCGACGACGCCGACGCGGGCGCCGTTCAGGGGCGCCGGCATCGGCTGCGCCGCGTACATCGGGTTGACCGCCGGCGGCGCCTCGACGCTCGGCGCCGGCATGCTTGGCCGCGGCGGCGGGCTCGGCGCCCGTGCCACTTCCTGGGAGCGCGTCAGCCCCTGCTGCACCGCTTTCAGCAGTTTTTGCAGGGCGATCGGCTTTTCCAGGAAATTCAGGGCACCGATGCGGGTTGCCTCGACGGCGGTATCGATGGTGGCGTGGCCCGACATCATGATGACGGGCATGGTCAGCAGACCGTCGCGCTGCCACTCCTTGAGCAGGGTGACGCCGTCGGTGTCGGGCATCCAGATATCGAGCAGGACCAGGTCGGGCGCCCCGGCCGCACGTGCTTCGCGTGCCTGCTGCGCATTTTCCGCCAGCGTGATTGCGTGGCCTTCGTCTCCCAGGATTTCCGAGAGCAGCTCGCGGATGCCCATTTCATCATCGACTACGAGTATGTTCGCCATCTTTGCCTTCCGTCTCCAGCCGGGGTAACAATAGTTGTGATTCAAGTCGTGATTCTATGCCCGATTTACGCTTCGGCCAAGTTCGCCTCTTGTGCTAACTTTAACAGCAAAATGAATACTGACGCGCCACTTCCGTCCGGACGGTTCTGGACATCGATGCGCCCGCCGTGCTCGTCGATGATCTTTTTCACCATCGGCAGGCCCAGGCCGGTGCCGCGCGCCTTCGAGGTGACGTAGGGTTCGAAGGCGCGCGCCAGGATTTTCGGCGCGAAGCCCGGCCCGTTGTCGAGGATTACCAGGCGCACCGCGGTACCGGCGGTGCCGTCGGCGCCCGTGTAGTGGATGATTTCGGTAGCGATATCAATGCGTGGAGCCCGCGCGTTGTTATCGCTTTTGTCCGCCAGCGCGTCCTGCGCGTTCTGCAGCAGGTTGTGGATCACCTGGCGCAACTGGGTCGGGTCGCCCATCACGCGCGGCAGCGCCGGATCGAGGGCAGCGTGGATGATGTCGGTGGCGTCCTCGGCCAGGTACAGGCTGAGGATCTCCTCGATCAGCGCGTTCAGGTCGAGCGGCTCGAGCACCGCCGGCGGCGTGCGCGCATAGTCGCGGAAGTCGTCGACCATGCGCTTCATGGCGTCGACCTGGTTGACGATGGTGCTGGTCGCCCGCGCCAGCAGCGCGGCTTCGAGCGGCTCCAGCTTGCCTTCCAGCTTCATCTGCAGCCGCTCGGCCGACAACTGGATCGGCGTGAGCGGGTTCTTGATCTCGTGTGCCAGCCGGCGCGCCACCTCTCCCCAGGCCACCGAACGCTGCGCCGCGATCACGTCCGAGATATCGTCGAACACCACGATGAAGCCGCTGCCGGCGCCGACCGGCAGGCGCGAACCGCGCGCCAGCAAGGTGGTGTCGTGGTCGTCGCTGCCTCCGCGCCGGGGGATCTCGATCTCCTGCTGCCAGTGGGTGCGCTGGCGCGCGGTGCCGGCCGCCGACTGCGCGCTTTGCGCCGAGAAGGCGCGCGTGACGGTATTGGCGAAGGTTTCCAGTCCCTCGATCTTCGAGAGCGGCCCGGTCAGGTTGCACTGCTCCATCTGCAGGATGCGGCAGGCGGCGTCGTTCGAATTGACGACCGTCCCTTCGGCATCGAGCACGAGCACGCCGGCCGACATGTTGGCCAGCACCGATTCGAGGTGGGCCTTGGCGCTTTGTAGCGCCGCGCGGTTGCGTTCGACTGCACTTCTCGCTTCGAACAGCTGGCCGGTCATGGCATTGAACGACTGCGTCAGCGTGCCCAGTTCGTCGTTGGTCTCGACGATCGGGCGCGGCGACAGGTCGCCCTCGGCCACCGCCTGGGTACCCTCGGCGAGCACCAGCAGCGGCTGGGCCAGGTTCCCCGCGATCAGGACGGCGCTGCCGATGGCGCCGAAGATGGCCAGCAGCAGGGTCAGGGTCAGGGTTTCGATGTACATCCGGCGCAGGCCGGCGCGCGCCCACGAGCGTTGCTGGTATTCGGAAAAGGCGCTCCTGAGCACCTCGGCGTTCGAGGCCAGGTTGACCGGCACCGCCTGCATCAGCTGCAGGTAACGGGGCGCGGCGCCCGGCGGCTCGGGCACCGCCAGCACCACGCGCAGGCGCAGGCCGGTGACGGCGTCGAGCGCGTTCGACTGGCCGCCGGGCGCTTCGCCGAAATCGAGTTCGATGCCGCCTTCGGCGCGGGCATAGCCGCCCGGCATGCCGGCCTGGCGCACCATCTGCGGGTTCGGCAGGTCGCCGGTCAGGTCGGCGCGCCGGTCTTCGCTGGCGCTGGCCACGAGCTTGCCGCCGGCATCGAGCAGCATCGCGCTCTGCATGCCTTCGGTGCCGGTCACGAGCTGCGACAGCGTCAGCTGGGCGCCGACGTCGTCCTGGCCCGAGAGCGTGGCGGCCACCGTCTGCCCGGTGGCACTCAGTTCGGCCAGCGATTCGTCGAGCGCGGCGTGGCCGAGGTTCAGGCCTGACTGCAGCGCGGCCTCGATCTTGACGTCGAACCACGATTCGATCGAGTGCGACACGAACTGCACCGACACCATGAAGATGACGAGGCCGGGCAGGATGCCGATGCCGGCGAACAGCAGCACCAGCCGCGCCATCAGCCGCGAGCCGAAGCGCCCTGCCTTGTAGCGCGAATACAGGCGCCCGAGCGCGACCACCACCAGGATCAGGAGCAGGAAGGCGATCGTCGCGTTCAGCCCCAGCAGCCAGGCGTAATAACGATCGAAGAAACCGGAGTTGTCGGAAGCCGAGGCGAGCAGGAACAGCAGGATCGATACGACCGCCCCGCCGACCACCAGCGCATAGCGCATGGCCTGGTTCACACCTTACTCCGCACGGTAATTGAAGGTCTTCCGGTTCGAGGCGAGCTGCCAGTCCGAGTTGTTGAAGGCATTCACCTGCAGCGGCTTTTGCAGCAGCTCGCGGTTCATGTACATGCGCAGGCTGACCTCGTAGGTCTCGCCGTGCTTGAGCGCGCCTTTCGGCGCGATCAGCCAGCGGCTCGGGCGGCGGATCTGGAACATCGCCTCGTCGAGGGTCTGGTAGGTCTGCTGGACGCTGCCCATGACGGACACATAGTACTGCCGCAGCAGCACGTCGTAGGAAATGCTGATGGTACGCCTGGCGAACACGGCGCGGTCGTCGCGCCAGTACCAGCGCGGGCGCACCATTTCGATTTCGGTCGTGAAGTAGAGCTTGACCCCGTGCTGGAGGGCATCTTCGAGGTCCCGGTTCAGGTCGAACGAATAGTTCGCGGCGAGGCGGTAGCCCTCCTCCGAGGACTCGATTCTCGCCAGCGTGATGTCGATCCCGTCGGCCGCCTGCGCCGTTGCGCACGCGAAGACCAGCAGCAGCTGGCAGGCGAGGAGGCGGAAAAATCGTAAAGTCACAGGTGGGCCGGAACCTAAATTAATCGAGCGTTTTGTTCGGGAACGTCAGGCCCCTCTTTTCTGGTACAGGGCGTAGAACAGACCGTCATGGTCGGTTCCGGCGCCGCTCGTCGGCAGCAGCTGGCCAGGCGCATCGAGGCGGATGGCGTCGGGATGGCGCGCTGCGAACGCGGCCGCCTGCGCCTCGGATTCCTGCGGCCAGAGCGAACATGTCACAAACAACAATTTACCATCGGGCCGCAGCATCTGCCAAAGATTGTCGAGTATCTGTCCGGAAAGTGTTGTAAGTTGGCGCGTGTCGGTCTTCCGGCGCAGCCAGCGGATGTCCGGATGGCGCCGCACGATGCCCGAAGCCGTGCACGGCACGTCGGCCAGGATGCGGTCGTATTGACGGCCATCCCACCAATCCATCGACTGCGCCTCGGCGGCGACCAGCGTGGCGGACAGGCCGAGGCGGCCCAGATTGTCTCCCACGCGCGCCAGGCGCTGCGGGTCGGCATCGACCGAGGTCAGCTCGACGTCCGCCGTCTCCAGGATGTGGCCGCTCTTGCCGCCGGGCGCGGCGCAGGCATCCAATACGCGCATGCCGTCTGCGAGGTCCAGCAGCGGCGCGGCCAGCTGGGCGCCGGCGTCCTGCACCGACACCAGGCCGTCATGGAAGCCGGGGATCTGGGCCACGTTGGTGGCCTGCCGCAGGCGCAGGGCCGTCGGGCCGACCACGTCGGCCTGGATGCCGGATTCATCCAGGCGGCGCAGGTAATCCTCGACGCTCGTCTTGCGCGTATTGACGCGCAGCGTCAGCGGCGGGTGGCCATTGCCGGCGGCGAGGATCGCTTCCCAGTCGCGCGGGTAGGCGGCGCGGGTGGCGTCGATCCACCACTGCGGATAATTCCAGCGCGCCGGCGGCTGCTTGACGGCCGCCTCGACCAGCGCCGCGCGCTCGCGCAGGAAGCGGCGCAGCACGGCGTTGACCATCGCCTTGGCATGGGCCAGGTCGGGATGGCGGCTCGCTGCCGTCACTGCCTGGTCGACCACGGTAAAGGGCTCGTAGGCGGCGCGCTCGCCCTCCGGCGTATCGAGCAGCACCAGCGCGCACGACAACAGGCCCACGAGCATCGGCACGTCCGGCGCCTTGGTCGTCATCAGGCCAAGCAGCGTGTCGGCACGGCCCAGCCCGCGCATCGTGCGGTAGGCCAGGTCCTGGATCGCGCCGCGCGCCTGCGGCGAAGCGTCGTAATGCGAAAACACCTGCGACAGCGCCTGCGGCAGGGCGGTGCCGGCGCGCACGGCCGCCACCGCGGCGGCGGCGCCGAGCAGCGCCAGCGCCAGCGAGTCGCCCGGCAGGTCGGGGCGGTACTCCTGCTGGAAGCGCGGCTTCACCTCGTGGCTCGGGCGCACCGGGGCCGCCGGCTGCGACGCCGGGCGCACGGCAGCGGGCCTCGGCTCGGGCCTGGACTCGGACTGTGCACCCGGCCGGGCCGGCTGCGCCTTCGGCTTGGCATACTGCGCAGCCGGATTGGCCGGCCTGGCGGACTTTGCCTGTGGCTTGGCGGCGCTGGCGGCCTTGGGCTTGATGGTGAGCGTCGGGCGCTTGTCGGTCATGGTGGCGGGTCGGTACGGAAAGGGCCACATTGTACCGGCTATGCCTTTGGCCGGGCTTAAAGGATGCGACTTGCCGGCGTATTCGGCGCTGCAGCAAACCAGTATAATGATCTCTTGTTTGCCGTGGCCGCGCCACCGCCTCACCGAACTTACCGAACACACTCTATGCTCGCCCAACAAAAACAACAGATCGTTGCCCTCTTCCAGGCCGCCCTTGCGCCGATCGTCGCCGGCACCGAACTGACCCCCACGCAGCAAAAGCCGAACATCGTGCTGGAACGCCCGCGCGATCCGAGCCACGGCGACGTTGCCTGCAACATCGCCATGCAGCTGGCCAAGCCTTTGAAGACCAACCCGCGCGAACTGGCCACGCGCCTGGTCGCCGCCCTGCTGGCCGATCCGCAGGCCGCCGGCCTGGTCGAGTCGGCCGACGTTGCCGGCCCCGGCTTCATCAACCTGCGCGTGGCCGCCAGCGCGAAGCAGTCGGTGGTGCGCACCGTGCTGGAACAGGGCGCAGCGTTCGGCCGCGGCCAGTCGGGCGCCGGCCACCACGCCATCATCGAATTCGTCTCGGCCAACCCGACCGGCCCGCTGCACGTCGGCCACGGCCGCCAGGCGGCGCTGGGCGACGCCTTGTCCTCGCTGTTCGAGTCGCAGGGCCACGAGGTGACGCGCGAGTTCTACTACAACGACGCCGGCGTCCAGATCGCCACCCTGGCCAACTCGGTGCAGGCGCGCGCGCGCGGCTTCAAGCCGGGCGACGCCGAATGGCCCGAGTCCGCCTACAACGGCGACTACATCGCCGACATCGCGGCCGATTTCCTGGCAAAGAAAACGGTCTCGGCCAGCGACGGCGAACCGGCCACCGCCAGCGGTGACGCGAACGACATCGAATCGATCCGCCGCTTCGCGGTCGCCTACCTGCGCAACGAGCAGGACATCGACCTGCAGGCCTTCGGCGTGAAGTTCGACAACTACTACCTCGAGTCCTCGCTCTACGCCGACGGTAAAGTGGAAGCGGCCGTGCAGGCCCTGGTCGACGCCGGCGTCACCTACGAGCAGGACGGCGCGCTGTGGCTGAAGACCACCGACTACGGCGACGACAAGGACCGCGTGATGCGCAAGTCCGACGGCACCTATACCTAT
>JBBWZO010000142.1:0-6283 GCA_039649125.1 Massilia sp. | reverse complement strand
GCCAGGCGCTGCAGAAATCGAAAAAGATCACCACCACCAACTGGTCGCTGCCGAAGCTGACCGAAAAGCAGATCCTGTATGCCGCCGACGATGCCCACGTCGCGCTGCGCCTGTACCGCCACTGGCGCGGCCTGAGCGAGCGCTGAACGCATGAGGCCGGGTCGGCGACGCTGTGCTGCGGCCTTGTTTCGCCGCCGCGTTATGATTTCATCGTTATGATTTCATACATATGTTGACGGAATCCTTGATGCCCACTCCAGCACCGCCTGCGCTATCGCTGTGCCTCGCCGCCCTGGCGCTGTGCGCGGCCACGCTGCCCGCCCGCGCCGCCGACCGTCCCGCGGTCGTCCCCGACACGCTGGCGCAGCGCGTCGTCGCCTGCGCCTCCTGCCACGCGCGTACCGACACCAATGGGGCACCGGTCAACGACAGCTATTTCCCGCGCATCGGCGGCAAGCCGGCCGGCTATTTGTACAACCAGATGATCAACTTCCGCGACGGGCGCCGCCAGTATCCGCTGATGACCTATATGGTCGATCACTTGCCGGAGGCTTACCTGCGCGAGATCGCCGGCCATTTCGCCGCCCAGCACCTGGCGACGCCGGCACCGGTCGCCGGCGCCATGCCGCAGGGACTGCTCGAGCGCGGCCGCCAGCTGGTGCTGCGCGGCGACGCCGCGCTCAAGGTGCCGGCCTGCATCGCCTGCCACGGCGACGGCCTGACCGGGGTCGCCCCGGCCATCCCGGGCCTGCTCGGCCTGCCGCGTGATTATGTCAACGCCCAGTTCGGGGCGTGGCGCAACAAGGACCGGCGTGCGCACGCACCGGACTGCATGGCGCAGATTGCCGAACGACTGACCCTGGCCGACGTGTCAGCCATTTCCACCTGGCTGGCGGCGCAGCCGGTCGCGCCCGACGCCCGTCCCGCCAGCGCCATCAAGCGCCCGCTCCCGCTCGCCTGCGGCAGTGCACCGGAGCGCCAATGACAAAGACCAGAAAAATCGTCCTCTCGCTGCTGGCGCTGGCCGCGGCCGTGCTCGTGGTCCTGGTGGTTGCCGCCTGGCCGCGCGAGCAATACCTGCCCTCCTCTTCCCCGGGCGCCTGGGCTCCGAGCGCGGACAACATCGCGCGCGGCGCCTACCTGGCGCGCGCCGGCGACTGCATTGCCTGCCACACGGCGCGCGGCGGCATCGCCTACGCCGGCGGGCGTGCGCTCGACACGCCGTTCGGGCGCTTCTACGGCCCCAACCTGACCCCCGACCGCGACACCGGCATCGGCGCCTGGAATGCCGACGACTTCTGGCGCGCGCTGCACAACGGCAAATCGCGCGATGGCCGCCTGCTGTATCCGGTCTTTCCCTATCCGAATTACACCAAGGTAGCGCGCGCCGATGCCGACGCGCTGTTCGCCTACTTCCAGAGCCTGGCGCCGGTGCGCCAGCCGAACCGCCCGCACGATCTGCTGTTCCCGTTCAACCAGCAGGCGCTGCTGGCCGGCTGGCGCCTGCTCTACTTCAAGCCGGACCAGTTCGCCGCCGACAGCCGGCGCGACGCGCAATGGAACCGCGGCGCCTACCTGGTCGAGGGTCTCGGCCACTGCAGCGCCTGCCACAGCAGCCGCAACCGCCTGGGTGCGCCCGCCGAGGGGCTTGGCGGCGGCCTGATCCCGACGCTGGGCTGGTACGCGCCATCGCTGAGCGCCGGTAACGAAGCCGGCGTCGGTGGCTGGGAGACGGCACACATCGTGCAGCTGCTGCAAACAGGAATCTCGCCGCGCGGCACCGCAGTCGGACCGATGGCCGAAGTGGTTGCGCGCAGCCTGCAGCACCTGTCAGGCGCCGACCTGACGGCGATGGCCCTGTACCTGAAGGCGCTGCCGCCGGCCCCGGCCACAGCGCCACGCGCGGCGGCCGGGGGCGCTGCGCTCGGGCAGGTCGTCGCGCAAGGCAAGAAAATCTATGAGCAGCACTGCGTCGACTGCCACGGCGCCGCCGGCCAGGGAATGCCGCCGGCCTACCCCGCGCTGGCCGGCAACCGCGTGCTGACGATGGATCCGGCGGTCAACGCGATCCGCATCGTGCTCCACGGCGGCTTCCCGCCCGGCACCGCGGGCAATCCGCGCCCGTACGGTATGCCGCCGTACGGGCACCAGCTCGACGACGACCAGGTCGCCGCGGTGGTGAGCTATCTGCGCGCCAGCTGGGGCAACGCGGCAGCGCCGGTCTCGAACGTCGAGGTCAACCGCTACCGCAACGTGCCGCTCGACTGATCAGACCATGTCGGCAAAGCCGATACGGTCCGTGGTCGCGTTGCGGGCGTCCTCGACGCTGACCTTGTGCGCGGCCAGCAGCGGCTCGAGCGAGTCGTTCATTGTGTGGCAGCCAGGATCGGTGCTGACGTTCATGTGGGCGCGAATGCCGCCGATGTCGCCCGTTTCGAGCAGGCGCGTCACGGCCGCGCTCGGAGTCAGGCATTCGGTCGCCAGGTAATAGCGGTTGCCGTCAAGCGAAGGCAGCAGTGCCTGGCACAGCACCCCGCGCAGCGCATGCGCCAGCGCCTGCGATTGCGCATCGAGGTTGCCGAGCAGGCGCAGCATCTTCTGCAGGCCCATTTCGGTGGAACGCGCGTGCAGGGTGGCCAGCACCAGCGGACCGGATTCGGCCAGGGCCAATGCCTCCTGCGCCGTCCGGGCGTCGCGGATCTCGCCGATCACGATCACGTCCGGACGCTCGCGCAGCGCGTCAAGCGCGCCCAGGTAATAGCTTTCGACGTCGCCATCGATGCCCACTTCGCGCTGGGTGATGATGCACTTGCGCTGGGGGATCAGGGTCTCGACCGGGTCTTCGATGGTGATGATGTGGCCCGAGCGGCGCTTGTTGATCTCGTCCAGCATCGACGCGATGGTGGTCGACTTGCCCTGGCAGGTGTCGCCGATGATCAATACCAGGCCGCTGGTCAGGCGCGCGAACTCCTGCGCGTCCGGGCTCAGGCCCAGTTCGGCGAGCGGCAGCGGCTCCTTCGGGAAGCGGCGGATCACGCAGCCGAGGCGCTTCTTGCCCTGGAAAGTAAAACAGTTGGCGCGGATGCGCGCCGTGTGCAGGTCGATCGAGCGGTCAAAGGCGCGGTCGGCGATGCGCTCGGCCCAGTTCGGCTCGATCACCTCGAAGAATTCTTCCAGCTCCTCGCGCGTGATCGGCGAATCCGTCACTGCCACCAGCCCTTTCGGCTGGCGCAGCATCAGGGGGCTGTTCTGGTGAATGATGATGTCGGAGAACACCAGGCGGGAATTGAGCAGGTGCAGGATCTGCTCGACCAGGGTGCCGAAGACCGGGTGGTCTTCGTTTTCGACATACGACAGCGTGGGGATTTGCGAGGACTGGTGGAATTCCATCGGGATGGCTTTTTTATAATCAGGGTGTCGTTCAGACAATGCCAACCATTATAAAACGATGCCAATTAGAAATTGCATCTGTTGCTAAGAAATTATTCAGCGTTCCAATGCCGCAACAATCCGGTCGCCGAACAGCGTCAGCGCGACGCCCGCCACCACGACCAGGGCGCCGGCCATGCGCACCGTCGACACCTTGCGCACCGCCATGTTGACGAGGCCAAAGTTATCGATCGCCATCGACATCATCAGCTGCCCGGCGATCACCAGCACCACCAGGTTCAAGAGGCCGATGCGCGGCGCCAGGAACACGGTGCCGAAGACAAAGGCCGCGCCGAGCAGGCCGCCGCTCAGCTTCCACAGCGGCTGCTGGGCCAATGCGCCCAGGGCGTCGCCGACGCCGCCGCGTGCAAAGGCCGCGATGCCCAGCACAATCGTGCCGACCGTGAACGAGATCAGGGCCGCCACCACCGAATTGGCATGCAGGGCGCCAGCCAGCTGGCTGTTGACGGCTGCCTGCACCGAAATGAAGATGCCCACACAGAAGGCCAGGAAAAACAGGGCCGCATTCATACACTACTTCCTTACCGGGAGAGCCGGAAAACAAAAAGGGCAAGATTGTAGATCAATTGCGGACCGGGCGCAGTTCACCGGAACTACCGCGCAGATGCATTCTGGCCGCCTTCCTGTGCAGTCTGTCGCAAAGCGGACGCGGGCACCGGGCAGTGCCTTTACATTCTGGGCATCGATACACCGTGAGGACAACATCATGAACCAAGCCCTTTCCACCTTCGCCCGCCGCACCCTGCTGGCCGCCTGCATCGCCGCCGGCCTGGCCGCGGGCACCCTGGCGGCTGCCCCACACGCCGTCGCCGCGCCGTGGATCGGCGCCGGCGAGCAGGTGCAGGGCAGCGGACGGGTCGTCAAGCAGGTGCGCCAGGTCGGCAATTTCGACGGCCTGTCGCTGTCGGTGCCGGGCCACGTCGAACTGCGCATCGGCAACAGCGAAGGCCTCACCATCGAAGCCGACGACAACGTGCTGCCGCTGCTGGAAACCGTGGTCGAGGGCGGCACCCTGGAGATCCGCCCGGCGCGCCGCAACCTGAACCTGCGCTCGAAATCGATCCGCGTCGTGGTCCAGGCCCGTTCGATCGAGCGCCTGGCGCTGGGCGGTTCGGGCAGCATCGACGCCGACGCCCTGCGCGCACGCCGCCTGCAGGTGGACATCGGCGGCTCGGGCAGCATCAACCTGAAGGGCGTGGAAAGCGACGCACTATCGGTGTCGCTCGGCGGCAGCGGCGACCTGCAGGCCGGCCGCGGCACCGTCGGCAAGCTGTCGGTCTCGATCGGCGGCTCGGGCGACGTCGACCTCGGCCGGGTGCAGGCCACCAGCGCCCGGGTCACGGTGGCCGGTTCCGGCGAAGCCACGGTCTGGCCGCGCAACGAACTGGCCGTCACCATCGCCGGCTCGGGCGACGTGAACTACTACGGCGATCCGCGGGTCAGCAAGTCGACGGTGGGATCGGGAGACGTGAAGCGCCTTGGGGCGTCGCCGCAGTAGTCATCTCCAGATCAGCTGCGACCGTAGGGTGTCATTGAGGCCGGGGGCCTCAATGACGAGTCCACGCGTTCATTGCATGAGGCCATGTGGCGCCAAGAGCACCGCAAACGATGCAGACCAAGAGAGCCTGGTTGCCGCTCAACCGCTGCAAACGCGTGGACTCAGGAGCGGTTCGCCGCCCGGTCCACCCTACGCTCCTTGGCTGATCACTTCAATGCCCGTGATGCCCGGCCGCCTGCGGCGGCCCCTTCGGCGCCACGTAGGTCAGGGGCCGCACCTGCGCCTCCACGGTCACGCTGCTGGACTTCTTCGCCCCGTCCTGCAGCACCAGCGTCAGCGGCACCGTTTCGCCTTCCTTCAGCTGGCGCTTCAGGTCGAAGAACATCACGTGGTAACCGCCCGACATCAGGTTGACGCTCTTCCCGGCCGGGAGCGCGATGGCGTCGACCTGGCGCATGCGCATCGTGTTGTTTTCCATCGCCATCTCGTGCAGCTCGGCGCGCCCGGCCAGCGGGCTGCTCACGCCCACCAGGCGCGCATCGGCGCTTGAGTGCACGCGCAGGAAGGCGCCCGCACTCTTCTGCTGCGGCACGGTGGCGCGCACCCAGGGGTCGGTCACGGTCACCTGGGCGAGCGCACCGGTGGAAAACAGGCCGGCGGCCAGCAGGGCAAGGAAGGTGCGGTTCATGGTCGGTTCGGGCAGGCTCGGGTAGAAGAGATACGGGGATTATATGCTTCAGGCCGCGGCCTTCAAGGTCTCGCGTTCGACCAGCACCGTATCGACGCTGTCGGTCAGCCACACCTGGGCGTCCTGGATCGTGCACTGCAGCTGCATCGAGCGCTTGGCCAGCTTTTCGAGGGCAGCGCTGGCCTCGGCCGGGATGTTGACGACGGTGAGGTTGCGCGCGCGCTCGACCTTGTTGGCGATGCCCTTCCACCAGATGTGGCTGGTCGCGCTGTAGCTGTAGACGATCACGTGCTCGGCGCGGCCGCAGGCCTTCAACAGGCGCTTCTCGTCCGGCTGGCCGATCTCGATCCAGGTGTGGATGGCGCCGGTCAGGTCTTTCTGCCACAGGTCGGGTTCGTCGGTGTCGAACAGGCCCTTGGTGAACGCCAGCGACTCGCTCGCATGCAGGGCAAAGGCGAGCACGCGGATCATCACGCGCTCGTCGGTTTCGGACGGATGGCGGGCGATGGTGAGCCCGTGCTCCGCGTAATAGTTGCGGTCCATGTCCGCAATCTGGAGGTCGGCCTTGTAGATGGTCGCTTTGAGTGCCATTGAAACGTTCGAACCCTATGTTTATTTGAAGACGACCGTGCGGTCGCCGTTTTGCA
>JBBWZO010000132.1:0-8540 GCA_039649125.1 Massilia sp. | reverse complement strand
GATTCGAAAGCCGTCGCCCTGCAGGGCGCGGCGGGCCCGCGGGACGTGGGCGAATCCCACCCGCCATGCTCCCGCAGGGAGCCAAATCAGGCTTTGCCTTCGCTTTGCCTTCGCTTTGCCTCCGCCTTCCGCATTCACCCACACCCAAAGAAACCGCACGGCTGCACAGCCGCTGGCTGAACGCGTGGGCGGCGTCCACGCAGCGTGAGCACGGCCACCCGGGTATAGCCGCACACCCTACATCCCTCCGGCACAAGTTGCTGGTCCCAATGAAGGCAAAGGGCCAGCGGCGTACAGTACGGCAGATGAGCCGAGGCGGTCTGTCAGCCCCGATACCGGATCGCGTCGATCACCAGCGCCAGCGCCCGCGAGGAATGGCGGCGGCTCGGGTAATACGCGTGCAGGCCGGCGAAGGACGGGCACCAGTCTTCCATCACGCTCACCAGCCGGCCCGCGCGCACGTGCGGATCGACCATGCTGCCGGGCAGGAAGCTCAGTCCGCAGCCGCTGAGGGCGGCGCCCAGCATCTGGTAGGTGTTGGTGAAGACGGCCTGGCCGCGCACGCGCGCTTCCAGCGCCTGTCCCTCGTGCTGGAGCTCCCAGGCATACAGGCCGCCGCTGCTGGCCAGGCGCAGGTTGATGCAGTTGTGCTTCATCAGGTCCTGCAGCGAGGCCGGCTTCGGACGCCGCTCGAAGTACTGGGGGGCACCGACGATGCGCATCGGCACGTCGGCCGTCACGCGCACCGCGATCATGTCGTTTTCGACCTGGTCGCCATGGCGCACGCCGATGTCGTAGCGCTCGGCGGCGATGTCGACCAGGCGGTAGTCGGAACTGATCTCGACGTGCAGGTCGGGATACTGGGGCAGCAGGGGAGCGATGCGCGGCCAGAGTACGTCGTCGATCACGTGGTCGATGGCGGTGATGCGCACCGTGCCCGCGGGCTTGTCGCCCAGGTCGCTGACGGCGGCGATCTCGGCCTCGATCTCTTCCAGGCGCGGCGCCACGTTCTGCAGCAGGCGCTCGCCGGCCTCGGTCGGGGACACGCTGCGCGTGGTGCGCGTGAGCAGGCGCACGCCGAGGCGCTCTTCCAGCGAACGGATGATGTGGCTGAGCGCCGACTGCGTCATGCCGAGTTTCGCGGCCGCGCGTGTAAAACTGCGCTCGCGCGCGACGGCAAGGAACACGAGGATATCGTTGAGGTTGTCGCGGGCCATGCGCATCGTCCTGGAAATGTGGGACCCGAACCGTGCTGCGGACGCACGGTTGCCGGGTGTTCATGAATTCTACCGTGTAATACGTCCCTTGATCCATGAACGGGGCTCATAAGCCTATGCGGATCCTGCAAGGTTTTTTGGCTTCCCGCCGGGCTATGATCGTCGCCAGGGACAATCAACCGAGCCCTCCCTCTTGCGCACAGTTGCCGAAAAGAATGATTACTGTCAATTTGTGCGCTAAGATGCTCACGCTTACCGCTCACGCTCATCAAGAAAGTCGATTCACCCTCCATGACGCGCTTCCTGCTCAGTACGATCTCCATCCTCCTCATCGCCATCGCCGGTTGCACCGCACTGGGCTCCACCAGGCAACCGAGCCACAACTCGCCCCAGCTGCGCGACGGCAAATTCACCAATCCCGTCAAGATGCGCGAGCACTCGATCGGCGAGATGGCGAAGATCTGGTGGGCCTTCATGTTCGACAAGCCAGCCGGCACCGTGCCTGCGGCCAGCGTTCCCGTGCAGGCCATCAGCCGCGACGCCTTGCTGGCGGCTCCCGACAACACCATGTTCCGCCTCGGCCACTCCAGCATCCTGCTCAAGCTGGCCGGCGAGTTTTATTTGCTCGATCCGGTCTTCTCGCAGCGCGCTTCGCCGGTGCAGTGGGCCGGGCCGGCGCGCTTCCATGCGCCGCCGATCAGCATCGAAGCGCTGCCGCCGATCAAGGCCGTGATCCTCTCGCACGACCACTACGATCACCTCGACCACGCCGCCATCCTGGCGCTGGCCCCCAGGACGGCGCATTTCCTGGCGCCGCTGGGCGTGGGCGACCGCCTGGTGTCCTGGGGCGTCGATCCGGCCAAGGTACGCCAGCTCGACTGGTGGCAGGAGACGCAACTCGACGGACTGCGCTTCGCCGCCACGCCGTCGCAGCATTTCTCCGGCCGCGGCCTGGGCGACCGCAATTCGACCCTGTGGGCGTCCTGGGTGATCATTGCCGGCGACCTGCGCCTCTACTTCAGCGGCGACTCGGGCTACTTCGCGGGCTTCAAGGCGATCGGCGAGAAGTACGGCCCGTTCGATGTCGCTTTCGTCGAGACCGGCGCCTACGACGCCCAGTGGCCGGACGTGCACATGCAGCCGGAACAGACGCTGCGGGCCTTCCGCGACCTGAAAGGCACCTGGCTGCTGCCGATCCATAACGGCACCTTCGATCTGGCGCGCCACCGCTGGCAGGACCCGCTCGAGCGTATTTCGGCGCTGGCGCAGGCCGGCGGCGTGTCGTTCACCACCCCGGTCATCGGCGAGCCGCTGAACCTGAAGGCGCCGCACGCCGGACGTCCGTGGTGGCAGGAAGTGAAATAAGCGCAGGCGCCGCCAACGGGTTTTAAGAACGGGTTTTAAGTAGGGGCCGGTATGAATACCGGCCCTTATTCATGATGGGCATTCATAAGGCCATGCAAGTTCGGCCCCGTCCGACGCGCCCCTTTGCAGCTACCATTGCTATCCTGACTGGCCCGCCCCGCGCGTACCGGGGCCGGACCACCGAACACACATCGAAAGGATTCCCATGACCGTCAAAGCCTACGGCGCCCATGCCGGCGACCAGCCGCTCGAACCACTCGCCATCACCCGCCGCGCGCCCGGCGCGCACGACGTCCAGATCGACATCGCCTTCTGCGGCGTCTGCCACTCCGACCTGCACCAGGTGCGCGGCGAGTGGGCCGGCACCGTGTATCCCTGCGTGCCCGGCCACGAGATCGTCGGCCGCGTTTCCGCCGTCGGCGCCCACGTCTCCGGTTTCGCCATCGGCGACCTGGTCGGCGTCGGCTGCATCGTCGACAGCTGCAAGCATTGCCCCGACTGCGACGAGGGCCTGGAGAACTACTGCGACCGCATGACCGGCACCTACAACTCGCCGACGCCGGACGCACCCGGCCACACGCTGGGCGGCTATTCCGAGCAGATCGTCGTCCACGAGCGCTATGTGCTGCGCGTGCGCCATCCGGAAGAGCAGTTGGCCGCCGTCGCGCCGCTGCTGTGCGCCGGCATCACCACCTGGTCGCCGCTGCGCCACTGGAACACCGGTCCCGGCAAGAAGGTCGGCATCGTCGGTATCGGCGGCCTCGGCCACATGGGCATCAAGCTGGCCCGCGCTTTGGGCGCCCACGTGGTGGCCTTCACCACCTCGGAATCGAAGCGCCAGGATGCCGAAAAGCTCGGCGCCCATGAAGTGGTCGTGTCGCGCAATCCCGAGGACATGGCGAAGCACGCCGGCAGCTTCGACCTGATCGTCAACACGGTCGCGGCCCCGCACAACCTCGACACCTTCATCGCGCTGCTCAAGCGCGACGGCACCCTGACCCTGGTCGGCGCACCCTCGACGCCGCATCCGTCGCCGGAGGTGTTTGGCCTGATCATGAAGCGCCGCGCGATCGCCGGCTCGATGATCGGCGGCATTCCGGAAACCCAGGAAATGCTCGACTTCTGCGCCGAGCACGGCATCGTGGCGGACATCGAGATGATCCGCGCCGAGCAGATCAACGATGCCTACGAGCGCATGCTCAAGGGCGACGTGAAGTACCGCTTCGTCATCGACAACGCGACCCTCGCAGCGTAACAGCCGCGCCACCGCACCACCGCGCCGCCGGCGATTGATTCCGCCGGCGGCGCGTCAACGATTCAATCAAACGCCATGAACCTGGAAATGTCCGCCGATCGCGCGGAAGGCACGAACACGCCCGCAATACACGCAACATCGGCAACGCCCGCCTCCTGGGGCGCCGTCTTCGCGCTCTCGCTCGGCGCCTTCGTACTGGTCGCCTCCGAATTCATGCCGGTCAGCCTGCTGACGCCGATCGCGGGCGAGCTGGCCATCAGCGAAGGACAGGCCGGGCAGGCCATCGGCGTGTCCGGCGCCTTTGCCCTGCTCACCAGCCTGTTCATCTCGAAGCTGGCCGGCCGGCTCGACCGCAAGACCCTGCTGCTGGCGCTTACGCTCTTGATGATCGCATCGGGCACCCTGGCCGCCTTCGCCCCGGATTACTTCAGCTTCATGGTCGGCCGCGCACTCATCGGCGTGGCCATCGGCGGCTTCTGGTCGATGTCGGCCGCCACCGCGCTGCGGCTGGTGCCGCCGCAGGACGTGCCGCGCGCGCTCGCGATCGTCAACGGCGGCAATGCGCTGGCAACCGTGGTCGCGGCGCCGCTGGGCAGCTTCCTGGGTGGCGTCGTCGGCTGGCGCGGCGCCTTCTTCGCCATCGTTCCGATCGCCGCGATCGCCCTGGCCTGGAAGTTCGCCAGCCTGCCCGCCATGCCTGCCGCTGGTGGAGCGGCGTCCGGCAACGTGTTCCGGCTCTTGAGGCGGCCGGCGGTCGCCTTCGGGATGGCCGGCGCCAGCCTGTTTTTCATGGGGCAGTTCGCGCTGTTCACCTACCTGCGGCCCTTCCTCGAAAGCGTGACCGGCGTCGGCGTGGCGACCCTGTCGCTGCTGCTGCTCGTCCTCGGCGTGGCGGGCTTTGTCGGGACGGTCCTGATCGGGCGCTTCCTCGACAAGGGGCTGTACCGCACGCTGGTGCTCATCCCGGCCGCGATGGCCGTCATCGCCCTGGCGCTGATTGCGTTCGGGAGCTCGCTGGCGGCGACCGGCATCCTGCTGGCGGTGTGGGGTCTGATCGCCACCGCGGCGCCGGTCGGCTGGTGGACCTGGCTGGCCAAATCCCTGCCGGACGACGCCGAAGCGGGTGGGGGACTGATGGTGGCGGTGGTGCAGCTGGCGATCATGCTCGGCGCGACCGCGGGCGGCCTGCTGTTCGACGCCAGCGGCTACCGCGCCAGTTTCGGCGCCAGCGCGGGACTGCTGGTGCTCGCCTCGGTGCTGGCGGTGCTGGCGGCGCTGGCGGAACGGGCGGACAAGCCGGGCAAGCAATGAGCGGAGCAGGCCGGCGCCCGGTTCAGCGTTTCTGCGCCTCCAGCCACACGGCCGCGATCCGCTCCACCTCTTCATAGCCATCGCAATCGAGCTGGCCGCCAAAGATGTCCGGGTCGAGTTCCTCGTAGCGCCAGCCGGCGCAGGCCTGGTCCAGCCGCGGCCGGATGGCCTCGAGGAATTCGTCGCGGCCATCGACGATGGCGATGCCGGTGTAGAGCAGCAGGGTGCCGCCCGGGTTCAGGCGCTCGAGCGCCGCCTCGACGATGGCCAGCGACAGGCCGGCGCCGCGCATGTCGCCGCCGTGGCGGTAGCGCAGTTTGTCCGGGTCGAGAATGAAGGGCGGGTTCGACAGCACGAGGTCGAAGCCGCCTTCCAGGTCCTTCAGCAGGTCGCTGTGGCGCGCTTCCACGTTGCCCGTGCCGGCCAGGCGCGCGTTCACCGCCGCCAGGGCCAGCGCGCGTTCGTTGATGTCGGCCGCGACGGACTGCGCCTGCGGGAACCGCGCCGCCACTTCGATCGCGCCCGGCCCGCCGCCGGCGCCGATGTCGACCGCGCGGGCCGGCGGCGCCATGGTTTCCATCGCCCGCTTCGTCGCCGCGATATAGCGGTAGGTGTCCGGACCGAAAAACACGGCGTCCTCGTCGCGCGTCGGGAAGGCGGAATGGAAGTACAGGCGTTCGCCGATGGTCGAGGCGCGCACGGTGGCGCACAGGCCGCCCTTGCGCTCGGCCACGACGCCGGCTCGGCGCATCAGCGCCAGGATCTCCGCCGGGAGCGTATCCTCGCGAAACGGCCGGCTCCAGCCGAACACGCCGCGCAGGTCGGCCGCCCATTCGTTGGCGGGCCGGCCGTTGACGCGGCGGTGGGTGGCAGGGGTCACGGTGGTGAACTGGTAGCCTGCGCGCTGCAGGGCCTGGCCGAGCGCGAGCAGGGCGTCTGGATCGATGGTGGTGGCGGTCATGCAGCCAGCATCGGGCAAGCTCGGCTTTCCTTCTGTGCGCTGGCGTACACAGCAGCCGCTTGCCGTGCCGCCCGCCTCCTTGTCGTCCCGGCAAGGTTCTTTATGTGAATGCCCGAACATACCGGGCGCCGCGAGGCGTCCATACTGGCATCATTGCCTCCAGGCGGCATGACAGCCGGCGGGGCGTGAACCAGACCAAGGACCAGCATGAAACCATTGCTCCCGGATCAGGAACACCGGCGCGTCGACCGTGAAGTCGAGCGCGAACGGCATGAACGCACCCTCAACGACGACGCCCGCGCCGGCCTTGCGCTCGACGACGAATTTCGCCTGAAGGATGCCAGGGAAAGCATGAATTCCTCCGACTTGCGGAGGCCGCGATGAAGTGGGAGGGCGACCGCGAGAGCAGCAACGTCGAGGACCACCGCGGCGGCGGCGGCGGCTTCGGCATCGGCGGCAAGTCGGTCGGGCTGGGAACGGTCGCGATCGCCCTGGTGGCCTCGCTCTTCTTCGGCGTCGATCCGGGCACCGTGCTGGGCATGCTCGGCGGCGGCGGCCCGGCGCCGCAGGTGCAGCAGCGCGCCCCCGATGGGCCACCGGCCAACGACCGGGAAACCCGCTTCGTACGCACGGTGCTGGCCTATACCGAAGACGCCTGGACGCCGCTGTTCCGCGCACAGGGTGCGGCCTACCAGCCGCCCAGGCTTGCCCTGTTCGAGGGCCGCATCCCGACCGCCTGCGGCACCGGCAACAGCGCCACCGGCCCGTTCTACTGCCCGGCCGACAGCAAGATCTACATCGACCTGGGCTTCTTCCGCATGATGCAGCAACGCTTCAACGTCGGCGGCGAATTTGCCCAGGCCTACGTGATCGCGCACGAGGTCGGGCATCACGTGCAGAACCTGATCGGCGTGTCGGACAAGGTGCACCAGGCCCAGCAATCGATGTCCGAAACCCAGGGCAATGCGCTGTCGGTGCGGCTCGAGCTGCAGGCCGACTGCTTCGCCGGGGTCTGGGCCCACCACACGCAGCAGAAGGAAGCCTTCCTCGAACAGGGCGACGTTGAATCGGCGCTGGCCACGGCGACCGCCATCGGCGACGACGCGCTGCAGCGGCGCTCGCAGGGCACGGTGGTGCCGGACTCGTTTACGCACGGCAGTTCGGCGCAGCGGGTGCGCTGGTTCAAGCGCGGCCTCGAAAGCGGCGAAGTCGAGCAGTGCAATACCTTCGAGGCGCGCCAGTTGTAAGCGTCGGCAAACAGGCTGTGGATGCGCGCCCAGCTTTGATGCTGACAGGAAGTTTGGCTTTCCTGCTGCGAACAGTCGGCAAAAAGAGTGGAAGATCGGTTAAAAAAACCAGCATTCGTTTCCGTGCGCTTATTGGAATTCGTAGCGGTTTGACATAAGTTTAGAAATCGCGCCTCCGCATCCAGCGGCGGTCACGCAAAACTTTCGAGGAGGAATTTATGCTGGCAATGAACTACCGGGGGCCCTATCGCGTTCGCGCCCAACACAAGCCCGATCCCGTCATCGAACATCCCGGCGACGCGATCGTGCGCGTGCTGCGCGCCTGCATCTGCGGCTCCGACCTGCACCTGTACCACGGCATGGTGCCCGATACCCGCATCGGCCATACCTTCGGCCACGAGTTCATGGGCATCGTCGAGGACGTCGGATCGATGGTCACGACGCTGAAGGTGGGCGACCGCGTGCTGGTGCCCTTCAACATCTTCTGCGGCTCCTGCTTCTTCTGCCAGAAAGAACTCTACGGTAACTGCCACAACACGAATGCCCAGGCGACCGCCGTCGGCGCCATCTACGGTTATTCGCACACGGCCGGCGGCTACGACGGCGGCCAGGCCGAGTACGTGCGCGTGCCGATGGCCGACGTCGGCCCGATCAAGATCCCTGACGACATCCACGACGAAGACGCCGTGCTGCTGACCGACGCGCTGCCGACCGGCTACCAGGCCGCCGAAATGGGCGACATCGAGGAAGGCGACACCGTCGTCGTGTTCGGCGCCGGCCCGGTCGGCATCTTCGCCGCCAAGTCGGCCTGGCTGTTCGGCGCCGGGCGCGTGATCGTCGTCGACGAGGTCGACTACCGCCTCGAGTTCGTGAAGAACTACGCCCAGTGCGAAGTGGTGAACTTCAAGGACGTGGGCGACATGGCGCTGCACATCAAGAAGATGACCGACTGGCTCGGCGCCGACGTCTGCATCGACGCGGTCGGCTGCGAGGCGTCGGGCAGCCTGGCCCAGACCATCACCGGGCGCTGGATGATGCTGCAGGCGGGCGCCGCCACCGCGCTGCACTGGGCCATCAACTCGGTGCGCAAGGGCGGCAACGTGTCCATCGTGGGCGTGTACGGGCCGACCTTCAACGCGGTCCCGATCGGGAATGCGCTGAACAAGGGTTTGACGATCCGCGCG